>JAHHRX010000038.1 GCA_020025545.1 Oscillospiraceae bacterium | reverse complement strand
AGCCTTTTTGCATTTCTGCAATTTCGCCGCCGCAGCGAGGGCATTTTCCCACCACCTCACGGGGCGGGGTGAACAGGTACTCCGTTCCTTTGATGACCTGATAGGTTTCAACAAGTTCACGGAGCATGGTGGAAATTTCACTCATAAATTCTGCGCCGGTCAGCTCACCACGCTCAATCTCACCCAGACGATACTCCCAATCAGCAGTCAGCAGCGGCGATTGCAGCTGCTCCGGCAGGACGGTGATGAGAGACACTGCATCATGGGACGGAATCAGCTGTACGGACTTCTTATTTTTCTTGCGCTTCACAAAGCCGGTAGATACCAGCTTTTCCAGAATGCCTGCACGGGTAGCAGGGGTTCCCAGCCCCTTGCGTTCCGCATCTTCGGGCATATCCTTTGCACCGGCAGATTCCATCGCAGACAGCAGGGTATCTTCGGTGTAGAACTTGGGCGGGCTGGTTTTGCCCTCCTTAATGCTGGCGCTCGTGAGTGCAAGCGTCTGTCCTTCGCTCAGCTCCGGCAGAGGTTTTTCCTCCTTGTCGGATTTCTGGTCGAATACTTTCCATCCGGGAGTGAGAACGGTTTTCCCCTTTGAGGTAAAGGAATGTCCGCCGCACTCCGCAGTGACCGTTGTTTCTGCATACATATGGGGCTGTCCCACAGCACAGATCAGACGCCTTGCTACCAGCTCCAGCACTGAGCGTTCCCCAACCGGGAGCGCTGTAAGGTCAGCACTCTTGATATTTCTGGTAGGGATCACCGCATGGTGGTCGGAAACCTTTTTGTCGTTGATGACCTGTGCGGCATTGCAGGAAACCTCTGCACCATTTACAAAGGGCATCGCACCCGCAGTCAGCTGGATCAGCTCCGGCAGACCATCGGCCATATCCGATGTGAGGTAGCGGCTGTCCGTTCTGGGATAGGTACAGAGCTTCTTTTCATAGAGATTTTGCAGATAGTCCAAGGTCTGCTGTGCGGTATAGCCCAGCAGACGGTTTGCATCACGTTGCAAGGTGGTCAGATCGTAGAGCGCAGGCGGCTTTTCACTTTTCTCTTTACGCTCCACCTTTGTGACCACCGCAGCATCCGTGCAATCTGCCTTGACCTGCTCAGCGGTCTTTTTTTCTTTCATGCGCTCACTGTTAGCGGTGAGATCGGGCAGCTCCAGGATCACATTGTAAAACGGCTCCGGGTGAAAGGTACTGATCTCCGCTTCTCGCTGGACGATGAGAGCCAGCGTCGGAGACATGACACGCCCGATGTTGAGGGTCCGGTGGTACAGTACGGAAAACAGCCGGGTGGCGTTGATACCCACCAGCCAGTCTGCCTTGGCACGGCAGAGTGCCGCTTCATGCAGACCGTCATACGCAGAGCCAGGTCGAAGATTGGCAAAGCCATCCCGGATAGCAGAATCCTCCATCGAGGAGATCCAGAGCCGTTTCATGGGCTTTTTACAGCCTGCCAGCTCATACACACACCGGAAGATCAACTCGCCCTCACGACCGGCATCACAGGCATTCACGACCTCATCCACATCCGAAGCATTCATCAGCTTTTTGAGAATCTCGAACTGTTTTTTCTTATCTTTTCCCACCACCATCTGCCAGTGCTGGGGCAGGATCGGCAGATCGTCGTAGCACCACTTGGCATATTTGGGGTCATAGCTGTCTGCATCGGCAAGCCCGGCCAGATGCCCCACACACCAGCTGACACGCCAGCCGCTGCCCTCCAGATAGCCGTCCTTTTTGCCTGTTGCACCCAGCACCGATGCAAGGCTTTGGGCAACGGAAGGCTTTTCAGCAATTACCAGTTTCACGGTTTTTCCTCCTTTCTTTTAGCCAGGTATTCATTTTTTTCGCACACAATCCCACGCAGGGACTCCCATCATAATTGCCGCAGCCATAGCAGGGATGATCGTGGGGTAAAGAGGACGGGCAGGACTTTTCGGCCCTGCCCGTCGGTTTCTGTGTCATCATTTTTTCAAAGGGACTGTCTGTAAAGCGGGTCATTCCAGTTTTTCCTCACTATTCTCCGCTGCGTCCTCCTCGTTTTCATCGTCCTCGGTTTCCCACGGCTCGTCCTCGTCCCCATCTTCCTCGTAGTCGTAATCGTCTGCATTGGGGGCAGCGGTCTGACTCTTTCCCTTTTTCAGCTTCATAAACACAGCTGCGCCGCCACCGCCCGCCAATACCAGCAGGCCAATCAGTGCAGCCGGGTTGACACCGGGCTTTTTCTCAGGCTCCGGTTCTGAGGGAAGAGAGGGTTCAGGTTCCGTCTCAGCCGGTTCGGGTTCCTTACCCATACACTCGGACATATTGGATGCGCAGACCGGACAATTCATATTGATTTTTCCGGGGACACATTTCTCCGAGCAAATGCAGGCGGGAGGCTTTTCCTGCTTGTCTTTTGCCAGCGCAGCAAGATCGTCCGCATCCACCGGGTTGAGGAAATAGGTCTTATACTGTTCCTCGTCTTCGCCTGTTGCTGCATCGTAGTCAATTACGATGTAAAAGGTGTTTCCATCCCTGTCCTGTACGGTGATGAACTGCTTGTTGGTAGCTTTATCGTAGAGCAGGTCGCGGGTCACGATGTCGGTTTCCTCAGAAAGCGGCTCTCCGGGCGCAACCGTGGTTTCGGGTATCGGTTCCTCTACATAGTCGCCGCCGCTTGCAAAGGCCGTCACGGAAAAGAGCGGAACGATCAGCAGCACTGCCAGCAGTCCAGCGAGATAACGGGTTTTGGATTTACACATGGTCAGTTTCCTCCTCTCTGAAATCGGGTGCCGAACGGTCCGCCGGCTGAATGAGGGCAGCCAGCTGTTCGGGGGTCAGGCCCACGCTGCGAACCAGGCCGATGATGTCGAGGTTCTCCAGCTCCATGATCTGCTTATCAATTTCGGCATTGCGGCTGCGATAGACGGCGATCTTCTCATCGTTTTTCTTTCGTTCCGTTTTCAGTTTTCTGATTTTGTTGTTCATTGTATTTCGCTCCTTTCCGAAGTTACGGCAGACGCCCATAGGTGTAAAGATGCTGCTGCCAGTAATTAGAATTAAGGTTGGTATAGGAAATGGGGTCGCCGCAGTGGATCATCATTCCGTTGCCCACATAAATGCCCACATGGGAGACACCATCCGTGTCGTAGGTTCCCTCAAAGAACACCAGATCTCCGGGCTTTGCATTGGCAGAAGATACCGGGGTACAGATATTGCACAGTCCTTGTGCGCCAAGTCTGCCCACATTCCAGCCGGAGTGATTGATGACCCAACTTACATAGCCGGAGCAGTCAAAGGAGGTGGAGGGATTGGAGCCGCCCCACACATAGGGAAAACCAAGGTACTTTTCTGCTTCCTTGAGAATGGCTGCAAACTGTTCATCTTTCAGAGCTTCCGGTGGAACATCATAATCCAGATACTCTTTGTGGGTAGAAGCGTTGGGGTACTGTCCCTGTGGGAACAGGTCAGGACGGTTGCCCAGCGTTGCCATGTAGATGGCATACATGGACAGCTGATCCTCACCCATGATGTAGATAGGCAGATGGGATAGATTGAAGTTTTCCAGCGACACATAGCAGATATAGTAGTCATACGGAACTTCCACGGTGTAGCTGTTTCCCTCGCTGTCTGTCCGTGTCTCGGTGCGGTATCGAACTTCCTTTATCACTTCTTCTTTAAGGATGTACTGTTTTTCAAAGAGCATATCCAACGTGCCCTGCACATCGGGGAGCGTCCATTCTCCCTGATGGTAGGCAGTCAGGATGGATACCAGAACATAGGGATCGTGCTCAATGTCATCCAGATCAAAGTGATATTCGTCGTAGCTGTGGGTGCTTTCGTAGTTATCCAGATATTCCTGAAGCTCGGCTTCTTTGGCAGCATAAGCTGCTTCTGCGCCCAGCATATCCTCATCTCTGGAGGGATAGGTGGAGCCGGTGACCGCAGACCCCACCGACTCAAACATCATGGAACAGGAGGACATGGTATTTAGCAGGAAGCACAGCATCACGAAGAACACGATGACAATGCCAAATCCTCTGCGGTGACGCCAGATGAACTGTCCTGCCTGTTTTGTCTTTTCGGCAGCTTTCTGTGCTGCCTTTTGAGTGGTCTTGGCGGTCTGCTGCACGGTTCCGGCAGTCTGACTGCCTCTCTTGGCAGCGGCATACTGCTTCTTGATTGCCTGTTTTTGCTGCCATCGGGAGATTGGATTGCTGGATAGCTGAGGATCGTCCCGTAATGCTTTCTGATACAGTGCGTTGACATTGGCTTTTTCCAGTTTGCGCTCTGCCTGTGCCGCTTTTCGGTACGGCTTGAGCCTGTGACTGTGATAGCCTTCACGCATAAGCCTTCCGCCAGCTTCTGCAGCTTCTTCGGATTTGTGGGCGCTTTCCACGCCCACATTTTCATCCTCAGTGCTGTGAATCTGCCGGTGTGCGTTGCCGATCACCAGATTTGCCGGAGCATCCCGCAGACTATGATCCAGCTTGGAAGGCGGCTTTTTCTTGTCCACTTCTTCAAAGCGCAAACGCACCGAAGCCTTGCCGGTGGCAGGGTCAACGGTGCGTTCTTTTACTTTCACAGTTTTCTTCGGGATTTTCTCTTGCGCCTTATCTGCTTTGGCAGCGGCTTTATCCACCTTGCGGATGGGCTTTTCCAGTTTAGGGTCAGCCCGGTCGTCCTCAGAAAAGTGCAGGCGCGGTTCCTTATTCAAACCATTCACCATGCATCAGGCAGTCTACCATGTAATGCAGCTCCAGATAGATTGCCAGGCCCGTAGGACCGTCCACGGGATGCAGAACGATGTAGGCATAGACCTGAGCCAGCACATCCGCCAGCAGCTGTGCGCCGCTGCCTTCCAGTACCATCACATTGCCCGCAGGCTGCATGGCGCACCAAATCTCGATCAGGCGGAACAGACCGGTTTCACCGTCCTCGTTGAGCGTAGCGGCCAGCGCGTCCGCCGTGCGGCACTCCGCAACTGCGTCGGCCATTGCCGAGATCAGCATACTCTGATGAGCTTCCAGAACCTCGTCAAAGAACTTCATGGTATTCACTTCAGTGGGATTCATAATCATTTTTCCTCCTTCTTGATTTCGGACAATTTTGTGGTCATGATGCGGTACAGCTCTGTATCTTTGGGGAAGTGATCCACAAAGGGCAGGATAACCGAGCCATAAAAGAGCAGACCTTCGCCCTCACCGGACTGGGTCACATAGGAGAGCTGATGGGGACTGATTCCCAGCTGCTGGGCAAGGATTTTTCGGTCGCCGCCTGCCTGATTGAGCATATAGATGTAGTCGGAGTTCTCGAAGATGTTCTCCACCTCACGGCTGGAAAGCAAGTCTTTGACATTCTGGGTGATACCAGTCGGAATGCCGCCCCATTTTCTAAATCGTTTCCAGATTTCGACGGTGTAGCTGGCGGTCTGCTCCTCCTTCAAAAGCAGGTGCATCTCGTCGATGTAGTAACGGGTAGACTTGCGGGCAGCACGGTTGATGGTGACACGGTTCCATACCTGATCCTGTACGACCAGCATACCGATCTTTTTCAGCTGCTTGCCCAGCTCCTTGATGTCAAAGCAGACAATACGGTTGTTGATGTCGATGTTCGTCCGATGGTTGAACACATTCAGAGAACCGGTGACATAGATTTCCAGTGCCGTTGCGATGTACTGTGCTTCTTTTTCGTCCTGTTTGCGGAGCAGCTCATACAGGTCTTGCAGGATGGGCATATTCTCCGGGCGTGGGTCATTCAGATAGTCGTTATAGACCAGACGCACACAGCGGTCGATGATGGTTTTCTGGACGGGCTGCAAGCCCTCTTTGCCGCCCACAATCAGCTCACACAAGGACAGGATGAAGTCGGACTTGAGGGACAAAGGACTTTCATCGTCCGAGTAGTCCAGGTTCAAGTCCAGCGGGTTCACATAGTCCCCGGATGTGGGAGAAATATGAATGACCTGACCGTGCAGGCGTTCCACCAGAGGTGCGTATTCTGCTTCGGGGTCGCAGATGATAATGTCATCATTGGTCAGCAGAAAACAGTTGGCAATCTCACGCTTTGCAGAAAAGCTCTTGCCGGAACCAGGTGTACCCAAAATCAGGCCATTGGGGTTTTTCAGCAACTTGCGGTCCACCATGATAAGGTTGTTGGACAAGGCGTTGATACCGCAGTACAAGGCTTCTTTTCCTGTCTGGAATAATTCCTGCGTGGTGAAGGGAACGAAAATAGCCACACTGGAGGTGGTCAATCCACGCTGGATTTCAATGAGGTTCTGCCCCAGAGGAAGGCTGCTCATCAGGGCCTCTTCCTGCTGGAAATCCAGACGGGTCAGCTGGCAGTTGTACTTCTGGGCGATGGAGCTGGCCTGAAAGATGTTGTTGTCCAGCTGCCGCTGACTGTCCGCCGTATTGAGAACAAGGAATGTCAGCAGGAACATTCGCTCATTTCGGCTCTGCAAGTCCTGCAGCAGCTTCTTGGCTTCTGTTCCATAGGTGGCAAGGTCGGACGGGATGATGTCCATGTCGTATCCGGCACGGACGGCCTTTTTCTGTTCCTCAATTTTTGCTCTGTCCAAATCGGTGATCTTACGTTTTACCGTTTTGATTGCACTGACCTGATCCACGGACTGGATATGCAGGTTCACAATAAGGGAGCTTTCCATATCCAGAAAATCAGCCAGCATACGATCATTCAGCTCAGGTGCCAAGATCTGCACGAAGCTGACTGCACCATACTTCTTACCCATGCGGAATTGCTTTCCGGTGCGGAACTCAAAAGAGCTGGGTGCAATAAAATCCTTGGTGGACAGCCCGGATGGGGCCAGCCAGTCCCAGTCGAACAGAAACGGTGTCTGCTCATCCATGTGGAAGATGCTATGAAGCTGTGCAAGCCGCTGCTTTCCGTTCAAGGGAGCAGCAACCACACCCAAACGCTTGAAATTGTTAAGAATGTCCGTTTCAATGCGCTCCAATCGGGGTTTTGCTGCTTTCACGGAATCCGCTTCAATCGCAAACGTCAGATACTTGGACTTGATAAGACCGTTGTTTCCCTTTGCCAGCTGATTTTGCAGCATTTGCGTGTACTCAGTACGGATACTGTCAAAATCGTCTTTTTTCAGTGGAATGGAAATGCTGTTTGCAAAGGTTTCCTCGCTGGCCGCAAGGTTCAGAAAGGACAGCTGGAAGTGAATGGAACTGTCAAAGTAGTTGAGGAAATCACACCAGCCCTCGAAGATGGCTGTTTTATCTTCATTCTGGCTGAGCTGATAATTGATGTCCTGAAACTGGATGGTTTTGGTATAGCGACCGTTCGGCATACGACAGATACCATCCGGCCACATTCGTTCATAGGGAATGCTGTCCTGTGCTGACTTTTCTTTCTTATCGGTACGATTGGCACGGGCGATTACCGCATCAATCTGCTTTCGCTCTGCACGGGACAGTTTTCGGTTTGTTCTCACCGTCTGACGGGGTTCTTCTCTTTTCCCGACCAGACGGCGCAGCCATTCTTTGATTGCCGCGAACAATGTTGCGCACCTCCTTGTCAAGTGCTTCCTGCCGCTGCAATACGGCATAGAAGTTATTGGTTCGATAGGGCCGCTGCTTGGGACGAACAACGGACACCTGAATGATGTCGTAGATGATCTTTTCCAACGGACGCCCATTTTTCTCATACATCGCCAACAGGAAGAAAGGCAGCATGAGAAGCATCATGCACAGAGCAGCGGGACTGTTCCCGATGGGGCCTCTCAGCAGAAAGAACAGCGGTACACCTACCAGCGCACCGGCACTAAAGCAGATCAGCTGCCGCTTGGTCAGATTGAACATGACCTTGGTTTTCACTTTGGTCAGGTCTTTGGGTACAGGTACATAAGCCACTTTGTTTACCTCCTTCCGTTAGTGGGCATTGAATACGGACTTTGCAAGAGAGCCGGTCTTAAAGAGTGTGAAGCACAACAGGACTGTGTATCCCATGCAAGTCCAGATAGAAGCGATGATGTCGGTCTGTGTTGCGATATTCTGCACCAGAACAGCGTAGATTGCCACACAGATGATAATGAGAAATGCCTGAAAGCCTAAAGCAAACAGGGAGCGCAGGTAGCTTTGCCCCATGCCGCCCCATTCCTTGCCCATCATAGTGGCCATAGGAATAGGTGCTACCGAGGTCACGAGGTAGATTTCGATCATACGTCCATAGATGACAATGAAGATGCAAATTGTCAGCGCCCACATGGTCACGCCAATAAACAGGGATTGGAACCAAAGGCCGAACAGCGGTCCTAAGTCCATTTCCATCAGACGGGTTTCCATATCTTCAAGGATCACGGAAATATCAATGGCGGTACTGCCGCTGATAAGACCAGAAGCCCTTGCCACAACGCTTTGGCTGGCTTCAAATACACCCATGACGATATTCCATGTGTTGGTTACGATCAGGATTGCCGCAGCACTTTTGAATACCCACTTGAAAAACATCCATGTATCTAAGTCGTGGAGATTGTTTTTTTCGGTAATGAGCTGGATCAGTTCCAGCGTCATCACAAAAGCGAGAATTGCCCCGGCAATGGGAACAATGACCGTTTCCGACAGACTATGGATCATGTTAAAGATACTGGCATTCCACCCCTGGGGGGTCTGACCGATCTGCCCGGATATATCTGCAACCTGACTGTTCACAGAATCGAACATTCCCGACAGGTTACTTGTGATACCGCCGACCAGCAGTTTCTTCAGCCATTCTTCGATGGACGACCATAAAAAATCCATACGGTTTTACCCTCCTTTCAGCCCCTCCCGTAAAGCGGGAGGGGCAGGGATTTAAGGATTTATGGGGTCAGAGGTCAGCGATTAGCCAAACAGGCCGGAGAGCAGAGGAACCAGAATGGTACCGATGAGGGCCACGCCGCCGCCAGCCATGAGCTGCTTCATACCCTGGGACTTTGCGCCGGGATTGTCATTGCCGTAGCCTTCCAGAAGGTTGATAGCTCCCCAGATGCCGAGGCCAGCGCCCAGAGCGATAACGAGAGTCTGCAGAACGGTAATTGCCTGATTAAAAAATGCCATAAATTATAATTAGCCGAGATCAGTATGTGTGAGATTTGTTTTGCTTCATAGGCATAAATAAGGCCGGAACGAACAACTGCCTTGTGGCAGCTCGATCCCGGCTTCCTCCTTTTTCATTTTTAATTTTTGTTATGTTCGATCCGCTTTTTTATGCCCGACGGACGATAGATAAAAGATTCCTCCTTTCAAAGTTTTTCGGGCTTCTCGCTCAACTGGCGTCTACTTCGTACACGTCATAGACTTCGTTGGGGCGAGTTTTCAGCCGAGCAGACAGAAACTTTTCAATATCGAAAGCATTCCGTGGGTCAGCATCGGCTGTGTATTTGTAATTGGGGTGCTTGGTGATGTCGTACTTATCCGAAAGGAAAGGACGGACACCACGCAGCTGAAGGATGCACTTGCCGCCATCCATGACAGCCAGCTCATCCTGGCTCATCAGCTCCTTGCCCAATTTCTGATAGTTGAGAGAGTGGGAGGTTTCCCGCCCACGACTCTCACCGGTGTTGTAGGTGTCGATGGTTTCTTTTCCCAGCACCGCAGCCAGTTCCTTGAGAGTAGTCGGTTCTTTGCCACCTAAAAAGATAGACGCATCCATGTTGCCGATGATGGTATCGGCGTTGTCCTTGTAGATGGCTTTGAGCTGACTTTGTGCTTGCAGCACCAGACAGGCGGAGATCTCACGGCTTCGGATGGTGGCCACCAGCTTTTCCAGCTTGGGAATCTGTCCGATGTTGGCACACTCATCAATGAGGCACCGCACATGGACAGGGAGCCTGCCGCCGTACACATCGTCTGCTTTCTCGCAGAGCAGGTTGAACAGCTGGGTATAACACATGGAGATCAGGAAATTAAAGCTGTCATCTGTGTCACTCATAATGAGGAACAGGGCTGTTTTTCGGTCGCCCAGGGTGTCCAGCTCCAGTTCGTCGTAGGAAGTTACCTCCCGCAACTCTGCAATGTCGAATACAGCAAGACGAGCACCGCAGGAAACCAGAATGGATTTTGCCGTTTTACCAGCAGCCAACTTATATTTCTTATACTGACGGACGGCAAAGTGGTTCGGCTTTTCCGCTTCCAGAGCATCAAACATGAGGTCAACGGGGTTCTTGAACTCCTCGTCATCCTCACGGACTTCCATCGCATTGAGCATTTCCAGCAAGGTGGAAAAGTTCTGTTCCTCCT
>JAHHRX010000037.1 GCA_020025545.1 Oscillospiraceae bacterium | reverse complement strand
AGTTCGATGCACCCACTGCTGCTTTCGCTGCCGGTATGGAGCCCGCAAAGGCTGCTGAGGCGCTGATCGACGCAGGCAGTGCGCTGGAGCTGTATGCAGGCTACGGCAAGAATATGTATACTGCCTTTGCAACCGTTAACGGCAATGCGGTTGGCGTTGTGGCTACCGGCAAAAAGCTGTGCCACAGCTGCGTTTCCAAGGCAAGCCGCTTCGTGCGCCTGTGTGATGCATTCAGTGTGCCGGTGATTACCATTGTGGATACGGAGGGCTTTGTGGCAAGCTGCAGCGACGACGTTGCCGGCGGCATCCGTGAGGCTGCCCGCCTGACCGCTACGTATGCTGATGCTACCACTGTGCGCGTTGCGGTGCTGGCAGGCAATGCGGTGGGCGCTGTGTACACGGCATTCGCTGCTTCTGACCTGAAAATTGCTGTTGCGGGCAGCGTAGTGGCGCCCGTTGCGCCGAAGGCCGCTGTTTCTGTTTTGTATAAGGCAGAAATCGAGGCTTCCGACAATATCGTTTCTGCTACCAATGCAAAGGCGGCTGCTTATGCAGCTGAGGTTTGCAGCGCAGAAAACGCGGTCGCCTGCGGTGCAGCGGATCTGGCTTGCGCCGCAGAGAACGTGCGCGGCACTGTGGTTGCAGCACTGGAGATGCTGTCCACCAAGCGTGCAGCACGCTTGCCCAAGAAGCACGGCAACATGGCTCTGTAAGGGTCTGCCAGGATTACAAACATGGAAACAAGGAACAGGAGGAACTTCCTATGAAATACTTCAACATCACCGTAAACGGTATCGCTTACAATGTCACGGTCGAGGAGACCAGCGCAGGGGCAGCACCTGCTGCCGCACCGGTCGCCACACCCAAGGCAGCCCCCGCCCCCGCAGCAGCACCTAAGGCGGCAGCACCCGCAGCCGGCGCTGTGGCAGTGAAGGCTCCCATGCCGGGCAACATTCTGGACGTTAAGGTTGCATCCGGCGCAGCGGTCAAGGCCGGCGACGTGCTGGTTATTCTGGAAGCGATGAAGATGGAAAACGAAATCGTTGCACCGCAGGACGGTACGGTTTCTTCTGTGAATGTAAACAAGGGCGACACCGTCAACTCCGGCGACGTTCTGGTTTCTATGAACTAAAAATAGCAGAGAGGTGACTTACAATGGCAAAAAAGCCGATCAAGATTACTGAGGTTGTCCTGCGTGATTCCCATCAGTCTCTGCTGGCTACACGCATGACCATGGACGAGATGCGTCCCATCCTGCCCGAAATGGATAAGATCCCGTACTTCTCCGTGGAGTGCTGGGGCGGTGCAACGTTTGACTCCTGCATCCGTTTCCTGGATGAGGACCCCTGGGAGCGCCTGCGCATCCTGCGCAAAGAGCTGCCCCACCAGAAGCTGCAGATGCTGTTCCGTGGTCAGAATATGCTGGGCTACCGCCCCTACGCTGACGACGCTGTCGAGTACTTCGTGAAGAAGTCTGTTGCAAACGGCATCGACGTGATCCGTATTTTCGACGCACTGAACGACGCACGCAACCTGCAGACCGCCATCAAGGCAGCCAACAAGGAAGGCGCACACGTTCAGGGCTGCATCAGCTACACCCTGAGCCCCGTACATAACAACGAGTACTACAAGAACTACGCCAAGACCCTGGAAGAGATGGGCGCAGACTCCATCTGCATCAAGGATATGGCTGGTCTGCTGACCCCGTATGCCTGCTACGATCTGGTGTCCAAGCTGAAGGAAACCGTCAGCATCCCTGTTGACATCCACAGCCACTACACCGCAGGTCTGGCTTCCATGTCCATCCTGAAGGGCATTGAGGCAGGTGCAGACATCATTGATACGTCCATGAGTCCGCTGGCATTGGGTACCTCGCATATGCCCACGGAATCTCTGGTTGCCGCTTTGAAGGGCACGGATTATGATACCGGGCTGGATTTGAACCAGCTGAACGTAGTGCGCAACTACTTCGCAAAGCTGCGGGATAAGTATGTTGCAAATGGTCAGATCAGCCATAAGTCCCTGGGTGTTGACGCAAACACCCTGCTGTATCAGGTCCCCGGCGGTATGTTCTCCAATATGCTGAACCAGCTGAAGGAAGCCGGCAAGGAAGATAAGCTGGACGAAGTGCTGGCAGAGATTCCCCGCGTGCGTGAGGACGCAGGCTATCCGCCGCTGGTTACGCCCACCAGCCAGATCGTTGGCACTCAGGCTGTGTTCAACGTGATCCTGGGCGAGCGCTACAAGATGGTCACCAAGGAGTTCAAGGGTCTGGTCCACGGCGACTACGGCAAGACCCCCGCACCCATCAGCCCCGAGTTCACCAAGAAGATTCTGGGCGACGAGCAGCCCATCACCTGCCGCTTTGCTGACACGCTGGAGCCTGAAATGGACAAGCTGAAGGCAGAAGCAGCTAAGTACGCAATTCAGGAAGAGGACGTGCTGACCTACGCAATGTTCCCGCAGGTTGCACCCAAGTTCTTTGAAAAGCGCAACGCTAAAATGCAGGGTGTGGACGCAGACCATGCAGACTACCAGAACAAGTCTCACCCGGTCTAAGCTGGAATAGGACGCATTTGTAAAATAACAGTCGGCAGCATCCGGTTTTGGGTGCTGCCGATTTTTTTGTTGTTTGTGCGCTGGTTTTGCGGCGGGGCATCTGGAAAAATATGCCGGTCTTTGGTATAATCAGAACAGCAAAACGTGATATTTGCATGATAGAAAAGCAGAGGGAGAGGGGTGTATGCTGCTCGATTTGCTGGTATATGCGCCGTGGGTTCTGGTTCCGGTGCAGGTAATTTTATGCTTGAAATGCAAGCGCATGATCTGGAAACTACTGCCTTTTCTGATTTCGGCGGCGGCAATGCTGTATTTTTACATTCTGTGCCGCTGTACTGAGGGACTGGATTCGGTTCTGTATGCCTGCATTGGTGCATTTTTCACAATTCCTATCGGTGCCTGCCTAGCGGGTGGGCTGATTGCTTTGGTCATCCGGCTGTGCTGTAAGCTAAAGCGGCACGTTTGCAAGCGGTAAGTGGTGGGAGCCATTTACCTGCTGGATGGAATCAATCGATAACGTGTCAAGTGCGTTGTGGTTACAAAAACGGGGGGATAGCACATGGAAACTGGAGAATGGATGGGGGAACTGCTGATTGGCGCTTTGCTGATTTACACTGGCTACCAAATCGGCTGGAAAGAGAATATCCACTTTTTACATCCTTATCATTGGCGGAATATCCCGCAGGAAAATCAAAAATCCTTTTGCCGCAAAATGGGGATGGGCAGCGTAGCGGTTGGATTGGGCATTTTTTGTATGCCGCTGCTGAATGCGACGATTGGTTTCAACGTGGGATATTATCTGGGTTGTGCCGCAATTTTGCTGGGCTGTGGGTTTATGGCATACACGGTGCTGCGGTACAACGGGAGTTTGTTTGCTTTTCACAAAAAGTAAATACAATCATCCGATCACCGCACAGCATAAGCATACCAAGATAACAAAAGCGAAGTCCGCAGCGTATGCTGCGGGCTTCGCTTTTGTTTTGATGAAAGCTTTCGCTTACTTGACGCTTGCCATAAAGCGGCGGAATGCAGCACGACCTTCTTCGGTCATCTTGTAAACGCCTGCGTCAGCCAGAACCTGTGCGAACACCAGACCGATTTCGGTCTCCACGATGCCATGGACGTTCTCGGCGTTCAGATCGGGGTGCTTAGCCAGAATTTCCTGTGCCCAAGCTGCGTGCTTCTGGGCGGTTTCAGAGTATTCGGCAACCGGCGTACGGTTGACCAGCAGCGGCTCCAGCTCAGCCATTTCGTCCTTCAAACGGCTGGGCAGAACAGCCAGACCCATCACCTCAATCAGACCGATATTCTCTTTCTTGATGTGGTGCAGCTTTGCATGAGGATGATACACACCCAGCGGATGTTCCTCGGTGGTGATGTTGTTGCGCAGCACCAAATCCAGTTGATACTTACCATTCCGCATACGGGCAATGGGGGTGATGGTGTTGTGGGGCTCGCCGTCCGTTTCCGCAAAAATGAAAGCAGCTTCGTCGGTGTAGCCGCGCCATGCGGTGAGAATCTTGTCTGCCAGCTCCACCAGACGCGCGTCGTCCTCGCAGGTCAGACGGATGCAGCTCATGGGCCACTGCACGATGCCGGAATCCACATCTTCAAAGCCGGGGAAGGTGAACTTCTCCTCGATGGGAGCCTTTGCCATAGCGAACTCGTAGTTGCCGCCCTGGAAGTGGTCGTGGCTCAGGATAGAGCCGCCCACGATGGGCAGGTCAGCGTTGGAGCCCACAAAGTAGTGGGGGAACTGACCCACGAAGTCCAGCAGCTTGCGGAAGGTTGCGCGCTCGATCTTCATGGGAGTGTGCTGACCGTTGAACACGATGCAGTGCTCGTTGTAGTACACATAGGGGCTGTACTGGAAGCACCAATCACTGTCGTTGATGGTGAGGGGGATGATGCGGTGGTTCTCGCGCGCCGGATGGTTCATGCGGCCTGCATAGCCCTCATTTTCCCGACACAGCTGGCACTTTGGGTAGCTGGACTGGGGCGCCAGCTTGGCGGCGGCAATTGCCTTGGGGTCCTTTTCCGGCTTGGACAGATTGATGGTGATATCCAAATCGCCGTACGGAGTGGGGGTGACCCACTTTAAATCCCGCTTGATGCGGTAGCGGCGGATGTAGTCGGTATCTTGGCTGAATGCATAGAACCAATCAGTAGCCGCCTTGGGACCTTCGGTTTCGTAGTGCTCGTCAAAGTTTGCAATGACGATGCTGGGGCGTGGGGTCAGCACGCCCATCAGTTTGGTATCGAACAAATCACGCGAGGTGATGTCGTCAGCGCAGACGCCCCGTGCAACCGCATCGTTGACCATTTCGTTCAGAATCTGCTCCAAATCCACATAGGGGCAGTCGCCCTCGGGGGCTTCGTAGCTGTCCAACTGCATGGTCATCAGCAACTGGTTGGTGATGTACATGGCATCTTCCGGCAGAATCAGGCCGGTATCCAGACCATAGTTGACCAGTTGATGAATGGCGGTATCAATCATAATGCGGTGCCTCCTTCAGGGCGAATGGACAATACATGGCATTTGCCAACGCCCAAAACTGCTTCGGTAGCGGCTTTGAACTCTGCCAGCAGTGCGACGGGAACAAAAGCCTGAATGGTGCCGGCAAAGCCGCCGCCGTGTACACGCACCGCGCCCTTGCCGTGTAGTGCCTCGCGGGCAACCGCTAGAGCAACAGCGACTTCCTGATGTTCCTTATAGCCCGCAGGAATCACGTTCTGCAAAAACTCCCAGCTGCTGTTGCCGGATTCGGTGACCAGACGCAGGAAGGTGTCAAAATCTTCTGCCTGCAAAGCAGCAACCTGCTGGGGCACACGGTCGTTGTCTGCATAGAAATGGAAGGCACGCAGCACCGCGCGGTCGCCATGCAGGCGGCGTGCTTCGGGAACGTGCTTCAAAAATTCCTCAAAGGGAACGTCACGCAGTACCTGCTTGCCGCAGACAGCAGCCACAGCCTTGCACTCAGCAGGAACCGCAGCGTACTCGTCGGTCAGGTCAGCATGGTCTGCGCCGGAATCCAGAATACACAGTGCCAGACCAGCCTTGGCAAAGTCTACGGCAACGGGCTGGACAACGGGGTTTGCAGGGTCTGCAAAATCAATGGTGATGATGTTGCCCACGCTGGAAGCCATCTGGTCCATCAGGCCGCAGGGCTTGCCGAAGTAGACATTTTCTGCCCACTGGCCGATCTGTGCGATCTGAATGGCAGAAACCTTGTTTTCACCCATGAACAGCTCGTTCAGGATGGTGCCGATCAGAACCTCGAAAGCAGCAGAGGAAGAAACACCGCTGCCCTTGGGTACGTTAGAAGAAATGTACACATCCAGACCGGTCAGCTTTGCGCCCATGCCGGCAAATGCCTTGCAGGTGCCGCGCAGCAGGGACATGGTGGTGTTTTCTTCTTCCTTGCGGGCTGCCAGATCAGCCAGATCGATCACGCACAGATCATAGCCCTCGCTCTGGACGCGCAGCTGTGCCTTGTCGTTGGCTGCTACCGCAGCGATCATATCAATATTGACGCTGCCCGCCAGTACACGACCGTGCTGGTGGTCGGTGTGGTTGCCACCGATCTCGGTACGGCCGGGTGCGCTGAACAGCTTGACCGCATTGTGTGCGCCAAAGGTGTTTTCCAAACCGTCAATGGCAGCCAGATAGCGCTTTGCCTGGTTGGAGGTTTCCTCGGGGGTGCAGCAGTACAGGTGTGCCAGACGCTGTGCGTAAGCACCGTTTTGCAGTTCCGATTTCAGCAGGGAAATTTCTTTCATGATGAAATACCGCCTCTCTTTTGTTTTGCGAAAAGAGCCCTTTTCGCAGCGAACATACTTATTTATTATGATAGAATAAAGCGGAAAAAAAGAACATGTATTTTTGTTGTAACTGCAAGAAAGAATCGCTTGTGAGGCGAAAAAATCGGAAAATGCGGCTTGGAATAAATCAAAACAGAATCACCAAAACCAGAATTGATGAGGAAAAATAATTGTGAAATGCGCATGGAAAGCAAAACAATGCTCCTTTTTCAGTTGACAGGCAGAGAAAAGCATTGTTAAATGGAGAAAAGAAACGTAACACTGGGAGGAGTTAAGACCATGCAGATTAAAAATGCAGATGTGTTCCAAACCGAAGCAGGTTTTGTAAAAAAGGATATTACCATCGGCGCTGACGGCCGTATCGGTTCCGCCGGCGGCGAAGATACCGTACTGGACGCAGAGGGACTGTACGCAATCCCCGGTCTGGTCGACGTACACTTCCATGGCTGTGTGGGCCATGATTTCTGCGAAGGCACCGAAGAAGCCATCCAGGCCATCGCCGATTACGAGGGCAGCGTGGGTGTTCTGGCAATCTGCCCCGCAACCATGACTTACAGCGAGGAGATTCTGGGCGGTATCGCCGATGCAGCCGCAGCCCACAAGAACGAGCGCGGTGCTGACCTGATCGGCATCAACATGGAGGGTCCCTTCATCAGCCCCAAGAAGATCGGCGCACAGAACCCGGATTATTTGCAGGGCACCAATGTGGAGATGTTCCGCCGCCTGCAGAAGCGTGCAAACGGTCTGTTCAAGCTGTGCGACATCGCTCCCGAAGAGCCGGGCGCACTGGAGTTCATTGAGCAGGTCAAGGACGAAGTGAACGTATCCATCGCACATACCTGCACCGACTACGAAACCGCAGTCAAGGCATTTGAAAAGGGCGCGAACCACATGACCCACCTGTACAACGCAATGCCCGGCATCAATCACCGTATGCCCGGCCCCATCCCCGCAGCACAGGAAAACGGCGCTTATGTGGAGCTGATTACCGATAACGTGCATATCCATCCCGCTGTGGTGCGCATGACCTTCCGCCTGTTCGGTGACGACAAGGTGGTTCTGATTGCGGACAGCATGGAAGCAACCGGTCTGCCCGACGGCGAATACAGCCTGGGCGGTCAGGGCGTCATCAAGCAGGGTCGCCGTGCAACCCTGTCCCGTGACCCCGGCGTTATCGCCGGCAGCGCAACCAACCTGTACGACTGCATGTGCCGTGCCGTGCAGGAAATGGACATCCCGCTGGAAAGCGCTGTCCGTGCAGCATCCGTCAACCCGGCACGCAGCATCGGTGTGGATGCTGATTACGGCAGCCTGGACGATGGCCGCTGGGGCAATGTGCTGCTGCTGAACAAGAATCTGGAGCTGGTGCACATCATCCAGAAGGGTCAGCTGATCAAGTAAAAAGATACCTTTAATAATAAAAAGAGTCCGGCTTTGGTCCGGGCTCTTTTTTGATTCAAATGCGCCCGGCGGCGCAAGGGAGGGAAACATCCATGGAAAGTTCCAATTACACCCGCAAATTTTTTGTAAACCGCCACGATGCGGATTTTATGGGCTATCTGAAACCGGGCACACTGCTGCGCTATGCCCAGCAGGTCGCTACCGACCAGTGTACCGCACTGGGCTTCACGCCCGCATTTTACGAAGCAAACCACTGCGCATTCCTGCTGGCAAAGCAGGGTCTGGTGTTCCACCGGGTGCCCCGCATCGACGAAACCCTGACCGTGACCACCATGCCGGAAAAAGCCAGACGTGCCAGCAACCGCCGCATCACCTTTGCGTATGACGCATCCGGTGCGCTGGTGGCAGAAGTGCACAGCTGGTGGGTGCTGGTGGATTTGAACACCCGGCATATCATGCGCCACCCCCTGACCGAAGTGGACCAGCACTGGAACGATACGGTGGAAGCCACAATGGAGTACCGTCTGCCCAAAGCAGCCGAGCTGACCAACGGCCCCATCGTCACCGCAAACTACCAGAACTGCGATTTGAATCAGCACCTGAACAACTGCGAGTATGCGGATATGGCGTGCGCCACCGTGCCGCTGGAGCAGGTGCGTACAAAACCCATCAAAAAGCTGCTGGTTACTTACCACCGGGAAATCCCGCTGGGCGGCACCATGCAGATCAAGAGTGGTACTGTCGAAAGCGGCTGGTATACCTGCGGTACCCGTTTGGCGGATGGTTTACCCGCTTTTGAAGCCTATTGTGAAGTCTGACACCAGATGTTTACAATTTGATTACAAAATAATCACAAAAGAGTATTGCAAAATAGTATCAAAAGAGTTACAATTTAGATGCAGTCAGAAGACGAGAACTGATTGCTGAAAGAATTCTTTTTCATGAGTGTGTTTAGGACAGATAAGCAGATCACTTCCTTTCTGGCGGTTCTCCTTCGCCGCTATTCTGCTGATAAAATGTCCGCTTCGTGTGCAAAGGGGCCTGCCGGAAACGGTGGGCTTTTTTGCATTGGTTGGCAAATAAGACATACTTTTCAGACTTTTTGTGTGCAAAATGGATGTTTTTTTCAAATCGTGGAAAAGAAAGTTTGTTGCCGGAAAATATGGGAAAACTTTGTATTTATGAAGAAAATGTGATATATTAGATAAAATCATTCGAACAACTGATAGACAAAGGAGAGTTTCGTATGGCATATTATTTCGAGCAGCCGTCCCGTACTTTTGGCGAGTACCTGTTGGTCCCCGGTTATTCTTCTTCTGAGCACGTTCCCGCAAACGTCAGCCTGAAGACTCCGTTGGTCAAGTACCGCAAGGGTCAGGAAGAGTGCCCCCTGGAAATGAACATCCCCATGATCAGCGCAATCATGCAGTCTGTTTCCGGCGATCGCCTGGCAATCGCACTGGCTCGTCAGGGTGGTGTTTCCTTTATCTATGGTTCTCAGAGCGTTGAGAACGAAGCTGAGATGGTTCGCCGTGTCAAGACCTATAAGAAGGGCTTTGTCACCAGTGATTCCAACCTGAGCCCCGAAGCGACTCTGGCTGACGTGCTGGAGCTGAAGGCGCGCACCGGTCACTCCACCGTCGCTGTTACCGAAGACGGCTCTGCACACGGCAAGCTGCTGGGCATGATCACCAGCCGTGACTACCGCCTGTCCCGCATGGATCTGAGCCAGAAGGTCACCGACTTCATGACTCCGATGGAGAAGCTGATCACCGCTTCTGCAGAAACCTCTCTGCATGACTGCAACGACATCATCTGGGAGAAGAAGCTGAACGCTCTGCCCCTGGTGGACAAGAACGGCAACCTGGTTTATATGGTCTTCCGCAAGGACTACGAGAGCCACAAGGAAAACGTAAACGAGCTGCTGGATAAGAACAAGAGCTATGTGGTCGGCGCTGGTATCAATACCCGCGACTACGAGAAGCGTGTTCCCGCGCTGGTCGAGGCTGGCGCAGATGTTCTGTGCATCGACTCCTCCGAGGGCTTCTCTGAGTGGCAGAGCCGCACCATCGGCTGGATCCGTGAAAAGTACGGCGATTCTGTCAAGGTCGGCGCTGGCAACGTCGTTGACCGTGAGGGCTTCCGTTTCCTGGCTGAGGCTGGTGCTGACTTCGTTAAGATCGGTATCGGCGGCGGTTCTATCTGCATCACCCGTGAGACCAAGGGCATCGGCCGTGGTCAGGCAACCGCAGTAATCGAGGTTGCTAAGGCTCGTGACGAATACTTCCAGGAGACCGGCATCTATGTGCCCATCTGCTCTGACGGCGGTATCGTACACGACTACCACATGACCCTGGCTCTGGCTATGGGCGCTGACTTTGTCATGCTGGGCCGTTACTTTGCTCGTTTCGACGAGAGCCCCACGAACAAGGTCCGTGTGAACGGTCAGTATATGAAGGAGTACTGGGGCGAAGGCTCCAACCGTGCTCGTAACTGGCAGCGTTACGACCTGGGCGGCGCAGCAAAGCTGAGCTTTGAGGAAGGTGTTGACAGCTACGTTCCTTACGCTGGTCCTCTGGCAGATGGCGTGCAGACCACTCTGTACAAGGTCAAGAGCACCATGTGCAACTGCGGCGCACTGTCCATTCCTGAGCTGCAGGAAAAGGCTCGCCTGACGGTTGTTTCTTCCACCAGCATTGTGGAGGGCGGCAGCCACGACGTTCTGCTGAAGAACAGCACCCCCAGCTACAATCAGGGCTGATCCTTAAAAAATATTTTGGCGGCAGTCTGCTTTTGGCGGGCTGCCGCTTTTTTGTATAACCTGCGCTGCATTGCTCCATACTTTTTGCAAAGGGGGGAGCGCCTTGCGCTGGAAACGTCTGATTGCCTTATACAGTTGCCTGATCTTTGGATTTTGGACAGTACTGTGTCGGCTGTATGTGCTGGCAAATCACACCGACTATGCGTTGCGTGCCCAGCGGCAAACCGTCACTACGCTGGAGCTTGCGCCGGAGCGGGGAAACTTTTTTGACCGAAACGGTGTGCCGCTGACTGGGGCAGAGGAGTGCTGGTATGCGCTTTGCATCCCGGGTGAAAGCACATATACCCGTCTGTTTGACTTTGTGGACCCGCGGGACCAGAAAACCCTGTATCAGAAACGCAATGCAACAAAGCCGTTTCTGGTGCGTGTGGACCAGGATTTGACCAGCGAAGGTATTTTTACCGTGTCCCAGAAAGAACGCTATACAGAATTTCCGCTTTGCCCGCATTTGATTGGCTATCTGGACGGCGAAAACCGGGGTGTTTCCGGTTTGGAAAGCGCTATGAATGAAGTGGTGGGGGCGCCTGACGAAAGAGCTGCCATTCAATGCATCACCAACGCAAGGGGTGGCTTGATGGAATCCGCAGAGCCGCAGTATTTCCCTGCGAAAAAAAACGCAGCAGATGTACAGCTCACCATCGACAGTGGAATCCAGGCTTCAGTGGAAGGCATTGGCATGGATATGATGACCAGCGGCTGTATCGTGGTGCTGGACGTGGAAACCGCACAGGTACTGGCATGTGCCAGTTTTCCTGCATATGCGCAGGATACCGTGGCGGACACCATCCAGACCGGACAGGGTTCGCTGGTGAACCGTGCGTTTTCCGCCTATGCGGTCGGCTCAGTATTCAAGCCGGTGCTGGCAGCCGTTGCGCTGGAAGAGGGCTTGGCGCAGCACACCTACCAGTGCCCCGGTTATATTAACTGGCACGATCATATTTACCGCTGCGCAGGCGGTGTGCCCCATGGGAATGTGGATTTGCAAACCGCATTGGAAAAAAGCTGCAACGGCTATTTTGTGGAGCTGGGCAGTAAAATCGGCGGCGAAAAGCTGCTTTCCTATGTGGAAAAGCTGGGTTTTGGAAATCCTGTGTATGTGACGGGTGGGATGAAAGCTGCTGCGGGGAATTTACCCAGCCCACAAACCCTTACGGATGCGGGCGCACTGGCAAATTTCAGCTTTGGTCAGGGCGAACTGCTGGCGACTCCGGTGCAAATCGGTGCCATGATGAACACCTTTGCTGGGGACGGTGTGTATCGGGTACCTTCCTTTTTAATACGCACCTTTGATGCCGATACCGACAGCACGCTGGAGGAGCTGCACACCGGCTTTCAGGACGTGCCTGCCGTTTCGCAAAAGACGGCATCGGCTTTGCGCACCATGCTGGCGGGCGTGGTTGCGGACGGCTTGGGCAAAGAGGCAAATCCCACTTGGGGTGGTGCAGGGGGAAAGACAGGCACCGCCCAGACCGGACGCTTTGACCAAGCGGACAATGAGTACAAGAATCTGTGGTTTGCGGGTTTTTACCCGGTGGAGCAGCCACGCTATACCATCGTTGTCATGCAGGATGACCAGATTCAAGCCCAAAACAGCAGTGCTGCCATCTTTGCACGGGTGTGCGACGCATTGCATTTGCTGGAGCTCCAGCCGGAAGCCGAAGAAAATGCAAAGCCGGACACAGGAACTCCGGCGGAAAAAGGTTGACATTCCCGGCAAAAATGCTTATAATTTGACTATAATA
>JAHHRX010000036.1 GCA_020025545.1 Oscillospiraceae bacterium | reverse complement strand
AATATGGGAAGTCATAAAATGAACATCGTACGAAATGGTACGCTATACTCCTAAGGGTCTGTTGTGGGTTCGATTCCCTCAGGGAGTGCCACAAAAAGGACTGAAAACGTAAAGTTTTCAGTCCTTTTTATTTGTTTTTATATTTCTGCTTTCAAAACTGCAGATAGCTCGAAGTACAGCACGCATTCCGAAACATTGGATCGTACAACCAACAGGACACCATCAGCCTCGGTGCCTTGCGGAGGCTTTATGATATTGCTTGTTGGTTTCATTTCCCTGCTCCCCTGTTTGATTATTTTCTCCAAACCATTTTATTGACCACCCCGGTATAGGACTGTATGATTTTGACCACCTTGGTAGACACATTTTCCTCTACATAGTCGGGAACGGGAATGCCATAGTCACCGTTTCGGTTCATCTCCACGGCTGTCTCAACCGCCTGAACCAGACCATTATCCTCAATACCGGCAAGTACAAAGCATCCCTTATCCAAAGCCTCTGGACGCTCGGTAGACGTACGGATGCAAACTGCCGGGAAGGGATGACCAACAGAGGTAAAGAAACTGCTCTCCTCCGGCAGTGTGCCAGAGTCGGAGATCACTGCAAAGGCATTCATCTGCAAGCAGTTATAGTCATGGAAACCCAAAGGCTCATGCTGAATCACACGCTTGTCCAGCTGGAATCCGGTAGTCTCGATGCGCTTTTTGGAACGGGGATGGCAGGAATAAAGAATGGGCATATCGTACTTTTCTGCAATTGTATTGATGGCATGAAACAAAGACAGGAAGTTTTTCTCCGTGTCAATGTTCTCCTCCCGATGGGCAGACAGCAGGATGTACTTTCCCTTTTCCAGTCCCAGTCTTGTATGGATATCGCTGGCCTCAATTTCCTCCAGATTATTGTGGAGAACCTCTGCCATGGGAGAGCCGGTCACATAGGTACGCTCCTTGGGCAGACCGCAGTCGGCAAGATACCGGCGGGCATGCTCGGAGTAGGCCAGGTTCACATCAGAAATGATATCTACGATGCGGCGGTTGGTTTCCTCTGGCAGGCACTCGTCCTTGCAGCGGTTACCGGCTTCCATATGGAAGATGGGAATGTGCAGTCGCTTTGCACCGATGACAGAGAGGCAGGAGTTGGTATCCCCCAACACAAGCACTGCATCAGGCTTGATTTCCGCCATGAGCTGATATGACTTGGCAATGATATTGCCCATGGTCTCTCCTAAATCGCTGCCAACCGCATTCATGTAAACCTCGGGGTCATCCAACTTCAGATCCTTAAAGAACACACCATTCAGGTTATAATCATAGTTCTGACCGGTGTGCGCCAAAATTACATCGAAATACTTACGGCACTTATTGATAACTGCTGACAGCCGGATGATTTCCGGCCGGGTGCCCACGATAATCAGCAACTTCAGCTTGCCGTTATTCTTAAACTCTGCCATTTATGTTTTCTCCTTTACAGTGGGAAGGTCCAGTTGCCGATGGCCCAGCCCGATTCAATTTTCGTAAGTCTTGGAATTGTCATGCAGAAAGAAAATCCCCAAATCGTTTCCGGCCCCAAAGATCAGAGCCTCATTCTTCTACCTTCTCAAAAAAGGTATCGGGGTTCTTTGGGTCGAACTGCTCATTTGCCCACATCACCGTCACCAGGTTCTCGGTTTCAGAAAGATTGATAATGTTGTGGGTATATCCAGGAATCATATGAACAGCCTGGATCTTATCCCCGGAAACCTCAAAATTCAGCACTTCATCAGAGCCGATTTTTCGTTGCTGGATCAGTCCATGTCCGGATACCACAATGAAAAATTCCCATTTGCTGTTGTGCCAGTGCTGTCCCTTGGTGATACCGGGCTTAGAGATGTTCACAGAGAACTGGCCACAGCTGGCCGTTTTCAGCAGCTCCGTAAAGCTGCCCCGATCGTCGCAGTTCATCTTCAGGTCAAATACAGTCTTCTCCGCAGGAAGGTAGCTGAGATACGTAGAATACAGTTTCTTGGCAAAGGAATTCTCCGGGATTTCCGGCATCAAAAGGGTCTGGGGCTGATTCTTAAAGCCATACAGCAAATCCACGATTTTTCCCAGTGTGACCTTATGCGTTATCCTCGCAGCGCAATAGCGTCCATCCTCACAGAAAACCGGCTCAAGGCCGCTGTAATTGCAGCGGTGTGGCCTTCCTTCCAGTGCATCCAGCATTTCCTCGACCAGATCATCAATGTACAACAGCTCCAATTCCGCCGACCGGTCATTGACCTGAATGGGCAAATCGTTTGCAATGTTGTTGCAGAAGGTCGCCACGGCGGAATTATAGTTCGGACGGCACCACTTGCCAAATAGATTCGGAAAACGGTATACAAGAACGGGTGCGCTGGTTTCTTTGCTGTAATGAAAAAACAGTTCTTCTCCAGCCAGTTTCGACTTTCCGTAGTCGGAGGTACCGTACCGACCGATGAGGGTCGCCTGGATAGAAGATGACAGCATGACGGGACATCTGTTGTTATGCTTTTTGAGGGTATCCAGAAGGGTACTTGCAAAACCGAAGTTTCCCTTCATGAATTCGCTTTCATCCTTGGGTCGGTTCACACCGGCAAGGTTGAAAACGAAGTCACAGTCCGAGCAATATGCATCCAGCTGCTCCGGCGTGGAATCCATATCATACTCATAAATCGTTTCAATATTTAGCCCATTGCGGGTGCGATTTTTGCCCTCTGCAATATTACGCAGGTTGCAGCAGAGATTTCTGCCCACAAAGCCATTGGCTCCCGTTACTAAGATTTTCATGATCGATTCGCCTCCAGCTCCCGGAGTGCCTCTTGCACATAATCGGTAGTCAGAATCTTCTTCACGGTGCCGTCCACATCCAGGCGCCGGGTATTATGGCTGGTATAAGCTTCGTCTGCCATCGTATGCACCTGACCACTCACCACAAATTTATCGTAGTTCAGGTCACGGCTGTCAGCTGCTACTCGGAAGTAGTTGCCCATATCCTCGCTGCGCAGACGCTCTTCACGGGTCATCAGGGTCTCGTACAGCTTTTCGCCGTGGCGAGTACCGATGATATTTGTGCCGGTATCCCCAAATAGCTGCTGCACAGCCTTAGCCAGATCGCCAATGGTGGAGGCATCCGCCTTCTGGATGAACAGGTCACCGGGGTTGGCGTGCTCAAAGGCAAACTTTACCAGGTCCACAGCCTCGTCCAGATTCATCAGGAAACGGGTCATGTTTGGATCGGTAATGGTGATGGGCTTACCAGCCTTAATCTGATCGATGAACAGAGGAATGACCGAGCCACGGCTGCACATGACATTGCCGTAACGGGTGCAGGAAATCACGGTATCACCACGCTCAGCGGCTACGCGGGCGTTGGCATAGATGACATGCTCCATCATGGCTTTGGAAATACCCATGGCGTTGATGGGATAAGCCGCCTTGTCTGTGGACAAGCAGACAACCCGCTTGACCCTGTTTGCGATGGCTGCATGGAGCATATTGTCCGTACCAATAATGTTGGTTTGAACGGCCTGCATAGGAAAGAACTCGCAGGAGGGAACCTGTTTGAGGGCAGCAGCGTGGAAAATATAGTCGACACCAGGCATTGCATCTGCGACGGACTGCGCATTACGCACATCTCCAATGTAGAACTTCACCTTGTTTGCATACTCAGGAAAACGAGCCTGCAGGTCGTGACGCATATCATCCTGTTTCTTCTCGTCACGAGAGAAAATACGGATCTGACCGATATCGCTAGTCAGAAAGTGCTTGAGAACGGTGTTACCAAAAGAACCGGTACCACCAGTGATCATAAGGGTTGCTCCAGAAAATGCAGACATTGAATAAACTCCTCCTATTGTATTCCTTCGCAAGAAGAAAGCATTTTTAAGACCTCTTCTTTAATATTCGTTCTATTATTATTGACATCGTAATGAGGTGTGTTTTTTTAACATTTTTCAGCGTATTCCGCTTTTGACATCAGGAAATGAGCTGGTACTCCCCCACACTTCCCCAGCAGGAACTAATCTATTTACGAATGAACAAGCTGCAATGATTGCTACACCTGCAAGGATCGCACGCCTTGCTCCATTGACACCGATTTTTACAGCATAGCGGTATGTGGATACTCTTTTCATGATAAATCCCATTATTTTGGACGATATTCCCATCCTTAGTCCCGCTTGAAAATATCCCGTGCATATACCTTTTCTTGTACGTCATCCAAACAGGAATGATATCGATTTGCAAGGATTGCATGTGCGTTGTCAGCCAATCGCTGCTTGGTGTCCTTTGGCAGACAGTAACCGCCGTAACCAAAACTAGGATTATTATAGTGTGTTCCAATTCTGAGGTCAAGACAAACTCCGTTAATAATCTGTCTGGTATCAACAACATCTTTGATTGCAGCATCCCGTAAAAGACTGGCAAAGGCATGAACCGCGACCGCTGCTGTTTTAGATGATATTTACAGTCCAAAACCAGATTTATGTAAACAAAACTCCCCGGTTAAAACCGAGGAGTTTCCTGTTTCTTTTTTATCCCCGTGACCAGATTATAAAATCTGTTTCCCTTTGGGAGAAACCGAGGAATGTTTGAATCACTTAGAAAACGGGGAATGAAGTACACCTTGTACCCCAACAGCCCGCAATCCGAAATCCGTCACTTTTCACAAAAGGCGCTCGAAAAGCGGTGAATTTATACGGGTCATATTATACACTATTTTTCTTCAGAAATCAAGTGTCCCGACTGGAATTAGGCGTATCTTTCCCCACAATGGCGGCACAAAATCTGCATTTTCGTCCCACTTTATATACAGAATCCGTTTGTTTTCTGCTTTTATGTCCGCCATAGAAGGCATTAATTGACAATTTGTAGAACGCTGGCTGCCTCCCGTGCTAAAGCTTATCCATTTTATACGATTTCGCATATTTTATGGATTTTCTTCCGGTTTTCAGCCGAATGAGTCGTTCTCTTCCTTTGTCACCCGAATACCCTCTGCTGCATTGCAATCACATCGTTTCCAAGTGAGTTCACGCAACACATTATCCTTTAATTCTCTACCAGTCCGGACAATTTGAAGAGCACCAAAACAAATCAATCCCTTTTCCTTTCTCTGAGGCGTTTGTAGATGCTGCAAATGCAATGTGCACCCAAGCATTTCGCACACTTATAAAGGTTCACTTGTTTTGGCGTGAGCCAATCCGCTTGGAATGACCGCCCGAATGACTACTTCATGTGCTGAGAAATCTGCATCAGGATAGCAGCGGTCTGGGCACGTGTAACCGTTCCCAACGGATTAAGCATATCTGTGCCGCTGGCAGGAAGGATGTTCTCGTTCACCGCCCAGGCCATGGCCTCCTGTGCGTATGGGGCAACCTGGTCTACGTCCGAGTAGTCCTGCGACTGCTGACCGACCTGTGCGGTACTCCCTCCGTTCTTCTGGGTGTAGCGGAAAATCATCGTTGACAGCTGTTCCCGGGTTACGCTGTCATCCGCCCCAAAGAGGCCGTTGCCATATCCGACTGCAATCCCCTCGCTGGCCGCCCAGCGAATCGATTCTGCGTATTCGGCGCTTTCATCTACATCGCGGAAGTCCATTGCATAATTGACCACTGGCTCGCCCGCAATCTTCCAAAGGCCATATACCAACTCTGCACGTCCAGCAGATCGATCCGGAGCAAAAGCATCCGTAGAGACACCGGACATGAGCCCGTTTTCATGGGCATAGGCCACAGCGTCATTATGCGCTGCGTCCTCTGCCACGTCGGAGAAGGGGTGAGCGGACAGGGGCTCTCCCCCCACCTGATAGACCGCCATCGTTCCGGACACCTCACAGGCAGCCAGCAGCAGAGCCTCTCCGGTGACACTGTCTCCAGCTGGGATAAACGCCAAACCTTCGGGGGCTACCTCACCATGTGTAACCCACTTATCCAGTTCCTCCCCATCATACTCCTCAGAGCCAGGAACAATGGACGCAAAGTCCCGGGTGTTGATATAGTTAACAAAAGAGGCGGAGGTGGGATCGGTCACATCGTAGACCATAATACCACCCGTGCGCTCCAGCGCCACAAAGGCATAGGTTTTGCCCCCGACCTGACCCACTGTCACATTTTCCGGCTCGGGGCCTTTCTTGCCGGAGCGATCATCAATCGCTGCGTTGTCGTTAGAGACGTTGAAGTATTCCGGGAGATATTGAGCAGTCAAGGACTCAAAGTCGTCCCCGCTGGTGAATAGCTCAGCAAGACCGTCCTCTGTCACCTCATAGATGGTGAAGGAACGACCGCCGTAGAGATAGTCCTTGTCTGCCGCCAAACCATCGTAGTCGGCGCTGTTGAAAAAGACCACTTTTCCCTTAAGTCCAGAATTTTCTGACGTGATAGCCCCGGTGGGAGAGGTCATTCCCGCCTCACCAAAGTCTCGTGCATCCTCATTGAGATAAGCAGTGCCCAGCTCCTCGTCGCCCCACTCCCGAGCATCTCCCTCGTTGGCGGTGATTAGATAGGTTCGATCGTCTGCGGAAAAGGCAGAAATGCCGTCCGGCATACGGACCCCCAGCAGGTTCTCATATGTCTTGGGGGCGTAGGCGTGATCCTTCTTGTCAATATCCACAGGGGTGGTTCCGTACTCCTCAAAGCCCACGGAATAGATGCCATCATAGGTCTTGGATGCGATGTCCAGAACCGCTATAGCGTTTGCCTCCTGCAGTGTGATAAAGGCTTTTCCGCCGGAGACGGCGACGTACTCCGGTTCCAAGTCGGCAGATGGTTTGGTGTCCTTTTGCAAGATTACCTGCCCATTGGTCAGGCTCTCACGCTGGCTGTCAAAGGTGTCAAAGCCTACCACGGTTCCGGTCATAGAGACAGCGTCAATGACCGTGACCGAACCCTTGGGGTCGACCACTTTTGCACCATATCCCATTCTAGGCTCACCTTCATCAGCGGTGAGGACTGTGTTTGCATCTGCAAAGATGGCCATATCGGGCTGTATACCAGTCTCCACCAGTCCCTTGAGGGAGATGGTACCATCCTCGTGACAGGTAAAGACCGCCACACGGCCCGGCTGGTCGTATTCCTCCGCCTGAAGGGCAATGGCCAGCGTTGTATTGTCCGGAGAAATAGCCACAGAGGTCATATCTCCATAATGGAAACTGCTGTCTTCTGCCTCTACCAGAGCCTTTACATCAATGTCCGTTCCGGTGAGCTGGTCTACCCTGCCCCCCACGGTCATACCAGAGAGCGGAATGGCGGTCAGCAGGCCGCTCTGACCATTGATCGCATAGGCACAGCCGTTCCAGCTGTTGTAGGACACGATCTCCATGACGCCGCCATCCACGTTAAACTGGCCGGACGCATACCTGCCAATCTGACTGATATTTAAGGCTGTTCCATTTTCATAGCCAGCCGCAGGAGCGGCGGCGGAGCCCACAGTGGAAAGCTGGACTCCCAGGGCCAGACATAAGCCCACCGATGCGATTCGTTTGAGATTGAATTTCAAATCATTTCCCTCCTCATTGATTGACCTGTATCAACAGGCAATAGAATCTACATCGTATTTTAAATCTTTTTCGCTCCCTTTTCTGCCGCCTTTTTGTAAGCTTTATGTAAAAACATGAGCAATGCCTGTGACTTATCGTCAAAGGCGTCCTCCATGAACTTTCTGAAACAGTGTTTCATATAGAATGGGAGACATGATGTTTTCATGTCTCCCAGTTTTATTTTAACGAAATCAAATCCCTCATCGTGTGTCTTACTTTAAGTGCCAGATATCTTCATTATACTGGCGGATCGTACGGTCAGAGGAGAAGAACCCGGACTTTGCGATATTTACGATCATTTTCTTAGCCCACTGTCTGCGGTTGCCATAGTCATGGATTGCACGCTCTTTCACCGCAATGTACGCCTCCACATCCAGCAGAGCCATGAACCAGTCTTTTTGTTTCATATCACGCCACAACTCGGTAAGTTTCACAGGATCCCCAATTTGGAGCAGTTCCTGCGATATGATGAAATCCACCAGCTTTTCCACAGCAGGACGGTGATAGTAGTCAAGGGCCTTATAGCTTGCATGATCGTACAACCCAATGACCGTATCGCTGTCTGTGCCAAAGGTGTAGATATTTTCTTCACCTACCAGCTGGGCAATCTCCACATTGGCACCATCCATGGTACCCAGTGTTACCGCACCGTTCGCCATCAGTTTCATGTTGCCGGTGCCGCTGGCTTCCTTGGATGCCAAAGAAATCTGCTCAGAGATATCACAGGCCGGAATCAGGCGCTCTGCCCAAGTCACATTATAGTTTTCTACCATAACAACACGCAGCCAAGGACGAACCTCAGGATCATTCTCCACAAGCTGTTTCAGGCACAGAATCAGGTGGATGATATTCTTAGCCATTACATAGGCAGGCGCAGCCTTGCCGCCGAAAATCACTGTGACGGGACGCTCTGGACGAACACCAGACTTGATTTGCTGATACTGATAAATCACATACAGCGCATTCATCTGCTGGCGCTTATACTCGTGCAATCGTTTGATTTGAATATCGAAGACAGACTCAGGATTCAATTCGATTCCCTGTTCATCCTTCAGAAAGCGGCACAATCTGTTCTTGTTCTCCTGTTTAATATCCAACAGACGCTGCAGGACGACATCATCATCGGCAAACTCCAATAGCTTGCTGAGCTTTTCTGTATCCTGCCGCCACTGCTTGCCGATGCACCCATCGATCAGCCCAGCCAGTGCAGGGTTGCAAACCTCCAGCCAGCGACGGAATGTGACACCGTTGGTCTTGTTGTTGAACTTACTCGGATAAATGTCCGCAAAATTCTTCAGCTCAGAATTCACAAGGATATCGGTATGGAGCTGGGCAACACCATTGACAGAGAAACTATAGTGAATATCCATATGGGCCATGTGTACCAGATTCTGATCATCCACAATTGCAACCTTCGCATCAGGATATGCCTCTTTCACTCTACGATCCAGTTCCATGATAACAGGAACCAACTGGGGCGCAACCTTCTCGATGAAGGAAATGGGCCACTTCTCCAAAGCCTCTGCCAAAATGGTGTGGTTGGTATAGGCACAGCTGCGGCGCACCTGTTCGATGGCCGCACCAATCTCCATTCCCCGCTGCGTCAATAGACGAACCAGCTCCGGAATGATCATAGATGGGTGCGTATCATTGATCTGGACCACAACGTGCTCAGACAGTTCCTCTATGGGATAGCCACGCTCCTCCAGCTCTTTCAAAATAAGCTGAGCACCGGCAGACACCATAAAATACTGCTGGTAGACACGCAGCAGGCGGCCTGTTTCATCGCTGTCATCCGGGTACAGGAAAGAAGTCAGATTGTGGGTGATATCGGTCTTGTCAAAATCAATTCCAGATAGCGGCTGGGCGCCTGGGTTCTCCACATCAAACAAATGCAGACGGTTGGCATATTCATTCCCTGCACCGGGCACTGCCACATCATACATTTTTGCAGTCAGGTCAAAGCCCCCAAACGAAACCGTGAAAGCGGCATCCGTCGGGATGAGCCAGCTGTTCTTCTCAATCCATGCATTGGGCAGCTCCATCTGCTTATTGTCCCGGAACTTCTGCATAAACAGGCCATAGTGGTAATTGAGCCCTACACCGTCACCGGGCAGCCCCAAAGCGGCAATGGAGTCCAGGAAACAGGCAGCCAGACGCCCCAGACCGCCGTTACCCAAGGAAGGCTCCGGTTCCACGGACTCAATGGCGCCGATATCATGGCCCATTTCTGCCAGCAGCTCACGAACCTGATCAAAAATACCCAGAGCCAGCAGATTGTTAGACAGCAGCTTGCCAACCAAAAATTCTGCAGAAAAGTAGTATAGTTTGCGTCCGGTTTCAGGAGCAGAGCGAGCCTGAGCCATGCGCTGGGTCAGAACCAGCAGTACTTCATAAAGCTGCTGATCGTCACACGCTTCAGGAGAACAAGAAAACCGTTCCTGTGTCAGATTTTCAATCATCTTCTTCAATTCAACCATTTCCATACAATGTTTCCTCCATGCTCAACTCTTCTGAGCAGATTTTTTCTGATTTTTTTGAGGAAGTCTCTGATACACTTCCATATCCCGGTGCAGTTTCTTTGCAAGCTCAGCAGTACAGGCTCCGGGCAATACGCGCCATTGCCAGTTTCCGCCCAAGGTGGAGGGGATATTCATTCTGGCCTCTGTTCCCAATCCCAGCACATCCTGGAGCTGCATCACCGCCAAATCGGCAGCAGATGCCCATGCTCCACGCATCATGCCCCAGTGATATCCCTCTGCCTCGTTTAGCCGCAGATACTCCTTGGCATACGCCACATCCTCCTCAGGCGCATTGACCATCCATCCCATGATTGTATCGTTATCATGGGTGCCTGCATAGGACACGCAGTGTGGCCCGTAGCAATATGGCAGGTAATCGCTGCCCGTTTCCCGGCTGCTGAAGGCAAACTCCAGCACCTTCATTCCGGGATAACCGGTTTGCCGCAGCAGCTTTCTGACAGAATCCGTCAGAAAGCCCAGATCCTCTGCAATGATATCCCGCCGGCCCAATTCGCGATTGACCGTCCGGAAAAAGTCGATTCCGGGGCCGGTTCTCCAACGACCGTTCCGAGCCGTCTGATCGCCATAGGGGATGGCATAATATGCATCAAATCCACGGAAGTGGTCGATGCGCAGCGTATCATAGATGCGGAACTGAAAATCGATTCGGCGCAGCCACCACCGGTATCCATCGCGTTTCATGTATTCCCAGTCAAAGAGCGGATTTCCCCACAGCTGACCGTCTTCGGAGAAGTCATCCGGGGGACATCCTGCCACCTCAGTGGGATATCCATTCTCATCCAGCTGGAACTGTTTTGGGTCAGCCCACACATCTGCGCTGTCCGCCGCCACATAGATGGGCAAATCACCGATGATGGTAATGCCCTTGTGGTTTGCATAGCGTTTCAGCGCATCCCACTGCCGGAAAAACAGGAACTGCACCGCCTTCCAGAAGTCCAGTGCATTCTTTTGCTCCTTCCGAGCCCGTTCCAATGCATCCGGATGGCGCAGACGCTCCTGTTCCGGCCATTCAAACCAAGAGGCAGAGCCATTCTTTTCCTTAATCGCCATATACAGGGCGTAGTCCTCCAACCAGTAGGCATGCTCCCGGCAGAAAACAGCAAACGCGGCATCATTTCTTTCCACAAGCCGTTGGCAAGCTTTTTGCAAAACCGGATAACGGGTAACATATTGCAGTGCATAATCAACCTTCTCCGGATCATCCCCCCAATTGAGATTCCGGTACTCCTCTGGCATTAAAAGTCCATCGGCTGCCAATTCATCCAAGTCAATAAAGTATGGATTGCCTGCATAGGACGAAAAGGACTGGTAGGGGGAGTCCCCGTACCCCGTCTGTCCCACAGGGAGCAGCTGCCAGCAGCTCTGCCCTGCCTCTACCAAAAAATCTACAAAATCACGAGCTGCCTTCCCCATCGTCCCAATTCCGTATGCAGACGGCAGGGAGAAAATCGGCATCAGGATCCCAGCTTTTCTCAAAACAAATCATTCCTCTCTAGACCATTTACTTACCCTCTGATGAGGATGGCGATGATTCCGGTCAGCAGGAGCAAAACCGGATATGCACCGTATTGCAGGAATCGGCTGCCCTCTCCCCTGTTTCCGTGGTAGAAATGCACGGCAAGAAACCCCATAGGGGATGCCAGATAGAACGGCGACATAAAACTGCACACAACCGCCGCTGAGGCACCGATAAAGTTCCGATAGAGTGTATTCTTCCGAAACAGCCATAACACACAAATGACCAAAATCAATGGCACACCCTCGTCCACGTGGAGCATGATGCACCAGCCCAGCGCAGCTGCCGTTACCAGCGTCCTGACAAGGCAGAAAATGCTGCGGTGGCAGAGGCATATCCGCCCAGACCATTGGTGGACAAAAACATGATTTTCTGTGCATCAGGCAGGCTTAAAAAATCCCGTCTTCCGTAACTGAAATTCATTTGCCCATCCCTTTCATCCATCCAGTCTGCCACAGTGTCCGTGCAACCGTGTTTTTTCGTTTTGTTTCGCGCAAAACATCAGTTGATCCTTGATACCAGAATAATTGTATTTCCCTTTTTCGTCAACACAATTGCCAACTATAGTTATATTTTCGGCACTTATGCCAAATACATATGCTAATTTTCGTTTATAATAACAATCATCTGCATTTCTGATTACCGATGCGATACGAAACAATCCGAAACACCAATTCACGTTTTTTCGTTGCGTTCTGCGGCACTTCATGCTATAATACCCACAACAAAATTCCCGATTTTTAGATTGGGCAGAAGGAGGAATGGTCATGACGACCCTAGAGG
>JAHHRX010000035.1 GCA_020025545.1 Oscillospiraceae bacterium | reverse complement strand
GTCCAATTTGTTATTGAAATTTGAGAATTGGATTTTACCCCGGTAAAAGAAAACCGGACACTATATTCTGAATTTACCCAAGAACAGAATTCCGTTGTGCCTGTAAAGTATCTCATGCACACCATACGGATGCATTGGATAGATGGCAAGGAATATACATTCAATTATTTTGAATATGATTACGGTGCGGCACTGGTTTCTATGGAGGCTCCCAAGGAAATCAATCCTATAATTACGAAGGATACTCCGTGGGTCGTGGACATTGAAAATTGTGTAATGCGCAACGCCAAGACAAAAGAGACGGTTGCGTTCGTTGTGAAAAACACTGTGCAGAAAGAGGGGATTTCTCCCAACGGAAACGAAACTGCCACATCTACGCAGGATGTAACGGAATTCATCTTCTTTAAAATGTCATAGCCCTCCGGAAGTTTTGTGCCCGGAAATTTCTTTTGGGGCTTTCTTTTTCTTTTGGTTTTCGCTATACTGTTTGAAGAAGTTTATCCACCGGAGGTAACTTCGGCGGCAGAAAGAGGGAAATAAAATGTATGAAAATGACTGTGCCGTTTTGACGGAAGAATACCGGGGCAATCTTATGGATCTCGTTCACTGGGGATATATCTGCGTGGTGGACGAAAACAGCAATGTAATCAAGAGCGCCGGAAATCCCGATGCCCTCGTATATTACCGCTCCGCCTCCAAGCCCTTGCAGGCACTGCCGGTAATTGCCCGGAGACTGGACGAAAAATACGGCATCACAGAGGAGGAAAGCGTACTGTTTTCCGGTTCCCATCTGGGAGAATCCTTCCATGTTGCCGCCATCCGCTCCATGTTCCAAAAGGCGGGAATGGATCTTGACGATCTTGTGATGAATCCCGCAGTTCCCGGCAGCACCGAAGCCAATGAAGAACGCATCCGCAGGGGACTTCCCAAAGAAAAGGTCTACCACAACTGCAGCGGCAAGCACACCGGCGCTATGCTTCTGCAAAAAGAGCTGGACCCGGAGCATATCCGTGACTACTGGAAGGTGGATTCCGCCGCCCAGAAGGAGATTCTGCGGTCCATTGCCATTCTTTCGGAGTATCCTCAGGCGGATGTGCAGATTGGCATTGACGGCTGCGGCGTGCCCGTGTTTGCAGTTCCCATGAAAAATATTGCCGCTGCCTTCAAGAATCTTGCCTGCACCGACACCATTGCCGATGCATCCCTGCGCTCAGCGGCAGAGCGCTATGTTCCCAGAATCCACAAGTATCCCCTGATGATGCGCGGCACCGGATATCTGTGTTCCCTCATTAACTACGATCCCAACATCGTGGCAAAGGGCGGTGCCAACGGCGTGTATGGCATCGGCCTCAAGAAGGAGCGGATCGGCATTTCCCTGAAGCTGAAGGACGGCACCGAAGCCGTCTGGCCTCTGCTCATCAGCGAAATTTTCCGTCAGATCGGTTACGAAAACAAAGACACCATGCAGATGCTTCACAGCCTTAACAGCGGCACCATTATCAACGATAACGGCACCCCTGTAGGCACCTGCAAAACGGTATTTACCCTCAAATAAGCAAAACCCCGGGATCTGCCAGATCCCGGGGTTTTCACTATGGCTGCTCTTCATCGATCTGGGCTTCTTCGGAATTTCTGCGGACACTGGCAATGCCGTTTTCACAGTTCGCCTTTGCTCTGTAGCCCTCGGACACGCCGATAATCGCACCGTTGCGTGCCTTCAGGCGGAAACGGTACTTGCCGCCCCTGTCGGTGTAGATTTCAAACTTGGGACAGGCCGCCTTCTCGGAATTTTCGAGGGTCTGATCCTCCACATTGGCCTGCGGGGCATTTTTCACAATGGACACAATCCCATTGCGGCAGGCAGCTTCCGTCAGATAAACCTCGGAAGACAGAACGGACTCTCCGTTGGCAGCCAGCAGATCGAATTTGACGCCTGTATTTACTTTTCTGATCAAAAAACGCCCCATGCAGAAGCTCCTCCCGGTTTTACATTTGATGGTTTTCCCCCGGCAGCAGCCGGAATCAAAAGCGGCGCCCTTACCGCCCCGCAAGAATCAGGGGCACCGGCATTTCGTCCCCGGCAAGTCCCGCACGGTGGGAGCGGAAGCTACACGGAGACTTGTGATTTTTCGTTTTGCAGCGCGGCCGCTCACCCCCCGTGGCGCAGGCCAAAAGGGAAATTCTACGATTGCATTTCCTATTGTACCACATTTTTCTGTTTTTCATAGAAAAATTAACTTTCAGTGCAGCCCGGAGATATTCTGGAATATAAGCCCGACGATGGCGATGACATATAGAAATACAGGGAGCCGCTCCATCATTCTGGGGGCGGCTCCCTGCTGCAATTTAATGTATAAATCATGATCTTTTTAATTTCATATTCTTCCCCTATTGATAAACAGGCAGCAAATAGACCAATGATTCTTTATGTGTGAACCAAAGTAGTCCCTCTCTATCTTGGTTCCAAATCATTGACTTCTGCACCAATGCCGCCGAGCTGCAAACAATGCCAGCACGGAAAGTGCCGCCCAAGCTGCCGACTGTGCAAATCCTCCCGCCGAAAAAATGGCAACGCCATCTGCCAGCAGTGTCAGCAGCAATGCTCTTTGGCCCACCGGATAAGAAAAGAAATTTATATTTTCGTACTGTGTATACAGCGGCACTGAAAATACATAGGAAAACACATTGACACTGCGCAGAATGCTGAAAACAGACTGCGCCGGAATGAGCGTATAGCACAGATATTCCACGCCCAGCCCCACCGCCGTAAGCAGCCAGCAAAGCTGCAGTGCACAGCATCCGTCACGGTCTGACACGCTTTCAGAATATCCATATTCTGTTTTGCCGAAGGGCTGTACTATTCCACCAGAAAGCAGCAAAAAAGCGGGATGGTTTCTGAAGCAGTTTTCAGAAACCATCCCGCGGTTCAGTTCCTACATAAAACAAAAAACCACTCAAATGAGTGGTTTCTGTTTTGGCAGAGGATGAGGGATTCGAACCCCCGCAAACGGAGTCAGAGTCCGGTGTGCTACCGTTACACAAATCCTCTATGCAAGGCACGGATATTATTATACTCATACTTTTCAAAAAGTCAAGTGCTTTTTGAAAAAAAACTGAAAATTTTTCCTCGGGCAACTTTTCGCTGCCCGAGGAAAAAATTTATACTCTGGGCTTCAGCACCGCAAAGCTCTGTCTGCCCAGCAAAAGCCTGCCGTTTTCTGTCCGGCTGTCGCCGATGGCGTAGAGGATTTCGTAGTCTCCGTCCAGTTCCAGCACCAGCTCCTCAGCAGAGGGATTCACGGCCACCAGCATCCCGCCCCGCTTATAGGCAAAGAGCCGAGAGCCTTCCTCGGCGGAATAGACACGGAAGGGGCTATAGTTGCCCAGATCGTCGTTGCTCTGTCGCAGGGCGATGATTTCTCTTACAAAGTTCAGGAAGGACCCGGGATCCTTTTCCTGATCTGCCACGGTAGGAGCGCCCTCCAGCGGGCCTACGGGCAGATAAAGCCGCTCCGGGTCTGCCGCAGAGAAGCCCATGTTTTCGCTGCGGTCCCACTGCATAGGTGTCCGGGAGCCGGTTCTCTGATAACCGCCTTCCTTGGTGGGAACCCAGCGGTAGGGCATTCCGATTTCGTCACCGTAGTAGAGGAAAGGCGCACCGGGCATTGTATAAAGAAATGCAAACGCCAGGCGGCGCTCCCGGTCATCCAGTCCCGGAGCCACGCGAACCGTGTCATGGTTACCGGAGATCAGACACCAAAGGCCCTTATCCTTACCGGCTTCGTAGCGTGGCAGGAAATCCTTCAGGAACCCGGAAACATCACGGTCAGAGCCAAGGCTGAAATAGCTGTTGTTTTTGCCGATCTTTTCCCCAAACTTGGGGATGTCATAGTCGCGGAACATGACGGAATAGCCGTTACCGCGCCAGTCCAGATAAAAGTCCATGTCAAAGCCGCAGCTGAGCGCCTGTCCGGGATTGTTCCACTCAGAGACCAGTGCCGCCTCGGGATATTCGGCATGGATAGCACCGGCAATGTCTTTCCAGACCTCCATGGTTGCGAGTTTTTCGTTGCCGTCATTTTTCACCAGAGAATCCGCCATGTCTACCCGGAAACCGTCGCAGCCCATATCCAGCCAGAAGCGCATAATATCCTTCATAGCCTCCCGGGTAGCGAGGCAGGCTGGATCATCAATAGGCTTCTGCCAAGGCTCGTGGATATCCCGGTAGCCGTAGTTCAGTGCCGGCTGACTCTTGAAAAAGTTGATGATATAGGTGCCATTTCGGGGCATTTCACCGCCGATAAAAGGCATTCCATCCCCTCGTGCGAAGGCGTTGTCCGTCCAGATATAGCGGTGGGAAAATTCGTTTTCTTCTGCCTTGCCGCTCTCCCGAAACCATGGGTGCTGCTCGCTGGTATGGCCGGGAACCAGATCCAGCAGGACCCGGATGCCCTTTTTATGGGCAGCGGCAAACAGTGCCTTCATATCGTCGTTGGTGCCGTACCGCGGAGCTACCTTCTTGTAGTCACGGACATCGTAACCTGCATCCTTGAAAGGAGAATCAAAGCAAGGGTTCAGCCACAGAGCGTTACAGCCTAGACTTTTCACATAGTCCAGCTTTTCGGTTACACCGGGAAGATCTCCGACACCGTCCGCATTGGTGTCAAAAAAAGACTGGGGGTAAATTTCGTAAAAAACTGCTTTACTGAGCCATGATGCTGCCATAAAATCATTCCTCCATGTTTTCTTCCCAAGGGAAGGGTTTTCCCCTGAGCATATTTTCCTTGATGTATCTGAAAGTTGCGTCCTCTCCCTCATCTTTCAGCATTGTCAGCAGAAATTCCAGCTCCTGCCGATTCTGAGGGTGCATAAGGCTGCGCTCTCTGCTGTTTTCAAAATAATTGAGAGGAGATGCGGGGGTGTAGTGCTTTCCCTGATAGACCATGCAGGCCGCCCGCCGATCCATAATCTGTTCTGCCAGATATTTTCTGGGCATAGGCACCGCTTCATACTGCAATGTAGCCATGTTCATGTCCGTCCAGTATTCATAGTGGTGACGGTTGCGTCCTTTATGGTGCATCCACGCCTCGGAATAGCCCTTATCCTCTCGCTCGGCAGCGTTGGGGCTGCGGGTGCCCTGATAATATTTTGCCCCGTGCCAAAACTCCGTGGGAGAATATTTGGAGAGGTCATGCGTCAGTCCCTGCCAATACAGTCCCACCCGAAAACATCCCGCCATTACGATCATACGGTGACGGGTAATCGTCTTAAAATGCTGCCAGATTTTCATGCTATGCTCCTTTTCCTCCTCTGCAAAAGTTTTGCGGATTCGGTTGCGCTGTGTTTCTATTATCATATCACAGATCTTAAACAATTGCTACTGAAATGTGCGGCACAGCAGGGCTCCACCCTTAGGAGGCCTTTGTGCACGGTGTGCCCCCCGGCTTTGAGGCGGGCTTTTTCATACCGCCATTAGAAATGTAAGCCGATTCATACTTGCCGAAAAAAATAATCCGAACCCATCTCCCATAGGGAAGACTTGGTTCGGATTATATTATTTTGGAGCGGGCGACGAGGCTCGAACTCGCTACCTCCACCTTGGCAAGGTGGCGCTCTACCGGATGAGCTACGCCCGCGGAACATGGGTTATTATACCACAGTATTCCAAAATGTCAAGGGGATTTTTAAAATTTGCTAAATTTATTTTTACCCTAGTTTTCTCTGCGGCTGGGGTAGGCTGAGTAGTCCCAGACATAGTCCCCCATCTCTTTTTCCGTCCGCTCCCGAAATCCGCCGCCGGCGCTGCACCGGAGCAGATCTACAAAGTAGTAATTTCCTCCGTCATAAACCACATTCCACACCCAAGGCTTTCCCTCTCGTGTGCCGGTAATAATGCCGCAATCCAGCCCGGCCTCTCTGCACATAGCGGCATACACCACAGCAAAGGCCTTGGCATCCCCGACGCCGTGGCGCAGGAGGCTGTAAGCCGGGGTAATAGAAGTACCATTCTGGTAGTCATATCGTTCCATCAGGAAGGAGTAAAGCTGCGAGAACTTCTCCCTCTCGGCCGCGTCACCGCTGACATAGAGAACTGCCGACTCAAATACGGTGCTTACCTGATCTTTCATATTCCGCAATGCCTCACGGCTGTTCTGGTAGCTGTATTTGAGTTCCACGACCCGTGCCGTGCCGGTTTCAGGGTAAACATTCACCGTCACCGTCGGGATCTCCATGACCCTCTGCGGATATCTCAGGGCATAGTCCTCCACGATCTGAACAAAGTCCACCGCCTCATAGTTATCGAGGTACAGCACCGTTGCGGCGGCGCAGTTATCAAGATATCCCGCTATTGCCTTTTGTGCCTCATCTACATTGGCAACATGCTTAATTTTCAGCAGTTCGCCCCGGTCGTGACTATATGTGATGGCCAGCGCTACTGCAGGCTGCCCGGCATTGGTTCCCAACTCATATTCTATTTTTTCCACGGCATATGCGGCAATGGGATTATTTTTTCGCAGCTCCGCTACAGCTTCATTCAAATCACTTTTGACACGGGCATTCTCGTAGCCTGCTACAGACAAAACTGCGCTTTCCACACCTTTTTCTATCATATTTCCCAGTGCCTTATGCAGTTCGCTGTAATTTCTCACCTCGGCGATTTGGTTTTCCGCAGGCGGAGTCTGCTCCTGATGCGGTATTGTGGAAGCGTAACTTCCATCCAGCCAGCCGGTGCATCCGCTGAGCCCCAGTGCCAGCATCAGAATAAGAAGAATCACACACTTCATGTTCTTTTCCCTCATCACAAAGCGTCTTTGGAATATCTGGAGAATCCGTCACCCAGCACCTGGTGTGCTTCCTGCACGATGATAAATGCATCCGGGTCAATTTCCACCACAAGCCGCTTGAGATCTGCCAGCTGCTGCTTTTTTACAGCCGTCAGCACAACGGTCACATCGTTATGACTGTAACTGCCCTGCCCATGGAGGAAAGTGGCTCCGCGATCCAGTTCCTCAAAAATCGCCTTTGCAATTTTTTCATGCTCCTGCGAGATAATCAGGGCGACCTTAGAATAGTCAAAACGGTAAACCACTGCGTCGATGACCTGTCCTGTGATAAACAGAGCCGCACCGCTGTACAGGGCATTGGAAATATTGCCGAAGGCAATACCCGTAAGGGTTGCCACCGTAAGGTCAAAGATCATATTGATTGTGCCGATCGGAACATTCTGCCACCGCATTTTGAGAAGCCGGACAATAATATCCGATCCGCCGGTAGATGCACCTGCCGCAAATACCACGCCAAGCCCCAAACCGCACAAAATGCCTCCATACATCGCCGCCAAAAGCGGATCGATTGCAACGCCGGGAAGCTTTGCCAGCAGGTCCAGCGACAAAGAGTTGACGATCATGCCTACCAAAGATCCGAAAAAGAATTTTTTTCCGATTTTAATGCCGCCCAGTGCAAACAGCGGCAGGTTCATAAGCAATGTCACCATACCGATAGAGCCAAAGCCCGCCAGCTTGACAAAAATCATTGCAAGGCCGGACAGTCCACCGGCGTTCAGGTCATGAGGTGCCAAAAACAGGTTAAAGCCCAGAGAAAACACCGAACTGCCAAATGCAATTTTAAGCAGCCAAATAACCATTTTTTTATCTAATTTCATAGGGCACCTCCCGTTTATACCTCAAAGCTTATCTGTTTTTCCGGAGAATCTTCGTCCCTCAGCAAGGCTCCTGCTGCGGGAATTGACTTTGTCCGATAGCGGCTTTCATTGACAATGCCGCTGTCAGCCAGAGGCAGCGCACGGATGACTGCCGCTTTTTTCTTGAGGGACATGACACTGACGCCTTGTGTACTGCGTGTAGTCTTCGGCAGCAGCTGTGCCGTGGAGAAGATCACCGCTCGTCCGTCACTGGAATAGACGACCATCTGCTCGTCCGCATCCATGGCAAAAGCTGCCTTCAAAGGACTCTTATCCGAATAGGCACCGGTTAGTTTTCTGCGGTTGGTCTTGGTTTCATAGGCACTGATGGGCACCTTTGCCACCTTGCCGTTTTCAAAGACAAAGAGCACGAAGCCCTTATAATCCCCCGCCAGCAGCACATAGGCTACATTTTCGCCCTGATCCATGCCCAATGTCTGAGGCAGATAATCGCCCAGCAGGGATGCCTTGCCGTCCTCAAAGTCGGAAAGCCGTGCTTTATAACACTGGCATTGATCGGAAAATACCAGAATTTCCGTCCGATTGGTGGTCTCCACTGAGAAGCGAAGGCTGTCGCCCTCCTTAAACTTCTGCTCGCCGCTCATCCGCAGGGACTGGGGCGTAATCTTCTTCATATAGCCTTCCTTGGAAACAAACATGGTCACAGGATAATCAGGGATTTCCTCCTGTTCCTCTTCCTGTTCGATTTCCTCAGTGTTGCAGATAATCTCAGTCTTTCTGGGCTGGCCAAACTTCTCCGCCACCTGCTGCAATTCCTTGATGATCACATTTTGCAGCTTGGTGTGGCTGCCCAAAACAGAGCGCAGCTCGGCAATTTCCTTTTCCAGCTCAGATATGGCCTTCGTCTGCTTCAGGATATATTCCTTATTGATGTTGCGCAGTTTGATTTCCGCAACATAATTTGCCTGTATTTCGTCAATGCCGAAGCCGATCATCAAATTGGGGATGACCTCGTTTTCCAGCTCGGTCTCCCGAATAATCGCAATGGCCTTGTCAATGTCCAGCAAAATCCGCTCCAAGCCCTTCAACAGGTGCAGACGGTCTTCCTTTTTCTGAATCTGGAAGTAGATCCGCCGCTTGACGCAGTCTGTCCGCCAGGCCGTCCACTCCCCCAGAATCTCCCCTACGCCCATCACCCGGGGCATACCCGCAATGAGGACATTAAAGTTGCAGGCGAAGCTGTCCTGCAGGGTGGTCATACGGAAAAGCTTCTGCATCAGCTTGTCAGGGTCTGCGCCCCGCTTCAGGTCTATGGTAAGTTTCAGGCCGCCCAGGTCTGTCTCGTCACGCATATCGGAGATTTCCTTGATTTTTCCGGCCTTGATGAGATCCGCCACCTTGTCCATAATGACTTCCGTTGCTGTGGAATAGGGGATCTCGGTGATTTCAATGAGATTTCCCTGCTTCACATAGTGCCACTTGGCACGAAGCTTAAAACTGCCGCGGCCTGTGGAATAGATATCTCTGGTAGCAGCCTCGTCAAACAGCAGTTCGCCGCCGGTGGAAAAATCCGGTCCCGGCAGGGTTTCCAGAATGTCATGATCGGGATTTTTCATCAGTGCAATGGTAGTCTCGCAGATTTCCTTCAGGTTGAAGGAACAGATGTTGCTTGCCATGCCAACAGCAATGCCTTGGTTGGCAGATACCAGCACATTGGGGAAGGTGGTGGGCAGCAGTGCCGGCTCCTTCATGGTGGCATCGTAATTATCCACCATATCCACGGTGTCGCAGTCGATATCCTTAAAGATTTCGGTGCAGATCGGGTCCAGCTTCGCTTCCGTATATCGGGAGGCAGCGTAAGCCATATCCCGGGAATAAACCTTACCAAAGTTACCCTTGGAATCCACAAAGGGATGAAGCAGCGTTTCGTTGCCCTTGGCAAGACGGACCATCGTCTCATAAATGGCCGCATCACCGTGGGGATTCAGGCGCATGGTCTGACCCACGATGTTTGCAGACTTGGTTCTTCCGCCGCTCAAGAGTCCCATTTTGTACATGGTGTACAAAAGCTTTCGGTGAGAGGGCTTAAAGCCGTCGATCTCCGGAATTGCCCGGGACACGATCACCGACATGGCGTAGGGCATATAGTTAATTTCCAGTGTTTCGGAAATCGGCTGCTCCGTAGTGGAGCCGTGGAGACCCATAATGCCGTCGGTACTGATCTTTTTCTTATTCTGTTCAGGTTCCTGTTTCTTCTTTGCCATAACCTGCTCCTAATCAGGAAATATCCGCCAGTTCCAAATATCTGGCGCCATTTTCCGCAATAAAATTCTTTCGCTCGCTGAGACTGTCGCCCAGCAAAACATCAAAATAATGTGCCGTCCGCTCAGCATCCTCCGGCATGACCTTAATGAGGCGTCGGGTCTGAGGATTCATAGTGGTCATCCACATCATTTCTGGGTCGTTTTCACCAAGACCTTTGGAGCGCTGGATGGACACTTTCTTGCCCTCCAGTTCCTTCAGAATCTTTACCTTTTCCTGCTCATTGTAGGCAAACCATGTCTTATCCTTGCAGGTGATCTCAAACAGAGGAGATTCCGCGATATACACATATCCGTCCCGGATCAGTGTGGGGCAGAGACGATAAAGCATGGTGAGGATCAGTGTCCGGATCTGGAAGCCGTCCACATCCGCATCGGTACAGATAACCACTTTGTTCCAGCGAAGGTTGTCCAGATCGAAGCTTGACAGCTCCTTGGCCTTCTTGCCCTGCACCTCGACACCGCAGCCCAGCACCTTCATAAGATCCGTAATAATCGGGGAAGCAAAGATTTTGCTGTAGTCAGCCTTCAGGCAGTTGAGGATCTTACCGCGGACGGGCATAATGCCCTGAAATTCTGCATCCCGGCTGAGCTTAACAGAGCCCAATGCAGAATCACCCTCCACGATGTAAAGCTCCCGGAGGTTGGTATCTTTTGTGCGGCAGTCAACAAACTTCTGGACACGGTTTGCAATGTCAATGGCGCCGGACAGCTTCTTTTTTACGCTGGTCTTTGTCTTTTCCGCAGATTCTCTCGCCCGCTTGTTCACAAGGATCTGATCTGCCGCCCGGTCTGCCTCCTGCTTATTCTCAATAAACCAAACCTGAAGCTGTTCCTTTAAGAAAGTCGTCATGGCTTCCTGAGTAAACTTTGAATTAACGGACTTTTTGGTCTGGTTTTCAAAGCAGCCGATGGTGGAGAAGCAGTTGGTGACCATAACAAGGCTGTCCTGAATGTCCTGAAAAATGATCTTGCTTTCATTTTTGGTGTATTTATTGTTTTCCTTAAGGAATTTATCAAAAGCCGCCGTAAAAGCGGAGCGCACCGCCTTGTCGGGGCTGCCGCCATATTCCAGCCAGGAAGAGTTGTGATAGAATTCGATATGGCTCACCTGCTTGCTGAAGCAGAAGGACGCCGTAATCTTAAGCTTCATCTCCGGGCGGTTTTCCGCATCCCGGCCCCGGCGCTCCGTCTCCCAGAAGGTGGGCATGGTAAAAGCATTATCCCCCACCAGTTCTTCGATATACTGGCGGATACCGTCTGCATAGCAGAATTCCTCGGTTTCAAATTTGCTGCCCACCTGATTGCGGAACTTAAAAGTGATCCCCTGATTCACCACCGCCTGCCGCCGCAGCACATCCCGATAGTATTCCACGGGGATATTGATATCCGTAAATACCTGCCTGTCCGGGCGCCAGTGAAACACGGAGCCTGTCTTTTTCCGATCCGCAGGCTCCTTCTTCAGGCCGCCCTTGTTTCTGCCCTTTTCAAAATGAAGATCATAGCGGAAGCCGTCCCGGCGGATGGTTGCGTCAAAAAATTCCGAAGCGTACTGGGTGGCGCAGGATCCCAAACCGTTGAGGCCCAGAGAATATTCGTAGTTCTCTCCGTTTTCGCCATACTTGCCGCCGGCGTACATTTCGCAGAACACCAGCTCCCAGTTGTATCGCTTCTCTTTTTCGTTGTAGTCCACAGGGCAGCCTCGTCCGAAGTCCTCCACTTCCACGCTGAGGTCTTCGTATCGGGTGACGATGATGGTGTCGCCGTGGCCTTCCCTCGCCTCGTCGATGGCATTGGAAAGGATCTCAAATACCGCGTGCTTGCAGCCCTCCAGATCGTCAGAGCCAAAAATAACGGCGGGGCGTTTTCTGACCCGCTCCTCGCCCTTCAGCATGGAGATACTGGAGTTACCGTATTGTTCGTGTTTTTTCGTAGCCATATTGTTTACCTGCCATAGTTATCCATTTTATTTCATATATTATACGAAATTTCCCTTGCAAAGTCAACCAATCGGAAACAAACCGCCGCCCCTCCTTGGGCAGCGGTCTGCAAATTACAATTGATGAAAAATGGGCTTTCTGTCCGCAAATGTGCAGACATATCCGAAAATATCCTTGAGCAGTGCAGCGGCCTCCCTGTGGTACTGTCCCACCCGGTCGCTGGTGTGGGCATCAGAGCCCATCGTGACGATTCTGCCGCCCAGCTCCTTGAAGCGCTGCAAGTACGCAGCACTCGGCAGGAAATCGCCGCAGCGGTCCACGCCGCTGGTATTGATCTCCAAGCCTTTTTCCTTCTTTACAAGCGTTCTGAGAATCTCATCCACAAGGGTTTTGTGGGCCTCATAGGGAATGGGGGTGTGGGTCGGATGCGCCGGAGATTTACTGAGATAAGTAAGATGCCCCAAAACATCAAAATCCTCGTGCTTTTGCAGGCACAGCAGCATATCTTCCAGATAAAGTCTCTCCGCCTCAAATACCGTCTTTCCCTGCCAGAAGGGCTCAAAATACACATCCTCACCATCCACAAAATGAATGGAGCCGATGACGAAATCAAACTTCCGCTTCTGAAGACACTCTGTAAGCATTGCCTGATTATCTTCCAGCAATCCAAATTCCATGCCACGGCGAATCGTCAGCCCCGGGATCTGCAAATGATCGTAAGCGGCAGCATATTCTTCAAAGGAAAAGTGAAAGTCCGTATATATGCCGGCAGGATCTGCGTCCATATGATCTGTAAAACAGATTTCCTGCAGGCCGGCTGCAACTGCTGCCTGTGCCATTTCCTCCGGCGTATTATGGCCATCAAAGGATACAATGGAATGCATATGAAAATCAAACATCAGAAATTTCCTCCCAAAACTGACGAAATGCCGTGGGCAGTGCCGCCTTTTCCTGAATTTCCGAGGGATTCATCCACGAAAACTCCGCCGTCATTTTATTTACTTCCAAATAGATTCCCCGCATTTTCCAATGAATGTGGGTAAAAATATGCTGCCGCTCCACCTGTCGGAGCAGTTCCTTCGGGTGCAGCTGTCTCTCCTGCGTCCAGGCCAGAGCCTCTTGGGCCGACAAAAAGCCGTCGCAGTTAGGAAATTCCCAAAGTCCCGCCAGAAGTCCCCTGCTGCTCCGCTTACGGAGGGCGTACTTTCCGTCGCAGCAGAGAATAAACACGGTTTTTTCTTCCACCTTCCGTTCCTTTTTCGGCAGCTTAACCGGGTACATTTCCGCAGTGCCATTCTGACCGCCGCCGCAGAAAGTCCGGCAGGGGCATTTTTCGCACTCCGGTTTTCGGTTGGGGCCGCAGAGAGTAGCCCCCAGCTCCATCAGTGCCTGTGTGAAGTCCCCTGCCTGAGCGGGATATATCTTTTCCAGCGCCTGCCGGACAGATTTTTTATACTCCGGCAAATCGATAGGGGTATTGTCCTCTGTCAGGCGGCTCACCACCCGCAGCACATTGCCGTCCACCGCCGGAGTGGGCTGATTAAACGCAATGGAGCAAATGGCACCGGCGGTATATTCCCCGATTCCCGGCAGCGCAATCACATCCCGATAGTTTTCCGGGAATACGCCGCCAAAGCGTTCCGTAATCACGCAGGCAGCCTTTTTGAGGTTTCGCACCCGGCTGTAATACCCCAGTCCCTCCCAAAGCTTGTGGAGCACATCGTCATCACAGGCGGCAAGATCCTGCACGGTGGGCAGTGTCTGCAAAAAGCGGACATAGTACCCCTTTACCGCCTCCACACGGGTCTGCTGGAGCATGATTTCCGACAGCCAGATATGGTATGGCTCCCGATCCGATCGCCAGGGCAAATCCCGTTTATTTTCCGCATACCACGGCAGGAGCGCCTGGGGCAGCTGCTGAAAAACATCCATTTTGCTCCCACCTTTCCATTCTATTGAGATATTTTACACCAAAGGCTCTTTTCCTGTCAATACCATGTAGTTTTTTCCCATTTTTCATAATAATTAAAAATTTTTTAGTTTTTCTGAAAAAAGTACTTGCTTTTTGATGGATGGTGTGATAGTATATACAAGCGCTTTGAGAGTGCTTATGCGCCGGTAGCTCAGTTGGATAGAGTGACTGACTACGAATCAGTAGGTCGG
>JAHHRX010000034.1 GCA_020025545.1 Oscillospiraceae bacterium | reverse complement strand
TTCCGTAATCTTTATTGTTTTTAATATTGATTGTCGCACCGGTCTCGCGCGTTTCTGTTACCGTTACTTCAATCAGGTTTGAAGTCTTAGTGGAAAAGTCCGCCGCCAACGCATTGGTCATGCCCATACTCATAACCATCATGATTGCCAGCAGCACAGCCAAACTGCGTGTAAGCCATGACTGTTTTGTTGTTGTCATTGTGTCTACCTCCATTCTTTTATAAAAACAATGTTTCGGTTAGCATAATCTAACCGCTTGGTGAAAAATAATGCCGTTTCTACGGCATAGAAGAGATATCGCGCACCACTCCTCCTTTTGCGATGTTCTGGTCAGGAGAACAAGTTAACACGCTTGTTTCCCTGATATAAACGGGCAGAGGCGAAAGGTTATTCGTATAAGTTAGTCTATGCTAACTATATCCCTAAAAAATTGCTCCTTGCGGAGTTCTTGAGAGGGGGATCGTTGCTGGCATATTGCTTTTGGCTCTGCTCTCCTGTTACTCTTCTGTCCGGTCTCAAAGACCAAACACGGCTGCGAATGATAAAACACACTGCTTTTATAATCCGCATTTTCCCTAAAGCAAATTCAGTATAGCCAGTTACCATTTTGTTGTCAATGGATTTTCTGTTGCAAAACTGCTCCAAACAGCCCATTGGAGGGTTAAAAAAGCTTCTAATCCCCGATCATGACTGATAAATCAGCGTTGTTGCAAAACTGCTCCAAAAAATTTTTCATTTCTTCTGAATCAGCCTGTTTTAATGGATGAACATGGTGAAAACAGCTGTACTTTCCGGCATATGCATATCCCCAACACTGCATTGCATTTTCAGGCATACGCTTCCGTGCAGCAGGGCATCTCGGCCTTTTCCCATAGAGATAAACCGCAGTGCCGTTACCGGGAAAAATACATAACGCCCGTCAATGCCGCCGTCACGGAATTCTCCGTCATATAAGTATTGCAGCTTCTGGATCCGTCCTTCCATTTTATTTTTACTGGACATAGACTGGGCGGATACGGTTTTGGCCACCAGATACACAAGTCCTTCATGATCCTTTACGATGACTTCACACGGGTTTTCAAAACCACGGTTTGCCATGGAAAGGTTATTGTGATTTTTGATTTGTTCCCGGTAAATAATGAACGGAAAATAGTAACTGCCGTCACTGAGGTAATTACAAATATCCCCGCCATGGAAGTCCCGGCGTCCGGCAAATATTTCTTTGATATGCATCCGGCTTTCCTGTTCAGCCAGCCGCTCCATAAATTCATCAGAAAATCCAGCTGCCAATGCTCGAAGGGCATTATCCTTAATCTGTGCAGGAGGGATATCCTGATACTGCATATATTTTTCTAATACCTTCCTCTGTTTCTGATACATTTCCGCCAGTTTAACTCCCGGAACCGTCAAAACCGTTTTACGATTCTCCAGGCGTTCTACAATATTCAGCTTTTCCAGCGTATCCAGCGTACGAGTGACCACCCATTTGCTCACATTCAGGCTTCTGGCTGAATCCGTTACCGTACGCTTTGACGGTTCCGCCGTCAGGTAATAAAGCAGCAGCTGAATTTGAAACGGCGTTAAGTTTTCTTTTTCCAACATTAAAGTCCCCTCCGTTCTTGTATTCGTATAAAGTGAAAACACTATAAAATCAAATGAATCATCTTCACCATACAAAACCGGTCAGAGACTGCCATACTAACCTTGGTGGATAGTTTTAAGCCGTTTTTAGGAATATAACGGTAGTAAGGCTCTTCCGTAATATCCATAAGCCCACCGCCAATCTTTCCAGCTAAATCCACTGCCGAATCTACATAAAAGAACATCTGCGCATCGGTGTGGCCTACCTGCTTCATGTACTTCTTTTGCATCATATCCATGCCTTTTTTGTTCACTGTATCAAAGATGACTTCTATATCTCCGAATTGCCTAAGCATACGAAATAGAGAAATGACCTTATCTTCCTCAAAATAGTGAAACAGTCCGCCTGCGGTAACAAGGATAGGGGCGTCGGGCAAATCCGTGCGAACTTGTCTGGTCCAGTCTTCGGAAAAGGCATCTCCGGCAAGATAGGTTTCCCGCTCCGATTCCGGGAGCAATTCCCGCCGGTATTCCACCACATGGGGCAGATCTACCTCATACCAGCGGGTTCTTCCGTTATCGCAGCGGTAATAGGTCGTCTCCAGACCGCAGCCGAGCTGGACGATCACACCGTCCGGCCTGCGCTTTAAAAACGACCGGATGAAACGGTCCATATTGGCAGACCGCACCGCTGAAGCCAGCAGGGTATACTGGCTCTGACTTCCTTTTTCCAGCAGGTCGGATGGCAGCTTTTCTTTTAATTCCAAAGCCTTTTTATCATATATGATCTGTGGGCAATGCTCGCTGGCATAAACCCTGCCCAGCATGGGGACAAAAAGTGTGTCCTCCACAACACCTAAATGTGACATTCTGTGTCCTCCTTTGCAAACAGCTTTGCCTCAGCCCAACGCCACATCCAATGCCATCATCAAGGTGAAACCAACTGCAAACAGAATGGTTCCCACATTGGAGTGCTTTCCGACTGACATCTCCGGAATCAATTCCTCTACCACAACATAAATCATCGCACCAGCAGCAAAGCTCAGAGCATAGGGCAGCACCGGGACTAAAATTCCAGCCAGAAGGATGGTCAGGAGCGCACCTATCGGTTCTACCGCACCGGAAAGCGTTCCGTACAGAAATGAGCGGGATTTGGAGAAGCCCTCCGCTTTCAGGGGCATGGATATGATAGCGCCTTCAGGGAAGTTCTGAATGGCAATCCCCAGAGAAAGAGCCAGCGCCCCCGCCAGCGTGATCCCACTGTCCCCGTAGAGACACCCGGCATAGACTGCGCCCACTGCCATCCCTTCCGGAATATTGTGCAGCGCCACTGCCAGAGTCAGCATAGTTGTTTTTCCAAGACTGCTTTTGATGCCCTCGGCCTCTGAGCTGCCGAGATGCAGATGCGGGATCAGCCGATCCAATCCCAGCAGGAATGCGATACCAAGCCAGAACCCAGCTACAGCAGGGAAGAAGGACCATTGCCCCATGTCCGATGCCTGTTCCATGGCAGGGAGCAGCAGACTCCATATAGAAGCCGCCACCATAACCCCTGCCGCAAAGCCAGTAAGCGCACGCTGAACCAGTTCACTCAAATTGTTACGCATAAAAAAGACGCAGGCTGCGCCGAGTGTCGTCCCGGCAAAGGGGATCAGCAGCCCCTGCCATAATTCAAAAGGCATGTCTCCTTACCTCCCATCTATTTTCTTTTAAATAGGGAAAAACCTTCTCTTTTGTAGGGTTCACAACGAATATCCAACACCTTATACCCGCATTCTTCCACAGCATGTTTTAGTAACTGCGTGTCAACCGCGTCTTGTATAAGAAGTTCGGTGATCCCTTTCCTGTGAGAAGAAATCACTTTCTTAACAGAAAATACTTTTCTGATAGCATCGTTTATATGAGCCTCACACATCCCGCATGACATTCCATCGATTTTCATTGTTACTTTTATCATCATTCTATCCTCACATAGTTAGCATATGCTAATTCATAACAAATAAAATAGTTAGCTGAATCTAACTGGCTAATTTTACCATACTATGTATCATTTTGTCAAGATACTGTACTAAAGTGTTCCCGGATACAGACAAAGCCACACTCAAAAATAATAATGTTTTCCGTGCGGCATTTGCCTATCATCCGGTTTATTTCCGCATCAGAAAATCACACTATGCCAGCGTCCAGTTCTGGCTTTCTGTCTGTAATTTTACCATGCGGGTATAGATACCGTTTTGCTGGAGCAGTTTATCCGGATCGCCCTCTTCCGCCACCATACCGTCGGAAAGCACGACGATCTTGTCCGCACCGGCTACCGTGCGCATTCGGTGCGCGATCACCAGAACGGTCTTGTCTTTGATCAGCCGTGACAGAGCCGTCTGTATCAGCGTTTCATTCTCCACGTCCAGGGAGGCTGTGGCTTCGTCAAGGAGTATGATCGGCGCATTCTTCAGGAAGGCGCGGGCAATGGAAATCCGCTGGCGTTCTCCGCCAGAGAGCTCGCAACCGTTTTCGCCTATGTTGGTATTCCATTTATCAGGAAGCTTCTCGGCAAATTCATCCACATTGGCAAGCCGTGCCGCAGCCAGAACCTCCTCATCTGTGGCATCTTTATTACCGATACGGATATTTTCCAGTATGGTGTTGTCAAACAGGGTAACATCCTGAAACACAATGGAATAAAGAGAAAGCAGCGTTTCCGGATCCACTTTTGAGACATCCATACCGCCTACCGTAATTTTCCCCCGGCTCACATCCCAAAACCGGGCTGCCAGACGGGACACCGTTGTTTTGCCGCCGCCGGACGGACCCACCAGCGCGGTCACTTCCCCCTGTTTGGCAGTGAAGCTCACATCCTTTAATACTGTTTCTCCGGTGTTGTAGGCAAACCCGACATGGTCAAAGGTAATGCCATACCCATGATTGGAAAGGCTGGTTTTGCCCTGCTGAATGGGATGGTCAAGGATTTCATTCATACGGGCGATATTTGTCCGGGTGGAAATTACCGCCGCCAGATTCTGCAGCGCCCCTTGCAAGGGATCATAAAGCCGGGAAACCACCAGCAGGAACAGGAAAAACGTCAAAATATCCAAACTGCCCTGCATCAGCAGAACGGAGCCTGTAAGTGCAACTGTGGCAATCCCGAGCTTTAACACAAGGGAGGCGGATACCACAAATGCAGCCAAACCGAATTCATTGAGAATGGAGCGGTGTTCCACTGCGCGAATCTTCTTTTCCAACCCCTTAAGATATTCTTTTTCAGCGTTGTTGGCTTTCAGATCCTGTACCGTTTCAATGCACTCCTGAATTCCATCCGCACAGGCCATTTTCGCATCCATGGACTTCTGATTGAATCCTTCCTGTACCTTTGCGGAAAAACCTACAATAGCAAACGCCACCGGCATTACCCAAAGAGCCGCCAGCGCCATGCGCCAGTCATAGAAGAACAGGCTCACAGCAATCAAAACCGTAGAGATGATGGATCCGGCAAGCTCCGGGATAAAGTGGGAAAAGCTCTGCTCCAAAAAGGTACAGTCCGCCATAATGGTGCTGGTGAGATCCGCAAGGTCTTTCTTTCCAAAGAAGGACAGCGGGATTTTCCGCAGCCGCTCCGCCAACGTAATACGGCGCACACCGCTTTCCGTATAGGTGGCAAAATAGGTGGCGTTGTACTGGAAATAGGTCGTCAGCAGGATCAATCCCACACAGAGGATACAGCCAACAATATAGAAGGGAAGCCTGCTTTCCGGAACACCGCCGTTCATCAAATCGCTCACTATGCAGTACAGCAGTCCTACCGGGAACATGAGAGAGATATTTTGCAGGACGCAGGCAAAGCAACCCTTAATTAAATCTTTTGCACCCTGTTCGGACAAGGCATATCGTTTTTGCAGACGTCTGATCATCTCATTGTACCTCCTTTTGTACCTTCCACTGAATGGAAGTCTGATAGTTCTGCCACATCCGGGCGAACAAGCCGCCTTTCTCCATCAGCTCACGGCCGGAGCCGCTCTCTACGATCTGTCCGTCTTTTACAACATAAATCCTGTCCATACCTGCCACCGTGGATAGCCTGTGGGCAATCATAATGACCGTTTTGCCCTGAGACAGCTTGGAAAAAGCCGCCTGTACTCTGCTTTCATTATCGGGATCCGCAAAAGCTGTCGCCTCATCCAGAATAATGATGGGGGTGTTTTTCAGCATCACGCGGGCAATGGCAATCCGCTGCTGCTCGCCGCCGGAAAGGTAGACTCCCTTGGTGCCGATCACCGTATCCATACCATCCGGCAGTTTTTCGAGGATATCGTCGCACTGGGCGTTTTTTAAGGCAGCCATGACTTCCTCCCGGGTGGCTTCCGGTTTGCCCAGACGCACATTCTCAAAGATGGAAGCTTTGATCAGGCGGCTGTTCTGGAACACAAAGGAAACTGTGTTCATCAGTTCTTCCTTCGGAATATCACGGACGTCCACACCGCCCACCCTTACAGTACCGCTTTGAGGATCGTAGAAGCGGGAGATCAGATTTGCTAGCGTCGTTTTTCCACCGCCGGACGGTCCGACAAAAGCGACTGTCTGCCCGGCAGGAATCGAAAGAGAGACGTCCTTCAAAACCTCCTTTTCTCCGTCATAGCTGAAATGTACCTGTTCAAGCTCTACAGAGCCGTCTTTCGGATGTTTGGGATGAGCTGTTTCTTTCAGCGGCTCCAAATTCAGAACGCTGTCAATCCGCTGTAAAGCATCGTCCACAATCATAGCGTTTTCGCTCTGGAACATGATACGTGTGAGCGTCACGGAAATGATCGGCGTAATGATGGTATAGAATACCAGATTGAGCAAAAATTCTGTCGTAACCTGATCCTGCGTAAACAGCAAGGCTCCTGCGATCAACAAGACAAACACACCGTTGATAGCTGCGGTATAGAACATCATAGGCGTGCGCAGCTGCTTGGTATAGGCGATCACCCATACTTTGTAACGGTCAATGGAGTCTTTGAATTTCTTAAAGGAAAAGATGGTCTGGCCAAAGGTTTTTACCACCGGAATACCTCGGACATACTCTACCGCTTCATTTGACATATCATCCAGCGCATTCTGGTATTCCTTCATCTTCTGCTGCATTTCCTTTCCGGTCATTGCCATCATAATAAGAAAGCCCAGAAGTACCGGCGCCAGACTCAAAAGACCCAGCCGCCAGTCAAACACAAACAGCAGAACCAGAAGACCGCACGGGGTTGCAAGGGCATTTGCACGGTCCGGAAGCTGGTGCGCCAGATAGGTTTCCGTAGCGGCACTGGATTCATTGACGATCTTCCGCAACTTGCCGCTGCCAAAACGTTCCGCAAATCCCAGGGGAAGTTTTACGATATGGTTCATAGACTGTAAACGCAAATTGGTAGCAATGCGGAATGCGCCCAGATGGGAGCACATCAGCCCGGCAATGTACACCAGTACCGCAATAACCGCAAACAGCACTGCCATCCAGCCGTTGTAGGTCAGATTCTGCGCACGGCTGAAATCTGGAGCGACTTCCAGAACTTCGCGCATGACCTGCCAGATGAAATAATAAGGCACAAGTGCGATCAATGCACTGATCGCGGAGAGAATCCAGGACGCATAGGTCAGGTACCTGTAACTTCCCGCAATCGTAAGCAAACGCGATAAATTGGATTGTTTTTTCAAGAGAATTCCTCCTTTACATTTCATTTATGATACAGAGGACAATGGTTCGTCCTTCTTATATCCAATTTAGTTAGCCTATGCTAACTGAAAGCCAAAAATTATAGGGCGTTATTGCCCCATAATTTTCATCCATCCTGCGGTGTAAAAGGCTTGCATTTCCTTTACATAGTTTTCCGCGTCGTGAAGCGGCATTTCATGGATAATAAGTTCAAAAAACGTATGAAACATCCCGGTAATCAAAATGTGCTCCAGAGTTGGGTCAATCGGCGGGGAGGGTCTGCCTAATTCCTCCAGCACTCTTTGATAAGCGTGCGTCCCCTCCACTTCAATTTCCACCATCTCATCAATCAGCCCGGAAAAGCGGGTCCCTTCGGAACAACAAAGGATGAGCTTACATTCTTCTAAATGCTGATAGGCATAATGCAGCATATCAAACATGCATACCCCTGATATATCACTCATCACTTCCGGCTGCTGTTCATGGGGTAGATCGGCAAATTGTTTCTGAGCGTCTTTAAAACGATCAATCAAGTACTGATAATGCTCGCCAACCAGTGCCTCAAAGAGCTCTTCTTTGCTTTTGTAGTAACCGTAAAAAGCACCGGTAGTCATTCCAACGTTTTTTAAAATATTACGCAGGGACGCAGACCGGAACCCTTTTTCCAGAAACTCTTCTCTGGCAGCCTGATGGATACGCTGCAGTGTTGTTAAATATTGTTCCGTCATGTGCACCTCCATATAACAGTGCTATATAACACTGTTATATTATAGTTGCTTTTAGGCTGAATGTCAAGTGCCTCTGGATTTTTTACGTTTGAAGCGGGAAAGATAGCAAAGGGTGACTGAATGAAATATAGCAATTTAAAATCTTTACTTGAAACCAGCAGCAGCGCCAGAAAGCATTTTCTTTTTCTCCCTGTTTCCCTGCAAATCGCGCTACATTTCCAAAATCAGTATACCCATTCATTAGAGCAATTGCATCGACATGCTTATCTATGAACGACATTGCCAAATTGCAGATGGAAAATAAAGGAGACAACCTTAAGTCAAGACCACCGGCTCAGCCGGTGGTCTTGACTGCAGATATCTCTGAAAACGGGGATGACAGTAATGGGACACCAATCCTTTTTTTGGAACGGAAAAAAGCCCGCAAACCCGCATGAATACTAAAAAAATGTGCCTGACAGTAAAATCAGGCACATAATCTGGTGGGGGAGGACGGATTCGAACCATCGAAGCGATACGCAGCAGATTTACAGTCTGTCCCCTTTGGCCACTCGGGAACTCCCCCATATTCAATTGCTGTCTGAATGGAGCCGGTAGACGGACTCGAACCCCCGACCTGCTGATTACAAATCAGCTGCTCTACCAACTGAGCTATACCGGCGGCTCAAACAGAACATGCATATTATAACGATGTTGCGGCGTTTTGTCAAGTCTTTTTTTGCAATTTACAAAAGAAAAAAGGGAGCGACGGATCGCTCCCTTATATTCGTTAGATTTCCACATCCAGTTTGGCAACCACAGCTGCGCAGCGCTTGCAAAGGCCGTTTTCGTCGGCCTCCTCGGAGTGCATCCAGCAGCGGGGGCACTTGGTACCCTTTGCCTCAGTAACACCGATGGTAAGCTGGGGGAAGTTATCTCCGGAACCGGTTTCGGCGCCTTCGGGAGCGGTCTCCCAGGCACAGGAGGAAACGATGAAGATCTCTGCAAGATTCAGGCCCTCACATGCTGCCTTCAGCGCATCACTGCCCTGCAGGCTCACATGGGCCTCCAGAGCCTTGCCGATCCGCTTGTCCGCACGGGCTTTTTCCAGAATGCCGTTGACATCCTGGCGAAGCTTCACGATGGAATCCCACTTCGCCATGGTATCCGGATCCAGTGCATAGGCATCGAAGTCCTGCGGCATCTGATTCAGCAGGATGTTGCGGGTATCGTCATTGTCACGATGGGGCATAGCCTGCCAGATTTCGTCGCAGGTGAATGCCAGAATGGGGGCAAACAGCTTTGCGAGAGCATCGAGGATCAGATACAGGGCTGTTTGCGCGGAGCGGCGGCGGCTGCCGCCGGCCTCCTCACAGTAGAGACGATCCTTGATGATATCCAGATAGAAGCTGGACAGCTCCACAACGCAGAAATCGTTGATTTCGTGCGCAACGATATGGAACTCGTAGTCATTGTAAGCCTTTCGGCAGACGGCAACCAGCTCATTGAGCTTGGTGAGTGCCCAGCGATCCAGTTCTTCCAGCTGATCTACAGGCAGAAGGTGGTTCGGATCGAAGTCCTTGAGATTGCCCAGACAGTAACGGGCAGTGTTACGGAACTTCAGGTAGTTCTGACTCAGCTGCTTGATGATTTCCTTGGAGCAGCGTACATCTGCATGGTAATCGGCGGAGCCTGCCCACAGACGAACGATATCAGCACCGAAATCCTTGATGAGATCGGCAGGATCTACGCCGTTACCGAGGCTCTTGTGCATGGCACGGCCCTGACCGTCTACAACCCAGCCGTGGGTCAGCACCTGCTTGAAGGGAGCACCCTGATCCAGAGCGCCTACGCTGGTCAGCAGAGAGGACTGGAACCAGCCACGGTACTGATCGGCACCTTCCAGATACACATCTGCGGGCCACAGCTCGGGCGTGCGCTTACGCAGGGAAGCGTAATGCGTGGAGCCGGAATCGAACCAGCCGTCCAGCGTGTCGGTTTCCTTTTCGAATCCGTGGGCCTTGCCGCAGTGGGGACATACCAGACCCTCGGGGATCAGTTCGGAAGCGTCCTTTTCAAACCAAATATTGGAGCCGTACTCGTCAAAGAGTCTGGAGATATGGGAGATGGTCTCGTCGGTGCAGATGGGCTTGCCGCACTCCTTGCAGTAGAATACGGGAATAGGCAGACCCCAGCGGCGCTGACGGGAGATACACCAGTCGGCGCGCTCCTCGATCATGCTGACCATCCGGTCTTCACCCCATGCAGGGAGCCACTTGAGGCCGTGGCAGGCTTCTGCCGCACGATCCTTGAAGGATTCCACGGAGCAGAACCACTGGGGAGTTGCACGGAAGATGATGGGGGACTTACAGCGCCAGCAATGGGGATAGGAGTGCACGATCTCCTCAGAGGCAAAGAGCATGCCGCTCTGGCGCATATCCTCCAGAATGATGGGGTTAGACTCGTCGGTCTTAAGACCGGCGTATTTACCGGCGTAGTCGGTGTGGCGGCCCTGATCGTCCACCGGAACCACCAGATCCATGCCGTAGCGCATACAGGTCTTATAGTCGTCGGCACCAAAGCCGGGGGCGGTGTGGACACAGCCCGTACCGGAATCCATGGTGACATATTCTGCATTCACAAGGCGGGAGGTCTTATCGAGGAAGGGATGCTGTGCCAGCATATTCTCAAAGAACTGACCGGGATAGCGGGCCAGGACCTCGTAATTTTCAAAACCGCCAATCTTCATGGTCTTATCCATCAAAGCCTCGGCCATGATATAGGTCTCGCCGTTTTCGGCCTTCACCAGCACATAGGTGTCCCGGGGATGCAGGCAGATACCCATGTTGCCGGGGAGAGTCCAGATGGTGGTGGTCCAGATCACAAAGAACATTTTGGACTTGTCAAACTCGCTGAGCTTGCCCAGATCGTCCTTTATGGGGAATTTCACATAAACGGAGGTACACGGATCGTCCTGATACTCGATTTCGGCTTCTGCAAGAGCGGTTTCGTCCTTGGGGCACCAGTACACGGGCTTCAGGCCCTTGTAGATGTAGCCTTTTTTATACATAGCACCGAAAACCTTGATTTCCTCGGATTCAAAGTGCTTGTCCATGGTGCGGTAGGGATGCTCCCAGTCGCCCACGACACCCAGCCGCTTAAAGCCTGCCATCTGGCGCTGAATGTAATCCTCGGCAAATTCTGCACAGGCATTGCGGAATTCGGGGATGGGCATAGCCTTGCGGTTGATCTTGTTTTTCTTAATGATTGCGGATTCAATGGGCATACCGTGGTTGTCCCAGCCGGGAACATAGGGGGTGTAGTAGCCCATCATGGCATGGCTGCGGATAATGAAATCCTTAAGGGTCTTGTTGAGGGCGTGACCCATGTGGATGTTGCCGTTGGAAAAGGGAGGGCCGTCATGCAGAACGAAGGGGGGCAGATCCTTGTTCTTTTCCAGCATGGCGTTGTAGAGATCCTGCTCCTGCCATTTTTCCAGCATACCCGGCTCCCGGGCAGGCAGACCGGCCTTCATGGGAAAGTCGGTCTTTGGGGTAATGATCGTGTTTTTGTAGTCCATTGGAAATAAGCCTCCATTATAAAAATCTTGTAAAAGAGAACGCCTTTGTCCCTAAAAAATAAGAGACAAAGGCGTAATTATACCTCTGCGGTACCACTCTTGTTCCGAGAAACTCGGCACTCGAAACCGCTGTATCGGGCGGAAGCCGGCGCAGTCTACTGCCAAAAGGGTTCGGTGCGCAGCTCGGAGGGGATATGCTCTGCCGGCAGCCGCTGCCTCTCACCAAATGGCAGCTCTCTGAAGGCCGGAGACAACAGGCACTTGTCCTCGTCAACGCTATACATATAAAGTTAAGCAGAAATCAGCGGTGGTTGGGATCGTAATTCCGGCCAAACTGCAGATTTGCAAACTTGCTGGTGGTGTCGGAAGCGGGATGCTTTGCTTCCACGGTGGGAGCGGGATCATCGGTGGTGCCGACCAAGGCTTCCAGATTGGAAGCAATCTCATCTGCCACGGCATCGGTGGTGTCCACAGGCTCGGCATCGGGCTGGCTGTCATAGTCAAACAGGGCGCTGCGCTTCTGGGGGGCGGGAGCGTTGGCGCTCTTGATTCGCTGCAGAGCCTGGATGCAGGAGTTAAGCTGCCGGGTGAGCTCGTCAATCTTATCGGCGGCTGCACGGCGGGCCTGCTCCACGCGCTCGTTTTCGGCTTCGATCATGGCGTCGGCGTTCTTGGTGTTCTGGGTGGCGATGTCATTGGCCTCGCTGAGCATCTGGGTGCATTTTGCCTCGGCATCCTTGACCATTGCGTCGCAGGTCTTCTGGGCATTTACAATGGCATCCTTCATGCTGGCTTCGTTGCTGCGATATTCTTCCAGCTTGGCCACAAGCACACGCATTTTGCTCTTAAGCAAAGCGTTTTCTTTATAGAGAGTCACATAGTCTTCGGTGAGCGGCTCAAGGACTGCGTCCACGGCCTGCATATCATAACCGCCGAAGGTAGCACGGCTGAAAGCAATTTCTTCAATTTGCTGCGGTGTAATCATATTTTCTTACATCCTTTCCTCGGGAGCATTAAACGTAGCTCTCGACCTCGCTCTGAAGATTCTCAAGGTCACCAACCACATCCATATTGTGGGGGCAGAAAAGATATGTAGACTGGGCAACCTTCTTGACCTTGCCGTCTACAGCGTAGGCGCAGCCGGACAGAAAATCCACAACCCGGCGGGCCATAGCCTTATCGACATTTTCCATGTTCACGATAACAGCCTTCTTGCTGCGCAGATGATCTGCGGCCTTAGAGGTATCGTTAAAGTTGCTGGGGTGGAAGAGAACCACCTCCTGCTTGTTGCCCATGGTTACAACCTTGCTGCTAAAATCAGAAGAAACGCTGGAAGAAGCAGATGCACCGAAAGCGGAGCCGGTATCATCGGCAGAGACGCTGAAAGCCGGGGCGCGGCGCTGACGGGGAGCGGGCGCTTCCTGCTCATCTTCGTAGGCGTCCATGGTGTCATCGTCATCATAATCATCGTACTCATCATCGGAGTACGGCTGTGCAAACTTCTTCACATTGTCCCAAAAGCTCATAGTTGAATCCTCCTGTATATTTCCATCATGTGCTATGCTTTTTCGTATAATCACGGCGACCGAAAATAGCGGTGCCGATTCTGACCATGGTGCTGCCGCAGGCGATGGCATCTGCAAAATCTGCCGACATTCCCATGGACAAAATATTCACGGATACATTATCGCTTGTTTTATCCGTTATGTCAACAGAAAGGTTATACATTTCTTGAAAAAATTTACGATTATCACCCGAATTTTGGGAGATTGGGGGGATCGCCATGAGTCCGCGAAGCCGCAAATTGGAAAAATCAGAAAAACTCTCGGTCAAAGGCAGGATGTCTTCTGCCGGGAAACCGCCTTTGGTTTCTTCTTTGCTGATATTTACCTCCAGCAAAATATCCTGACGGATGCCCTGCCGGGCGGCCTCTGCATCAATGGCTCTCAGAAGCCTTAAGCTGTCAACACTCTGGATGAGATCTACTTTTCCAACCACCTGCTTTACCTTGTTGGTCTGCAAATGGCCGATAAAATGGACGGGCGCCCCCTGATAGGCATTCTCACTGAGCTTTGCAGTCAGCTCCTGCACACGGTTTTCACCGCAGCAGTCTATGCCTGCGGCAACGGCCTGCCGGACAGCCTCGGCATCGTTCATTTTTGTGGCGGCGCAGAGCTGAATGTCGGCGGGATCCCGGCCTGCGGCAGCGGCGGCCTCGGCAATCTGCCGGCGGATAATGGAAATATTTTCAGATATGGACATAATTACACCTCTGTCTGTCTCGGTATGATAAAACGCACAAAGGCGGCGGATGAACTCCGCCGCCCCGGTGTTTAGGGATTGCTTGCCGATGCTTTCAGGTTCTTCATGGGAGCAAGGGTGGAGATGGCGTGCTTGTAAATCATCTGCTGCTTGCCCTCCGATACCAGCACCACAACAAAGCTGTCAAAGCCTGTGATGATGCCCCGAAGCTGAAAGCCGTTCATAAGAAAGAGCGTTACGGGGATTCGCTCCCGGCGCACTTCTTTCAGAATGGAGTCCTGTAAATTGATGGATTCAGACATATATGTATTCCTTCTTTCTTTGGGATACATACATCTTAGCATTTTTAATTGTCGTTTTCCCCAACAATCCGTCGGGCGGTATCCAAAATTTCCGCGCTGTCGGCACCCTGCCGCAGCAGCCAGTGCATATCGGGGTTCCGACGGAACCATGTGAGCTGGCGTTTGGCATACCGGCGGGAGGATTGCTGAACCTGAGCGGCGGCCTCCTGAAGGGTGATTTTGCCTTCCAGAGCGTCCACAAATTCCTTGTAGCCGATGGCCTGCATGGCGGTGCATTTTTGGGGGATGCCGCGGCTGAGAAGCGACTTGATTTCTTCCAGCAGTCCCATTTCCAGCATGATGTCTACCCGCAGGTCGATGCGCTGGTATAATTCGCTCCGCTGCCGGTAATCGAGTCCCAGCCAGAGGGGGTGAAAACGGGACGGAAGGGATTGCGTTTTCAGATTGTGGGCGGTGATGGTTTCACCGGTTTCAAAGTAAACTTCCAGTGCCCGGATGATTCGCTTCCTGTCTGCCGGGTGGAGCTTGGCGGCGGCATCCGGGTCGATGCCTCTGAGCCGTTCCAGCATGGCTTCCATGCCCAGGTCATCGGCTTCCTGCTCCAGCTTTTCCCGCATTCCCGTAGAAGGGAAGGGGGCAAAGGCGTTGCCGCGGATCAGGGCATCCATATAAAGCCCGGTGCCGCCGGCGATAATGGCCGTTTTGCCGCGGGCGAGGATATCCTCTACAATGGGGGTTGCCATAGCGCAGTAACGGCTGACGGAAAAATCCTCCCATGGCTCTGCTACATCCAGCATATGGTGGACAATGCCCTGCTTTTCTTCTTCACTGGGCTTGGCGGTGCCGATATCCATGCCTTTGTAGATCTGCATGGAATCGCAGGAAACCACCTCGCCGTCGGTAAATTTGGCAAGGGCCGCCGCAAGGGCGGTTTTTCCGGAGGCAGTGGGACCGGCGACACAGATAATTTTATCCATAGCTGCTCCTTATGTCCGCTTAAACTGTTTTTCCAGCTGTTTTTTGCTGAGAGAAACGCAGATGGGTCTGCCATGGGGGCAGTATTTGAGATCTTCCCGTTCCATAACCTGTTTCACAAGAGCCAAAAGTTCTTTGTCATCGCTGACCCAGCCGGCCTTGATGGCAGCCTTGCAGGCAACGGTATGCAACAGCTCGTCACGAACGGTGTCGCCATTCTCCCGGCGTCCGGAAAGCAGGTCGGCTGCCAGAGATTCGGCGGCTTCGGCGGCGGCTTCGGGATTCAGATCCATTGGAATCTGCCGCAGTAGAATGGTATTGTCGCCGAATTCGTCGATGGAGAAGCCCAGACCCTCCAGCATTTCTTTATTGTTCAGCAGCTCCGCTGCAGCCTCGGCACTGAGCCGGACAGGGATGGGGGACAGCAGCATTTGCGAGCTGATGGATTCCTGATTGGCTTTCAGCTTTTCAAACAGGATCCGCTCGTGAGCGGCGTGCTTGTCGATGAGAAATGCGTCGTCTCCCTGTTCTACTATAATATATGTACGATAAAGCTCTCCTACCATCCGCCAGGGAATTTGGGCGGGCATGGGCAGAACTTCCTGAACGGATTCTTCTGCCGGAAGCTTTTCGACAGGCTGGATTTCCGGCTGGATTTCCGGCAGGGGAGGGGCCGGGGACTCCTTCTGTAGGGG
>JAHHRX010000033.1 GCA_020025545.1 Oscillospiraceae bacterium | reverse complement strand
GAGTGTCGGGATTCGAACCCGAGGCCTCTTGGACCCGAACCAAGCGCGATACCAAGCTTCGCCACACCCCGTTAACTACCGGTAGCTAATATTATATTTTTATATTGCCGTTCTGTCAAGTGTAATATTGATTTCTTTTGCATCATATGGTCTAGGCAGGAACAATATGTGGGAAGGGGAGCGGCAAAATGAATCATCATTCAACCACACGGGCACAGCATGGCTTATACCAAAAAAACAGAAATCGAGACAAGAAAACAAATCGGTTGGAGCGGGTTAGGCTGATTCAATTTATGATTTGTCTGCTCTTAACCCTCACATTGTTCATTGGAAGGGGCGTTTTTCCCGGGAAAATGGCCGAGCTCAGATCTGATATTCTTTCTTTTATGAGTCGTGACCTGGATGTGTCCAGTGCACTTTCACGTCTGGGAGACTCCTTATCAGACCGTGAATCTTCGCTTGGAGATTTTGGAGCCTTTTGTGCAGAAGTTTTTGGACCTAAGGTTGAGAAAAAGCCTGTATCTCAGGAGGGAAATGAACCTTATTTCAATTCCAGTATTCAGCTTCTTAACCGGATGCCCCTGCCACCCGGAAGCCTAGCCGAACAGTATCCGGAGGTGTGGTCGGACTATCAGGCTCCGTCTAAGTCAGAATGTGAACAGACGGAATCCCAACCGGATTCGGTCTCCGATCCGATACCAGAACCATCAGCTGAGAAGCCGGCCGCCGTTCCAGCGGCCGGCACCGTCCTTCTAAAAGCGGATTATGCCGGAAAAGAACTGCCGCACCGCTTTACCATGGATCACATCTCACTTGGTCCGCTGGAGACAGTCAATCCGGTGAATGGCAGACTTACCTCGCCATACGGATATCGTGACCATCCAATCAGCGGGCTCTATTCCTTCCACGGCGGCACAGATATTGGCTGTCCGATGGGTACCCCCATAGGCGCTTTTGCCAGTGGTACAGTGGACTATATTGGAGAAGATGATGCCTTCGGAAAGTATTTGCAGCTTGATCACGGCAATGGAGTTAAATCCTTCTATGCTCATTGCAGCAAGGTATATGTTCATAAAGGTCAGAACATCACAATGGGGGAAACCGTGGCAGAGGTCGGGTCCACAGGCACCTCTACCGGTCCGCATCTGCACCTAGAGCTAAAGTATAACGGTACGAATCTGAATCCCGCCTATTACATTACGTTTGTGGAGCAGCCGTGAGATGCGGCAGGGTAGAGGTGACCGGCGGTTTTCTCCTTCTTGTGGCCTGGTTGAACTATCTGGACCAGCAGATGGTGGTGCCGCTAGCACTGTTTGCCTGCTTATGCCACGAACTAGGCCACTATATCGTGATCCGACTACTCCACCACGACATTAAAAAAATACGTCTTTCAGTGGTCGGCGCCGAGATGATTCTGGACCACGCCATGGGATATTGGCAGGAGATGGCCGCAGCATTAGCAGGGCCTGCCGTTAACTTCCTTTTGGCGGCGGCAGCAGCAAAATATAGCTTCAGCAGCCTGTTTGTCGGACTGAATCTACTGCTCGGTGTGTTCAATCTGCTGCCTGTCGGGGAGCTGGATGGTGCCAGAGTCCTGCGATGTGCCGTCTCAATCTTGTTTGGTGCAAACACAGCAGAAGCGGTTAACCGTCGGTTAAACACGATCATTACCGTTATTTTACTCTGGGGAGGGGCTTTCCTGCTGTTGGCAGGTGGAAATGCAACACTGCTAAATGTAGCGATTTGGACGGCTGTTTCGCTTTTTCGCAGAAATTGGCGAAAAAGGGCTTGCCTTAATGAGTAGAAACAGGTAAAATAAATAGGTATCTGTATGAATAGAAACCGGAGGACCGACATGAATCGCACATTGGAACATATCTTGCCCAAGGTACAAAAACCCGCCCGGTATACTGGCGGTGAATATAACGCGGTGGTCAAGGACTCAAGGTCTGTGACCACCCGTTTTGCTCTGTGCTTCCCTGATACGTACGAGATTGGTATGTCCAATTTGGGTTGCCACATTCTTTATGGCGTAATGAACGAGAGAGATGACGTCTGGTGTGAGCGCTGCTATGCCCCCTGGGGTGACATGGAGGAAGAAATGCGCCGTGAGGGACTGCTCTTGTACGGCCTGGAGAGTGGTGATCCCATCTGCGATTTTGACATCATTGGTTTCTCCTTAGGTTATGAGATGGCGTACACCAATGTGCTCAATATGTTGGATTTGGCTGGCCTGCCCCTGCGTTCCAAGGATCGCAGGGATTTGGCTCCTCTGGTTATTGCTGGCGGAACCTGCTGCTACAATGCGGAGCCGATTGCGCCATTTGTAGACTTCTGTGTTCTGGGCGAGGGAGAAGAGGTGACGCTGGAGTACATCGACCTCTATCAGAAAGCCAAGGATGAGTGCTGGACCAAGGACGAGTTTCTGCTTGAGGTAGCTAAAATCCCCGGTATCTATGTACCTTCTCTCTATGATGTTACCTATAAGAAAGACGGCACTATTGAGGCGATTACGCCCACGAGCGGAGCGCCTGCCAAGGTAACCAAACGGCTGATCCAGGATATGGACAAGTCCTATTTTCCGGTCAAGACTGTGATCCCGTCCACCGAGATTGTCCACGACCGTGTCATGCTTGAGCTGTTTCGCGGCTGTATTCGCGGCTGCCGCTTCTGTCAGGCTGGTTATGTGTATCGTCCGGTCCGCTCCCGCAGCCCCGAATTGCTGGCACAGTACGGGAAGGCCGCCTGTGAGGATTCCGGCTATCAGGAAATGACGCTGTCCAGTCTTTCGTCTACTGACTATCCCTGCCTGCTGGAGTTGTGCGACAACCTGCTTGACTACTGTGCTCCCCGCGACATTGGTTTGTCTCTGCCCTCTTTGCGAGCCGATACGTTCTCTATGAGCCTGATGGAGCGTCTGCAGCGGGTCCGCAGAGGCGGTTTGACCTTTGCTCCGGAGGCCGGCACCCAGCGTCTGCGTGACGCTATCAACAAGAACCTGCAGGAGGAGGACCTGCTCCAGTCCTGCCGTACGGCTTTCTCCGGCGGCTGGAACAGCGTGAAGCTGTACTTCATGCTGGGTCTGCCAACGGAGACTGATGAGGACGTGCTTGGTATTGCTGACTTGGCTCGGAAGGTATACTTCGCGTGGAAGGAGTGTTCTTCCAACAAGGCTCGCGGTGTTCGCATCACGGTTTCTACCTCCTGGTTTGTTCCTAAGCCCCATACCGCTTTTCAGTGGGAGCCTCAAATTCCGGTGGAGGAGTATCAGCGCCGCGTCAATCTGCTGCGGGACGCACTGAAACGTGATAAATCGATCACCTACAACTGGCACGATCCGCAGACAAGCTACCTGGAGGCTATTTTCTCCCGTGGTGACCGTCGCCTAGCCGATGTGTTGGAGTGGGCTTGGGAGCACGGCTCAAAGATGGATGCCTGGAGCGAATATTTCGATTATCAACGCTGGATGGATGCGCTTGATGCCTGCGGCCTTGACGGAGACTTTTATGCCCACCGCCCCCGTGAAAAAGACGAGGTATTCCCCTGGGCCATTTCTGATGTGGGGGTAAGCCGCGATTTCCTCTGGCACGAGCGAGAGCTTTGTTATGAATCTACAACCACACCTGACTGCCGCAGCAAATGTTCTGCCTGCGGAGCAAATAAACTGTTGACAGGGGGGAGACACTGTGGCTGATCGTCTGTTGTTTTCTAAAACCGGTCGGGCAAAGTATATTTCTCACCTGGACTTAATGCGGACGTTTCAGCGTGCCTTTGCCCGCGCAAAAATCCAGATTAAGCACACGGAAGGATTTAACCCACATCCCTTTGTTTCCATTGCTCTGCCGCTGTCTGTTGGCTATTCCAGCCAGTGTGAGATTTTGGAGTTTGGTCTGTTGGGCGATGTCCCTGCCGAGGAGGTCCCAGAGCGGCTCACTGCCGCTATGCCCGAGGGCATCATCATTCACAAGTGCTATCCCGCTGAGCGAAAACTGAAGGAATTGGCCTATGTCAACTACATCATCAATTTTGAATACCCGGAAGGCCGTCCCCACGAGTGTGAGGGAGCCATCCATGAGCTGCTGGGTCGTGATAGCCTGATTGTGAAAAAGAAATCCAACAAGTCAAAGAAGGGTTATACCGAGGTCGACTTGATTCCTCTGGTGAAGAGCTGGACCGCCGAGTGCCAGAGCGACTGTATGACCCTCGATATGATCCTGGCCGCTCAGAACCCAGGACTGAACCCCGAGCTAATCCACGGTGCGTTCTGTGAGGCATACCCGAACTATGCTCCTGACTTTGTTTCCTTTCACCGGCGGGACGTTTTGGATGCGGATGGGAAGATTTTTCGATAAGACAGCTTTTTTAGAAAATGTAGCAGAGAACCAGTTAAAAGGCCTTAGCGGGCTTGCAATAGCATCCGTATGGTGCTATAATATCTTCGTTTTGAACCGATTACACAGAAGGGAACGATAACTAATGTCCGGACATTCCAAGTGGCACAACATACAGAAAACCAAGGGCGCGGCTGACGCTAAGCGCTCCCAGATTTTTACTAAGATTGCGCGCGAGATGATCGTTGCTGTTAAGACCGGTGGCAGCGGTGATCCCGCCAACAACTCCCGCCTGGCTACCGTTATTGCTAAGGCCAAGGCTGCGAACATGCCGAACGACAACATCAAGCGTACCATTGACAAGGCTCTGGGTTCCGGCAACTCTGATGATTTCGAGAGCGTCGTGTATGAGGGCTATGGCCCCAACGGCGTGGCTATCATTGTCGAGGCCCTGACTGACAACCGCAATCGTACTGCCCCCCAGGTTCGTCACCTGCTGGATAAGTACGGAAAGGGTCTGGGCGCTACTGGCTGCGTCTCCTGGTCCTTTGACCGCAAGGGCGTAATTGTTATCGACTCCGAGGACTTGGACGAGGATACCGTAATGATGGATGCCCTGGAGGCTGGCGCTGACGATATGCAGGCCAGTGACGAGGTCTTTGAGATTACCACCGATCCAGATGCGTTCACTTCTGTAGTTTCTGCTCTGGAGGAGAAGGGGTACACCTTCCTGGAGGCCGGTGTGCAGATGGTGCCTCAGAACTACGTCACCTTGACCAATGAGGAAGATATCACCAATATGAATAAGCTCATTGACTTCCTGGAAGAGGATGACGATGTTCAGAACGTCTACCACAACTGGGAGCAGGACTGATTCCAATAAGCGAGCAAAATAAAAAAGCAGTGAAGGAGTAATCCTTCACTGCTTTTTTACAAGCAAGCCTGTAAGCCGGGTTCTGTCTTTTAAGACAGCCATCTATCTCGACGCACTGTTGCCAATACGCTCAAGCCGCCCCCTAAGCGCGACCGGGCCGATCTATTGCGCTTTCCACGGCGTTGCTCCGGATAGAGTTTACAGCGATGGTCTGTTCCCAGCCAACGGGTGAGCTCTTACCTCACCTTTCCACCCTTACCGTGCCAGGCACGGCGGTATATCTCTGTTGCACTTTTCCTAGGGTCGCCCCCGGCGGGTGTTACCCGTTATCCTTGCCCTGCGGAGCCCGGACTTTCCTCACTGACGGGCCTTTCGCCCCGCCCGCGCGGCTGTCCAGCTTACTTGCTTGATTATGATACAGGAAAAGTGCTTGGTTGTCAAGCAAAACCCCGATTCTTCTCCCAGCTTTTGGAGAAACAGCGCTGTTTTCAATTGAATTTTACCAGTTGGTATGGTAAACTATGTTGTTAGAAGAATAATGGAAGGAGGACTCTTCATGTCCACCATTAACGAATATCTGGAAAGTCTGAGCGGTAAGTCTGTAGCTGTCATTGGCATGGGGGTCAGCAATACCCCCCTGATTCGTATGTTACTTCGTGCCAATGTGAAGGTAACTGTCTGTGATAAGTCCCCGCGAGAGCGCGTGGCGGAGCAGGCCGCAGAGATGGAGAGCTTAGGTGCTAAGCTGATGCTCGGTCCTGACTATCTGTCAAAAATCCATAAGTTCGATCTTATTTTCCGCACTCCAGGCCTCAGCCCGAATACCCCTGAGCTGATTCACGCAGTGGAGCATGGCTGTGAGCTGACCTCCGAGATGGAGTTGTTTTTTGAATTGTGTCCCTGCAAAATCATCGGTGTTACCGGCAGTGACGGCAAGACGACTACCACTACGCTGATCAGTGAGTTTTTGAAGGAAGCCGGCTACAACGTCTATGTTGGTGGAAACATCGGCAGACCTTTGCTGCCTGATGTTTCTGGAATGACTCCTGAGGATATGGTAGTGGTAGAGCTGTCCTCTTTCCAACTTATGAGTATGACCCGCAGCCCTAACGTAGCTGTGTTTACCAATCTGTCTCCGAACCATCTGGACTATCACCACACCATGGAGGAGTACACCGCCGCTAAACTGAACATCTTCACCCACCAGCAACAAGGTGACCGGGCTATATTTAACTTTGATAACGACATTACTCGTTCTTTGTCCAAGAAGGCCCCAGCCGAATCGATGCTCTTTAGCCGTAAGCAGAAGCTGGAGGAGAAGGGCGTCTATCTGCGTGACAATACGATATGGCTGACCAACGACATGGGCAGCCGCGAGGTTCTGCGCCTGGATGATATCCGGATTCCCGGTGTCCATAACGTTGAAAACTATATGGCTGCCATCGCCGCGGTGGACGGCCTTGTCCCCGACAAGTGTGTCCGGGCTGTTGCCAAGCGTTTCACCGGTGTGGAGCACCGCATCGAGCTGGTCCGTGAACTGGATGGCGTGCGTTATTATAACGATTCAATTGGCACCAGTCCCACCCGTACGATGGCCTGTCTGGATTCCTTCGACCAAAAGCTGATTCTGATTGCCGGTGGCTATGACAAGGGGGTTCCCTTCACACAGCTTGGCGTTGAAATCGTAAAAAAAGTTAAGACTCTGGTTCTGGTCGGTGCTACCGCCCCTGCAATTCGCAAGGCTGTGCTGGATGCACCGGATTTCAAGGCCAGCGGACTGAGCCTGATTGAAGCCAACGATTTGAGCTCTGCCGTCCACAAAGCACAAGCTGCTGCCACTGCTGGAGACATTGTTGTGTTGTCTCCTGCCTGTGCTGCATTCGATCAGTTCAAAAACTTTATGGAGCGTGGCCGCGTATTCAAAGATTTGGTCAATCACCTGTAACTTGGAGGAATATCTTGAATTACGAGAATATACTCAAGCAGTTGTGTGCGCTTCACGCTCCCAGCGGATTTGAAGCTAAGGCCGCTCAAGCTGCCGTTCCACTGCTTCAGCCCTGGTTGGACGAAGTCTCGATCGATCGAATGGGCAATGTGGTGGGTGTTCGCCGCTGTGGCAAGGAAAACGCACCTAAACTTCTTTTAGACGCCCATCTGGATGAGATAGGCTTCGTTATCACAGGGCATGAAGAGGGGTTTCTGCGCTTTGATGAGTTAGGCGGCGTAGACCCCCGCGTACTGCCGGACCGTGAGCTGATCATTATGACCGAGCCTCCCATCTTCGGCGTAGTGGCCTGTATGCCGCCCCATGTACAGTCCAAAGAGGATATGGATCAGTCTCAGCCCATTAACGAACTGGTCATTGACGTTGGTCTATCGCAGGAGGAAGCGCAGCGGCTGATTCCAGTTGGTACCCCCGCTGTTTTTCGAGCCGGATGCATGCCGCTTGGAAACGATGTTCTCTGCGGTAAATCATTGGACGACCGGTCTTGCTTTGCCATTTTACTTGATACCGTAGAGCAGTTAAAGGATACGGAGTTGGACATTGATCTATATGTTCTGGGTTCGACTCAGGAAGAGACTCATAGCACCGGCGCTATTACCGCTTCTTACGGTATTATGGCTGATATGTGTGTGGCAGTGGATGTAACACACGGTAATAGTCCAGACGCTCCAAAGGAGGATACCTTCGTTCTGGGCGGCGGTCCCGTCATCGGCATGGGGCCGAATTGTACCGGCTGGATGACGCGCCGTATGATTGACAAGGCCAGTGAGCTCGGCCTGGATGTACAGTTTGAAGTTATGTCCGGAAATACAGGAACCAACGGCTGGCCCATGCAAATCAGCCGTGAAGGCATTGCAACCGCCATTTTGTCTCTGCCGCTTCGTTATATGCACACGCCCGTAGAGGCAGTCAGCCGTTCTGATCTGGCGGATACAGCAAGGCTCCTGGCCGCCTTTATCCGCGACCTCGGTGAGGAGGTACCCAGCTATGATTGAACTTCTCAAAACACTGTGCTCACTGGACGGCGTATCAGGCTGTGAGGACAATGTTCGTGATTTTATCAGACAGCAGGCCGCTCCGTACGCCGATTCGATCCGTACAGATGCACTGGGCAATCTGAAGGTATTCAAAAAAGGCCGTAAAGAAACCGGGAACAAGTTGCTGCTGGCTGCACACATGGACGAAGTGGGCCTGATTATCACGCATATCCAGGAAAACGGTTTTTTGAAATTTGACTTTGTTGGCGGGGTAGACCGCCGGGTCGCCATCGGAAAGCCTGTTCTGATTGGCCCGAACAGGGTTCCTGGTGTGATTGGCCTGAAGGCCATACACCTTGTTAGCCGTGAGGAGCGTAAGAAAGCACCCAAGACCGACTCGCTGTATATTGATATCGGGGCCAAAGATAAGGCGAGTGCCTTGAACCTGGTGTCCCTTGGGGAATACGGCACATTCGTCTCTGAGCCTGAGGAGTTTGGGCAGGGTCTCTTTAAAGCTAAGGCGATTGACGATCGAGTGGGCTGCGCCATTATGCTGGAACTGCTGCGGGAAGATTTGCCCTTGGATGTGACCTTTGCCTTTACAGCGCAAGAGGAGGTTGGAACCCGCGGTGCATTCGCTGCAGCTTTTTCTGTCACGCCGCAGGTGGCTCTGGTGTTAGAAACGACAACGGCTGCCGATCTACCCGATGTAAGCCCCGGAAAGCGTGTCTGTGCCCCCGGAAAGGGCCCTGTCGTATCCTATATGGATGGCGGCACGATCTACGACCGCAATTTGTTTGAGACCTTACGCAGGCTGGCCGAGGGCAACCAAATCCCATGGCAGACCAAAGAGTATATTGCTGGTGGTAATGATGCCCGCACCATACAGCGCACGAAAACTGGTGTTCGGGTGGCTGCTATATCTGCTGCGGTCCGCTACCTCCATGCGCCGGCCAGCGTAGGCAGCATCGCTGACTTTGACAATATGCTGAAGCTTACTCGTCTATTTTTGGACGAGATGGCACAGCAGCTTTAAGAGGAGTAGACATGGAATTAGTTGAACTCATTCAAACACTCAATGCAGCGCACGGCCCTTCCGGGGATGAGGGAGATATCCGCAGCGTGTTGACCAAGCTGATCCGTCCATACGTGGATGAAGTCAGAACGGATACGCTTGGTAACCTTATCGCTCATAAAGCCGGGTCAGGTCCGAAGCTGATGTTCTCCGCGCACATGGACTCCATCGGGTTCATTGCAACGCACATCGAAAAAGGCGGCTTTATCCGTGTTGGTAGTCTTGGCGGTATCAGTCCAAGGGAAATGCTTTACACCCCTGTCCGCTTTAAAAACGGTGTTCGCGGCATCATTGTCCCTGAAGAGAAAGGCAACTTCGAAAAGCTGGGGCTAAATGAGTGTTATGTGGATATCGGAGCAAAGGATCAGGTTGAGGCACGTGAAATGGTGCAAGTAGGGGATACCATTGTTTACGACACACCTTCTTTTACCAATGGCCGTAAAGTGATATCACCTTATCTTGATAACCGCATTTCCTGCGCTGTTTTGCTGTTAGTCATGGCCCAGATCAAAGAGAGTCCCAACGATCTCTATATCGTATTTTCCAGTCAGGAGGAGGTTGGCCTTCGTGGTGTTAAAACAGCGGCGTGGGAAATCGCTCCTGATTTCGGTGTCGTTGTGGATGTAACCGACGTGGATGACACCCCTGGCAGCGAAAAGTGCGGCACCGCTCAGCTGGGCCACGGTGCCGCCATCAAGGTCATGGATTCCTCCGTAATTTGTCACCCGTGTGTGGTCAAAAAGATGGATGAGCTGGCCAAAGCCAACAACATTCCGGTTCAAAAGGATATCATGCGCAATGGCGGCACCGATGCAGGTGCAATTCACACCACTCGCCTTGGTGCCTGGACCGGTGGAATTTCCATTCCATGCCGCTATATCCATACCCCGACCGAGATGGCAGACTTGGAGGATGCTGAAAACTGCGTTGCTTTGGCTGTCGCATTTGCCCAAAGTGAATTAGATCATATGATAGAAAACTGAAAAAGATAGGACTGACAAGTAGTATGAGTTTACAGCTTAGTGAGCGCGTCCTCGCGCTTGGCAAGCAGGCGCAGGATGCGCTGACCGAAGAATTTGCCCGTATTGACGCGGTGGCTGAGGAAAATACGGCCCGCGTATTATCTGCGTTTCAGAACCACCGGGTAGCCGAGTGCTACTTTGCGGGAACCACTGGCTATGGCTATGATGATCTGGGCCGTGATAAGCTGGACGAGATTTATGCGGAGCTATTCGGAACGGAAGCGGCTCTGGTTCGCATCCAGTTTGTCAATGGTACCCACGCTATCGCTTCTGCCCTCTATGGAGCGCTTAAGCCTGGTGATATTCTGGTGTCTGCTGTGGGCGCACCCTATGATACGCTGTTGGGTGTAATTGGCGTCAGCGGTGACTACCATGGCTCTTTAAAGGACTATGGTGTGGGCTACCGGCAGGTTGAACTGGTCGATAATAAGCCAGATCTGGACGGCATGGCGAAGGCTGTGACCGATTCCAAGGTCAAGGCAGTATTGATTCAGCGTTCGAAGGGTTACTCCACCCGTGCCTCCCTGTCTGTGGCCGATATTGGTGAGATGTGCCGTGTCATTAAGGCGGCCAATCCGAATGTCTCCATCATTGTGGATAACTGCTATGGTGAGTTTGTAGAGACTCTTGAGCCTACTCATGTGGGTGCCGATCTTGTGGTCGGCTCACTGATTAAGAATCCCGGCGGAGGACTGGCTCCTACCGGAGGCTATCTGGCCGGACGTCGTGATCTGGTCGAAGGTGCCGCCATGCGTCTGACCGTTCCCGGTATTGGCGGTGAGTGTGGCTGCACGCTGGGGCAGAACCGTTCTCTTTATCAGGGCCTGTTCCTCGCCCCGCATACGGTAGCCCAGGCCGTAAAGACGGCTGTTTTTGCTGCCAAAACCATGGAACTGCTTGGGTATGAAACGGAACCCCATTCCAGCGCTGTCCGCCACGATATCATTCAGATGATCCATATGCGAGAGCCTGAAGCGCTGAAAAAGTTCTGCAAAGGAATTCAGTTTGGGGCCCCTGTGGACTCCTATGTGACCCCGGAGCCTTGGGATATGCCCGGTTATGATTGCCCTGTTATCATGGCCGCCGGAGCATTTATCCAGGGCGCGTCCATTGAGCTGTCTGCCGATGCCCCTATGCGTGAACCATACACTGTATACCTCCAGGGTGGTCTGACCTACGAGTCCGGTAAGATGGGTGTACTGTTGGCGATTCAGGAGCTTCTGAGCAAAGAATAAACGAATTACGAATAGGCCAAGCGCTGCGGACCATATCCTATTCCACAGGGGGTGGGAGTAATGTTCCAGCGGCCTTGGCTGCGAGAACTGCGGCGAAAGGTTCGCCGTGCCAACCAGAATGGTAGGGGGAGAGCCTCAACTCAGGCGCGCCAACTATCCCCGTCCAACTGCTTTTGGATTACTGTGCTGGCCGCCGGACTTTTCGCCATTAGTTTAATCATATTTCTGGAGGTAAAGCTGCGCCCCATTACAGCCGCAGCTGCAAGTGCCCAAGTCAAAAACACAGTAACTTCTGTTCTGGAAGATGCCATAGCCAATACAATGGGCAGTAACGTCACCTATCAGGACCTTGTGACCATCCAGCGAGATGAAAACGGTCAAATCACAGCATTACTCGCTGATGTTGCAGCCATCAATCACCTGCGTTCCAATCTGCTCCAAACCGCACTGGACCACTTAGAGCAAATGCAGCTGTCTGAAATTCGGATTCCTGCCGGAAGCCTGTTCCAATTTGCCCTGCTTTGGGGACAAGGGCCTGAGATCCGGGTTCGTTCCATGTCGGTAGGCACCGTAACCGCACAGGTGGAGAGCGATTTTTCCTCTGCAGGTGTAAATCAGACCAGACACCGGCTGCTGCTCCATTTTTTAGTCCCTATGACGGTCCTATTGCCGAACGGACCAGTCGAAGTTCCCGTAGAAACCACACATTGTCTTGCTGAAACGATCATTGTGGGGCAAGTCCCCGACACCTATATGAATACCTTCAGAAAACCTGGAGCCTAGGAGCCACCCAAGAGGAGAGCCTACTATGGATGAATTAAAAGAAATTGAATTATTAAAGCAGGAACTAATCAAGGCCGGTATTGAGTACTATGTGCAGGATGCGCCTACCATGTCGGACTATGATTACGACCATAAACTGCGACGTCTGGAGGAGCTGGAAGCGGCTCACCCAGAGTATGTCACACCGGACTCTCCGACCCAGCGCGTGGGGGGGAAGGCGCTGGATCGATTTACCCAGGTGGTGCATAAGGCCCCCTTGGAATCGCTCCAGGATGTCTTTGACTTTGACGAATTACGAGCTTTTGACCAGCGGGTAAAGGCTGTAGCCCCCGGTGCGGTCTACGATGTAGAACCCAAGGTAGATGGCCTGTCTGTCGCATTGGAGTATGAAAATGGGTTGTTTGTCCGTGGGGCTACCCGCGGAGACGGTCATGTAGGGGAAGATGTTACGGAAAACCTACGCACGATCAAGTCGATTCCTCTTCGTATTCCGGATGCACCCGCACATTTGATTGTGCGCGGCGAGGTGTTTATGCCCAAAAAGGTGTTTCACGAGCTGAACGAAGATCGTGAGCGCAGGGGAGAGGCCCTGTTCGCAAACCCCCGCAATGCTGCCGCAGGTTCGTTACGCCAGCTGGACCCAAAAATTGCTGCCAAACGCAAGCTTGATATTGTGCTGTTTAATGTCCAGTGGATAGAAGGCGAAACCTTTAACACCCATATAGAAACCCTTGATTATATGAAAAACAAGGGGTTTAAAGTAATTCCACATTACAGTTGTACGACAGTTGACGAGGCCACACGGTTTATCACTGATATTGGAGAGGGGAGAGAGAACTTCCAATTCGACATCGATGGTGCCGTGGTTAAGGTCAATGATCTGGCCGACCGGAAAGCGTTGGGTTCTACTGCAAAATTTCCTCGTTGGGCCGCGGCCTACAAATACCCGCCTGAAGAAAAACCTTCTCGCGTGGTTGACATTGTAGTACAAGTTGGTCGTACCGGTGTGCTGACCCCAAAAGCCGTACTTGAGCCAGTCCGTCTGGCTGGTACTACCGTCACGAGTGCCACCCTTCACAACCAGGATTTTATTTCTGAGAAGGACATCCGAATCGGTGACACTGTGATGGTGCGGAAGGCCGGTGAAATTATCCCCGAGGTATTGTCCGTAGTCATGGAGGAGCGTCCCGCAGGCGCGGAGCCCTATTTTCTGCCAAAAACCTGTCCTGTATGTGGTGCCCCCGTTGAGCGTGACGAGGACGGTGCTCACACCCGTTGTACCGGTGCAGAGTGCCCAGCCCAGCTGCTTCGAACGCTGGCCCACTTTGCCAGCAGGGACGCGATGGATATCGATGGACTTGGCATAGCTGTGGTGGAAAATTTGGTTCATGCGGGCCTGGTCAAGACCCCAGGTGATCTCTATTTCCTAAAGGAAGAGGATGTGGCCGGTCTGGACCGAATGGGGAAGAAGTCTGCCCAGAATCTGCTGGCTGCTATCGAGCGTTCCAAAAAGCAAGACCTCTCCAGGCTGATTTTTGCGTTCGGTATCCGACAGATTGGTCAGAAGGCTGGTAAGCTTTTAGCCAATCGCTTCCGCACACTGGACGCATTGAGAGATGCCACGCTGGAGGAATTGACCCAGGTAGATGACATCGGAGAAATTACCGCCAGGAGCGTAATAGAGTGGATGTCCAGCCCTCAGAGCAGCCATCTAATTGCGCGTTTAAAAGAAGCTGGCGTCAATATGACTGCCGAAGAGCAGGGGAGTGACCAGCGGTTTTCCGGCATGACCTTTGTGCTTACCGGTTCACTGGAGAAATTTACTCGTAGTGAAGCCACCGAAATGATCGAGACCAGGGGTGGTAAAGTATCTGGTTCCGTCTCCAAGAAAACGACTTACGTTGTTGCGGGTGAAGCCGCTGGTTCTAAGCTGCGTAAAGCTCAAGAGCTTGACATCAAAGTGTTGACAGAAGATGAGTTTTTGGACCTTATGAAATAAAGACTAAAAAGTCCAGCCTGGAATGTTCCAGGCTGGACTTTTTAGTTTGGATCGTTGTCCGGCTCAACACTCGGCTCCGCAACCGAAACCAATTCTTTTTCCTTTTTACGAACCTTGTTCAAGGGATTTGCGCGGGCCGCAATGCGCATATCATCACTGTCCACATGAGTATAAATCTGGGTCGTATCCAGATGATCGTGGCCCAAAACTTCTTGTAAGGTACGCACATCAACGCCATTTTGAAGCATCAGGGTAGCCGCTGTGTGACGCAGTTTGTGTGAGGAGTATTTTGTACTGTCAAGACCCGCAGCGGCCAAATGCTTCTTAACCAGCTTATGAACCGCGGCCCTGGTGATACGCCGGCGATTTTGTGGTGTCACAAATAAGGCATCTTGATCGATCAGCGTCATACCGCTGCGCTCTACGATCCAATCGTTCATAGCTTGTTGGCAGGCTTCGTTCATATATAAGATACGCTCTTTGTTACCTTTTCCAAGAACTCGAAGTTGGTTATCTCGAACATCCGTTATATTCAATCCAACCAACTCAGAGATACGTAGCCCACAGTTCAAAAAAATCGTTAGGATGCAGTAGTCACGAGTGGCATTTTTGCCGTCCACCGATTCCAGCAGAGCAATACTTTCGTCCAAATCCAAATAACGAGGCAGTGTTTTTTTCAAATGCGGAGAATCCAGATCCTGGACCGGATTGACGGAGAGCAGCTTTGCTTTGTTTGTGAGATATTTGTAGAACGAGCGCAGCGTAGCAACTTTTCGAGCGCGTGATGTACCATTTAGACCGCGGTCACGGGATAGATAGTTCATAAACGCGTACACATCCGTAAGTGTGACGCTGGCCGCCAGCTGGAGATCCACATCATCAATCGAGATGTCGTCCAGTGGTATAGTTTCTGGAACCAGTTTTTTATCATGTTTTAAAAAGCGAAAGAAATTACGCAAATCTAAAAAGTACTCATCAACCGTCTGTTTTGAGTGTCCCTGAATTGTCTCGTGATAGACCAAAAAGTCCCTAATCAGGGGGGGCGCGTCCGTTCGGTAGTCCATTTTCCTAAAATAGCCTCCACTCAGGTCAACAAAATTTTTATTTTGTTGACCTATTACTATATTGATTTTGGAGGGAAACCCGCTCTGGTTCCGGCCTCCCTCCGGCATAAACTTTATCTTTTCGGGAACGCTAACTTCATCTTCTGCGGAGGTGATTTCTTTGAGTCTCATCGTCTGCACAGAACCCTGCGTCTATCAGCGGGACGGCCAGTGTTCTCTGTCACGGGCAGCCTCGATGGACTGCCCAGGCATATGTTCTTGCTTAAATTTTGTTCCCGTTTCCGGAAATCAAGACCTTTTAAATCAATGCGGCCATGGCCTCTCTAATATTGGCCACACGGATCAGTTCCAATCCCTCTGGCACAGCCAACTTTCCTTGAACTCTTTTAGGGATCAGGCATTTGGTGAATCCAAGTCGCTG
>JAHHRX010000032.1 GCA_020025545.1 Oscillospiraceae bacterium | reverse complement strand
TGGCAGCGTAAGCATTGCGCAGGATCACGCCGTCTACGCCGGCCGCCCTGGCCTTATGGGCATCAAAGGTGCCCTGGTGTTTACTGATGTCGATTGTTTTCATGTGTTTTCGCCTCCTCCGTGCGTTCCAGTGCAGCGGCCGCATCGGCTGCCTTTCTGGCTTCCACCTGCTCCTGCACGTCTTCCCGCCATTTTTCGGGCACTTTGTCTGCCGTTTCTGCTCCACTGTAGACCTTGTCCACGTAAGACGCAAACTCACGGATTTCCGCAAGTAGCGCATGATATTCTTTTTCGGTGATTTCTTCGCCGCCATTATCGGCGATACCAACCGAAAGGAGCTTGCCGTCTGGGGACTCGATTTTGTAATATCGCATTTTATCACTCCTTGTACACATAAACCCAGTTGTACGTTTGTCCGCCAGCAATTCTAGCGCCGGAACCGCTTAAGTCAAATTCCACGCTGTTGACGGAGTGACCATTTGGCATTTTAAGGTTAGAAAGTTTCGATGTGGTATCGTAATAGGCCGCAGAGATAACGGCTCCAGTTGTTCTTGCCTGGCTCTGTCCCCCAACTGTGCGGTAAGCAGCAACGAGAGCCACCCATTGTGCTCCCTGAGTAGTGTTAGGATTGTTCGCGATCCAAAGCAAAAAACCTTGGCTGTCCGCGTCAAATGGCGCCGTAGCCCCTTGCACACGGTATACTCCGTTCTGGTCATACGTCTCCGTGAAGCTTCCGGTTAAAATCTTGTACCCCTGCAAGCCGCCTGGCCCTCCGCCAACTGGGATAGCGTTTATCGCATCTACAAAACCGGCAGGAAACGACAATGTAGTCATTTTGCCGGTTTTGCTCCGGATTGAGCTTGCGATAGAGGTCAAATAAGAATCCAGCACAGCACTGTCCACCACGCGATCATATGCCATCAGTATGCACCTCCCGTCCATGTGGGCAGCGCCGCCAGCGTGTCCTGCACCAGTTGCTGCTTGTCCTGCTCCGTCCAGTAATCCACGCCACGCACCGGCGTCCTGCCTGCGGTGCCATTCTCTCCCTTCGGGCCGCGCGGTCCGGTATCGCCTTGCGGGCCGGTTTCCCCGCGTGGGCCTTCTGGGCCCCGTGGACCGGTATCTCCCTTGGGGCCGGTTGCACCAGTTGGACCTGCCGGGCCTTGCGGGCCGGTGGCACCATCCCGTCCGTCATTACCCGCGGGGCCTACAGGACCCGTTGCCCCTTGCGGTCCCTGTGGGCCACGAGGGCCTATGGCACCGTCCTGACCTGCCGGGCCAGGGGGGCCTACCGGGCCCGTTTCCCCCCGCGGCCCAGAAGTCCCACGGGGACCCATAGGGCCAGCATCTCCCTTGGGGCCAGTTGCACCCGTCGGGCCGGTTGCACCATCTTTACCAGCCGGACCTACCGAGCCGGTCTCTCCCTTGGGTCCTGCCGGGCCAGTTTTGCCTTGCAGAGATTGCAGCCACTCCTGCAGAGTGCCCTGATAACCATCAGCAGTAGCCAACTCATACGCCGATTTACCCGCTGCTCCTGCATCACCTTTTGGGCCTTGCAGGCCAGCCGGGCCTCTATCACCAGGATCACCTTTAGGTCCGGTCGGACCAATGGGGCCGGTATCGCCCTTTGGACCTTGCTTTCCCACAGGTCCCTGCAGACCAGTTTCGCCCTGGATTCCCTGAGCCCCCTGCGGGCCACGTTCACCTTGTTCGCCTGTATCGCCTTTAGGCCCCATAGGACCCGCTGCTCCAGGATCACCCTTTGGACCTACCGGGCCTTGTGGGCCTGTCTCACCTCTCGGGCCCTGTGGGCCAATGTTACCAGGATTGCCAGCAATGCCTTGCGGACCTATGGGGCCTGCAGGACCAGTATCCCCCTTCGGGCCCTGAATGCCCTTGGCACCAGATAAGTCAACAACAAAGCTATATTGGGCTAATCCTTTGACATACACCTTAGCATCGTCTGGATCTTCCACGTCATTTGTATTGATCAATACAAATTCGCCAGTTTTCACATCTTCTGTCGCATAGTCCGCCTGCATTTCTGCAACGCTGGCATAAGTTTTTTTAATGGAAAATCCGGCGCCCGTGTCTCCCTTAGGACCAGGAGGTCCTTCGGGTCCCCTAGGGCCTACATCTCCCTTCGGACCTGCTTTACCAGTCTCGCCTTGAGGACCTTGCGGGCCAGTATTTCCAGGCAGTCCTTGCGGACCACGCTCACCTTGTGGACCTGTGTCACCTTTGGGTCCCGCTGGGCCAACAGCACCAGCAGGACCTTTCTCTCCCTGGATGCCTTGTGGTCCTTGTACGCCTTGTGGTCCTTCGGGTCCAATTTCTCCCTGTAAGCCCTGCAAACCGGTCTCTCCCTTGGGTCCTGCCGGGCCCTGCGGGCCGGTCTCACCTCTGATGCCCTGTTCACCAGGATTTCCTTGCGGGCCAGTGGCACCAGGATCACCCTTTGGGCCTACAGGTCCAACTGGGCCAGTTTCGCCTTGCAAGCCCTGAGTGCCTTGCTCTCCTTTGGGGCCTGTGGCCCTAATGCCGCTATCAATGTACATAGATTTTTCAAAATCCCATACATGCCAGGTGCCATTTTGGATTTGGGGTGCATGCACTGTAGCGGCCTCGGCTGCAGCCTTAGCCTGCTCTGCCAGCTCCGCAGCCTGCTTGGCATCTTCGCCCGCCTGCAGCACCTGCTCCGCCCAGGTGGGTGTGGCCCCAGGCGCGGGGCCTGCGTCACCCAAGGACGCCGCCACATAGGTCTGGATCCGGCGGCTCTTTGCCACCTTGCCGCCCACCAGGTACAACAGCTGCACCTCACCCAGTCCGGCCTGTGCCGTATCCACACGGGTCACATCCCAATGGATCAGCGTATCCTCTGCGCGGGTATCTACAGGATAAGGCGCGGTGTCCTGCGGACGCTGCACCAGCAGCTGCACCGTGCCGGTGCCATACGCGGCAGCCCAGGCCGATACCTCAAAGGCGATGCTGCGCGCCAGATGCTCGCCCTGCATGCCCAGGGGGAGCCGCGCAGCCGGGGCATCTACTGCAATAATCATCCTCTCACATCCTTTCACTCAACACTCAAACACGACCTCAGCAGACACATAAGACGGGCGTTCCTGCGCATAATAGGACCCCAGATACACATAGTATGTTGTGCCTTTCTGCAACTGGATTTCTCCCGTCCAGGTCCCCACATTGCTTCCGTTTGTACTTTTTTTGTTCACAATGCTGCCATATGGTGCTTCTACAGAGGGGTTCGCGGGTGCAGCGGGATTTGTACCGATTCCAACGTAAAAGATGCCGTCAAGGTTCCCGGAACCATAAATCGTAAACGTGTAAGTGGCTTTTGTAACGCCGCTTATGCTCATCGTGTCCCAATTAAGGATATAGGTGTTCCCATGTGTTTGATAGGTCACTTTTTTAGACAGGGTTCTGGATTCCGTAAAAACCACCACGTTATCATGGATCCATTTTTTTACTTTCGCGCCATCATAAGTCATGCTTTTCATCCGGCTGCCAGAAATGTGAAAAGCCACACCTCAACCCCCCTTTGTGGTCCTGAGCGTACCGGACCCAGGGTCCCAGGAAACCACGCGCAGAAAATCCTGTGCACTACTGCGGGGGAGCGCATTGTTGGCGGTGGTCTGGGCCTGCTGGACCTGGTAGCTGGTCGCCTTATCATTCAACGAGCTGTTAACATTGTTGAAGGCCGTTTCCACGCGGCGTTCAAGGTCGTTGAAGCTTTCTGCATTCAGCGGGGTGCCTTCTTCCGAGACGACCCCCTCGTCGCGGGAAATGTCATAGGTGTTAGGTTTACCGTAGACAGACGTCTGCTTGCGCCGGTTGGGATATTCGCTCTTGCGGTCCTTCCACAGCTTTTTTGTAAAAAACGCCATTTACATCACTCCAATCGTATCGCCGGCATAGCGTTCGCCGGCATAACTGACCGCTTGCTGTTCCTTTTGCCAGCTGTCCATCAGCAAGGCCTGTGTCTTCTCGATGTTATTCACGTCCCACCATCCCGTCGCGGGCAACTGCGGGATCTGGCCCACGCTGTCGGCTTTCAGGGCGGTGCGCACCCGCGACAGGTTGTCCAAAATGCGCTGCATCTCCGTTGCCGTCAGAAAGTCCGTGGACGACCAGGTGCGGGGAGGGACCGTTATCCCGGCCAACTGGGCCAGGTACGCGGTATTCCCTTCGATGCGGTTCAGCAGAGCAGGGCTGAAAAAACACTTGTCTTCCCGCGCCGCTGCATCGGCGGCCGTACGGTCAAATACAGGGGTTTGCCACTCTATCACAACAGCTCACCTCCCCCGGCGTAGGTCTCGCCGCAGTACAAAGCTGCGGGCTTGTCGGTGCAGCGGCCCACGACCCGCACATCTGCCAAATAGCCGCCGGTCAGGTCAAACTCCATGCGCAGCAGCTGACCACGCACCATACTGCCTTTGGTGCTTTCCACCAACAGCATATCTGCCAGCATCTCGCTGCCCGCCCGCATGCGGAAGGTCTGCTCGATACGGTTGGCATAGGTGGCAAGCAGACGGTCGGCCACCGCTGCGGCCCGGTCCGGGCTGACCAGTGTGGCCTCCTGTACCTGCAGCTCGTTGGGCTGCGCGTTGGGCGGCAGATTTTCGGGCACTGCATGTAGCACCGTGCAGGCGTCCTCGTAGTTCCGGCCGGTGATCGTCACCTCGCTGGGCGTGTCTACCCGTACAATGGCAAAGGTATTGCCGCTTTCCACCAGTGTGGCGCCGGACACCTGGCCCACCTGCACCGGGCCACGAAAGGTCACCTTATGGGTGCCCGCGGGCAGCTCGGTTTTGTACAGCTCTTCGGTGGCCGCCTGGAGTCGGTACTGGTGGGCCGTCACTGACACGCCGGTGATCAGCGGCCGCATGCTCACGCTGCCGCCGATAAACTTGCGTTCACAGCCGATCAGACTGCTGGGCCGTTCCGGCGGCGGGTAGATCTTGATCTGCGCGCTGCGGCTGCAGTCCACCACGGCGCCCAGAGCAAACGCCAGCTGCTGCAATGCTGTGCGGCGAGTGCCCGCCGGGATAAAGCCCTTCACCCGTTCCCTTGCCAGAGTTGGGTCTAACATGTACTCATACCCGGTCAGGATCTGCGACGCCAGCACATTGGCTGTGGTGTCGTAAATACCGCCGTCAAAGGGGTCGCCATCTAAAAGGCCCACCGCGTCAACGGCAGAAAGTGTAGATATGGTATCGCTCTTGTTTGCCCAGTCGGACAGGTAAAACGTGCCCATGTTGTGGCTCACCACGTCTCGGGAGCGCTTGTCCGGCTGCACATCCTCCCAAACGGTCAGACGCTGCTTGTCCTGGAGCATGTCGCTCACGCCGTCCGGGTTCAGCAAAGAAAACTGTGATTCCCGGCTGAACAGCGTCAGGTCCAGCGTATTGATGGAAATCTCGTTGGACAGCGGGTCCACCTCTTCCAGCACCTTGGCCTGGATCACGTCTTCCCCTGCAAAGGTCATGGCCGCACCATAGTCCAGGCCGGTCATTTTGAGATACCGCCCGGGATGGTTTGTGCCCAGGAAGGTGATCCGCATCTGCTGGTAGGAGCCCACCTTCTTCTCGCAATAGAAATTCACCCGGTCCGGGTAAAAATGCGCGCTTTCCAGCAGACCACCGCCGCCGTCCAGCCATTCGATTTTCATTTCGCTGGACCAGTCGTCGGGCGCGTAAAAATGGAAGGTCAGACCGGCCGAGCTGTGGGGCTTGGCAAAGCGGATCTCCAGCACCGGCGGCCGCGCAAAGCGTCCGTCCGGGCCGCTCTGTTGGCGTGACCAAAGGCCCCAAAACTCGCCCTGCGGCCGGTCTGGGAAAAGCGCAAAGCTGCCGTCCATGAGAAACTGCCGGGATTCCAGGGTGCCATATTTCGGCAAAGCCGGGATCCGGTCCCGTCGCAAATCCGCAGCAACGTCCGCCCAGGGCTGGGCATCTGCGCTGGACGGTGAGCTGTCCGTGCGTGCCGTCACATCATACAGGCCCAGCTCGACCCGGGTACTTGTGCGCATCTTACGCAGCCCCCTTTCTCGGTCTGCGCGAGATAAAGTTTACCGTCAGGCTATTCCAGGTGTTTCTTCCGCCCCGCTGACAAAGGAGCTCGTCAGAAACATTGGAGAAATACGCCTCGAAGGTATACATGCCGTTTTCGCCATACGGTACCTGCACCGTATGGAATTCTTCTTCCGCGTTCAGTTTTTCCCACAGGAGGTCATACTCAGCCGGGTCGGTATTGGGTCCCAATTTCAGCTGATAGTTGATGTAGTTGCCGTGCAACTCACGCTCTAAGACGCCCATCTCTGTGCGCTGGGCATACTTATCCAGAAATTCGCCTTTGCGCTTGATCTTTACCACTTCCACGTTATAGCCTCTGCCGTCAATCCACAGCATTACGTAACACCTCCTTCGACCAACTTCACACCAACACGTTTTCCTTCCTTGTCGATGTAAGGCTTTATGATCCGGGCAAGCTGCGCCAAATTCCCCTCAAAGATCAGATTCAGGACAATCTCTCGTTGGTTATCGTCATGCAGGCAAGCAATCAGCTCATACAGCGCATCCACCAACGGGGCAATGCTTTCCGCAAAGGTTTCTCGCAGCAGGCTCTGCGGCGCTGCAATTTCTGGGTTACTGCCTGCGCCTTGGTATTCACCCATCATGGCCAGCGTGGGCTGCGTGATAACGCCTCCCTTGGCCAGCATCGGGATCTGTGGCGCCGTTACATGCGGGATGTTAAGGCCAAACTTCTTTCCGCCAAAGCCTGGCACCCATTCCGGGATATCCACATGGATATGGTTCAGTGCATCCACTGCTGCATTGATGCCATCGGTAATGGCCCGAATCATGTTGTTTACGATACCAATGATGGTATTCACCGCTGCTTTGATGGCATTGCCGATGCCCCTCCACATCTGCGTTGTATTCTCTTTCAATGCAGACCAGGCATCTGCAAATGTTTTCCTTACATCTGCCAGCGCCTTGGTAAAGAAAGTGGTCACGCGTTCCCATGTTCTGGTTATGCCACCCAACATACCCTCGATGAGGTACCGCCCGATTTCCGCCATTTTTTTAGACGGGCTGTGAATATCGAACGCTGCGCAAATTCCATTCCAGAAGGGCTTAAAGATGTGGTCAAAAATCCAGACGCCAACATTACCTAAAGCTTCGCCCACACCGTTGAAGAGGCCGAAAATCAAATGGCCGCCGGTCTCTTCGATTTTCTGATCGAAATATCCACACAGGCCATTCCAGGCATTTTCAACCAGTGTCCAGAAAAAGCTGATTGCGCCGCCCACGCAGCTGCCAGCAACCGTTGCTACCGACGCAAAGATTCCGGCCCAGTCTATATTACACAGGAAGGTGCAGATACTGTCCGCAAGGCTGCTCCAGCTGAAGTTCTGGATTGCCTGCGCCATGGTATCGAGAGCGCCCCGAATTCCAGCACTAAGCTTTTGGGCTACCTGCGCCCAATCCGTATTTTCAACGAATCCATTCAAAAGCTGGAATGCAATTGCCCACTTGCTGGCCAACAGTGCGCCCAGTTTCCAGGCATCCACCTGTGCAAACGCATGGTTTAGGCCCTCTGCGAATTTCGCACCAAGTCCGTTCCAATCTGCTGTCTGGATAAACCGATATGCAGACTGCACAGCTGCCTGGATGCCCTTTCCCAGCTTGGTGCCAAGAGCAGCTGTATCAAACCGCTCCACCATGGCATTGAACTTTTCGCCAAGGATGCGGCCAAGGCCGTCCCAGTCGCCTGCCTGAATGGCTTTACGCAGCATCTCACCAAACGCAGATGCTGCCTCGTCCGTCTGGGCAGTGAAATCCATCCCTGCCGAAGCCCCGCCGCCGGCATCTTCGTTCTTTTGCAGTACGTTCAGTTCGTCCCAACTGGCCAGGGCGCCCTTCAGCTTTTTAGACGCACCCGCTGCGCCTTTTCCTACCGATTGCAGCTTCTTTGCTGCAGCCTGACTTTTTGCCACTGTCGTGCCAAACAGTGCCGCCATGAAGGACGAGATACGGGCGGTCAGCGCCGCCAGCCCGTTCATCATGGCCGTCAGAGCCGGCAGAACTGCACTGAAAATAGAAGAAAATGCCGTGTACAGGTTTCCTTTCACCTGTGCCAGGCTTTGGCTCAGCTGTGCATTTTGCTTAATGGCTCCCGCCATGGCATCCCGCAAGCCGTGGAAGAAGGCCAGAAAGGCCCCCAGTACGAATACCCGACGCATGGTGCGTCCCATCGTATGAAACAGCTTAGAAATGCCTTTTGTCGCTTTGCTCCAGCTTTTCTTTATTGCAGCAGCCACCATTGACTGGCTGCGCTTAATAAGCCCGCCTGCCTTTTGCCAGCTTTGGAGCACACGCTGTGCAGCGCGGACATGTGCCCGCTGGCTTTCATCGGCTGCACGTTTGGCCGCCATCTCCTGCCGATTCCTGGCAAGTTCATCTGCCTGTGCGGCTTTTTCTGCAAACCTCGCTTCGGCTGCAGCCTGCTTTGCCGCTGCCGCCTCTACTGCAACTTCCAGACGATCTCTGGCGGCTTGCATCTGCTGGTACACACGCTCCTGCTGTGCAAGTAATTTCTGAAAGCCCTTATCCTGCTCCAGTGCTTGCTGGGCTGCTTCTGCACGCTCCCTTTTGCTCATCATGGGATTGGAATAGTCCTGCATTTTTAACTGGCGCATGGCATCCATTTTTGCCGTAATGGCTTCATGCTGCATTTCAACGCGCTTCAATGTTCGCTGTGCGTTGGCCATGCTGCGGTCAAATGATTGCGTGAATGCCGCTCCGGCTTTCGCCCCTACGGCATCGAACTGCTTTTCCGCCTGCGCACCGGCCTGCTGGGACATGTTGCTGATTTGGCGGCCAATGGTATTTCGGATCAGCATATCGATCCATACGGTACCGGCATTTCCGGCTTGTGCTCCCATCAGCTATCACCTCCAAACGCCTTTGCCAGCATTCTCTCCAGACCGGCCATGGTTTGCCGCATTTCGCCTTCTGTGGTGTGCTGCAGCATCTGATCAGCCCGAAATACATCCCATTCCATTCGGATTTGCTTTTGCCACGGTGAAAACCGTTTGATTACTTCGGCATCCTGCTCGCTTCGCACGGCAACCACCCGCCCCAGGGGTGTATCATCCATTAGACCAGACACCAGCTTGTTCCAGTCCTGCCAGCTCAAATCCGCCTGAGCAGCAGGCAAAACGCCATACTGCTTTGCAATGCTCTGCTCGATCAGCAGGGCATCTTTTTCCATGTCATACCAGACCGACTCATTTGATTGCGGGCTGAAATCGGCTGGCATTGTCCTGATCCGGGATTTTCTCCGGGTCATCGCCGGTGGCCGCTGCCAGGACCAGCTCGAACAGCTTCTGATATGCCGGGAAAGGCAGCTCGTCCGGCTTGATTTCTGCCACAGCCTTCTGGCCCAGGGCAAGGGTCAGGGCCTCCTCCATGCTGCCCAGATAATCCTCGTCCTCTTCACCGGCTTTTTTCGTGGTCAGCTGCATCATCTTTTTCACGGTACAGGTGCGATTGTCCACAGGGTACAGCTTATCGCCGATCCGCAGCTCCGGCAGTTCCGTCAACAGCTTTCCATCCAAGGTATACATCTTGCCCATTTGTGTTTCTCCTTTCAAAAAAGGCCATCACTCCGCAGAGTGATGGCTGATATCTTACAGTCAGACGCCCGCTGCCGGGGTAAAGGTAGGCTTGCCGTCGCTGAGGATCTCCACCTCCAGCGGGGCACCGTCGCGGCTTTCTCCGCCGCCGGGGTTGGTCACGTTCAAAACGCAGTTCATCTCCAGCTTGGCGCCGCTGGGGAAATCCCATTCGAATTTGCTGTCGCAGCTGCCGCCGGTGCCCCAGGCGCTGTCCGCGACGTAATCGTTTCCGGGGTCGCCCAGGTTGCGCTTGCCGGTCAGGGTAATGGTCAGCGCCTTGCCGGTCACCATTCGGCGCAGCCATCCCTCTGCCTCCATGGGGCTCCACTCCACGGTGTTTCCGTCGATGGATACACTGAAGCTCTCCATCTCGGCAATGGTCACCATCTCACCGGGGCTGTTACGGCCATTTTTATCGATCTTGAACTTGTTTTCAAATACGGGATAAACGCCCGTTTTTGCTGCCATTTATATCACTCCTTTTTATAAATCAGTCGTACATTGACCACATACTCAAAGACGCCTCTTTCGTCCCGCCCCAACGGGATGGGGCCGGCTCCCGGGTCTGCATAACAAACCCAGGAACCATCCATGATTGTATCGGTCAATCCATAAAAAAGCTTCCAGATTGCGCAGGCTTTCGTTTCCGCCTGCACCGAACTTTTGCCCCAGTGGACTAAAACTGTCACTGCCAGCTCGTCCGTTTTGGTCTGTTTCGGTCCGCCAAGGCAAATTCGTGCCGGACCGGAACGCTTTTGCAGATAGACGCCAAGGCACTTTTCCGTATTGCCGTCAATGGTCCCCACATAGATTCCCTGGCCCACATCAGTTTTACCTTTCAGCCAGTTCTTTACTTGCTCCGTTCTCATGGCAATCTCTCTTTCAGCTGTTTTTCAAAGGTTTCCGGCAAAAACTTTTCATGCTCTCCACCTTCCAACCAAGGCTCATACCACTGGCCCTGCGCATTGGCATTTTTATTCTGTGCAAAATTGTATTCCGGGTGGAAATACAATCGCCGAGCGTAAGGGCCATCTGAAATCATGCGCGCGCCGATCTGACCTTCTTCCTGGATGGGCTGGACCGACGTGAGCGTATTCTGCAGGGTACCGTCTTTCATGGGCATGACCTGCGCGGTCACAACCTCAGTGTGTAATGCTTCCATCGTGGCCAGGGCAGCATCCTGTGCTGCCTGCCCGATCTGATCGATGACGTTCTGATCCAGCTTGATTTCAAACGGCATTACATCACCTCGATACGGGTATAGTTCACGCTGCCGTCCGGGTTACGTCCGCGGCTGCCCTGATAGATTTTCCAGGTTCGCCCCAAAAGCTCCACGGTGCCCTTCAGCTCCGGGGTGTCAGGTGCCAGATCACCGGGAAACAAAAGCGTACCGTTCAGCCGGACCAGCTGCCGCTGGGCATCCAAAACCTGACGCTGTTTTTCGTCAAAACTGCATTTTGTGTGGATGCAGGCAAGCTCCAGCTCGGTGCCGTCCTCGCCCATTGCTCCGGTCAGATGCACCGTCACCGGCACCTGACAGGCCCAGGGCTGTACCAGTTGAGGCCATTTCATGCGTCACCACACCCCTCTCTGCGCAAGACCCGTCTGCAAAAGCAGGCTATACACTTCGCGGCTGACCACCGCACCGCCCTGACGGACAACACGGTCAGATGCAAAAGACATGCTGACGCCGTTGATACCGTAGCTTTCCAGCGGGCTTTCCAATGCCTGCCCATAGGACTGCAAAAAGGCAGCGTGCAAGCACACCGCCTTTTTGATTTTGTCCTGCTGGAACTGCGTCAGCTTTGCAAAGCCTATCCGTTGGATGCGGCCAAAGCACGCGGCATCCACCTGATCGCTGGCCTGTTCCAAAAGCCGCTCTGCGTTCGGCCATTCCAGGAGCTCCACCTCACCGAGCTTAACACAGTCCTCCTGTGTTACATAGCTGGCCATATCAAGACACGGTAGCGGTATCAGTGTCCACGTAGACACTGTCCACCTTGCCATCCTTGCCGTTGGGAAAGGTGAAAACGTCGGACAGCTCACGTTCCTGGTACAGATAGCCGTCCCCTTCGGTGTGTGCACCGGGTGCGAAGTAGTAGATGCTGGAGATCTTGGGCACCAGCTTGGTGGTCAAGGGGCTGGCGATCAGCACATTGATCTTGTGTGCAGTGGATTTGGTCGGCTCAAAGCCACCGTTTTCAGGCTCCCAGTTGAAGCTGTCGTAAAAGACTTCATCATCAATGACTTCCATGACAGGGACACCATCGATCTCCGTGATACGGGTTTCGATGCCCTCGCCGCCGTCTGCTACACGCATAACCTCGATCTTGCGTTCAAAGTCCACACTCTGCTCCAGGGCATCCATGATGGCGCTGGTCACATACATGACAAGCGCACCCTTGGCCTTGTAGCGGCGAAGCTTACCGGCAGACAAAAAGCCCTTCAGCTTCCCGAACACGTTGGTCTTGTTGTATTCGGAGGCTGCCGTCTCGCTGTGGTAGCCTTCCAGCTTCTTGGCCGTATCCGCCACCTTGGAGAAGAACAGCGCATCCTTTTCGGGGGCAGACTGGGTCTGGGTAAAGGTGTGGGCAATGTTCTGGATGGATGCCGTCTGATTGGATTCGTCCACATCTGCCTTGTCTACCAGGAACTGGATATCGCGGTCATGCTCCACCGTGAAGGGGTGATCCGACTGCTTGAATTCGCCCTTGTTCCAGCCGCCGGTGCGGTTATGGTTCTTGAAGCCGCTGGTGGACATAGAGGTGAAGTGGAAGGTCCGCGCGCTCAGCCAGCGAACATTGTTCGTGATGAAGGGCGAGCACATCGTTTCCTGAATCAGGATCGGCAGCAGCTCCGGCTGCCAGACTTCGGCATAATTTACAGTATTCGGCATAGTTTATGCTCCTTTCTCTTACTGGAAGCGATTCCAACGCTTCTTCTCGGTCTTTTCGGTCTTACCGCTCTTGCGGCCGGCGGCGGCGTCCGGGTCCGCACCCAGCTTGAAGCCGCCCGTCTTTTTCTTGCTGGGGGCATCAGCCTTCCAGTCAGGGTGACGCTTCAGCACCTCGGCCATAGCAGCAGTCACGGCTTCCTCCGTCACTTCGCCGGCAGCCTGTGCCTGTGCAGTAGCCAGGGTCACCGCGTCATCGATCATGTCCTGACGCACACCCGCCGCATAAGCCGCCAGCTTGCTGTTTGCAGCCAGCAGATCGGTGCGCAGTTTGGCATTCTCATCGCTGCCATTGGCTGCAGGCTCTGCCTGCTCCTCTTCCGCCGGGTGAGATTCTGCTTCAGGGTCTTCCTGCTCCGGATCTGCGCTTTCTGCACCGTCCTCACTGTTTTCCTCGGCCTGTTCCTCGTCCGAGGCTTCGGCCTCCGGTTGGGGCTGTTTCTCCGGCTCTTCTTCCTGGTCAGGCTGCTCGTCAGACTTTTCCTGCGGCTGCTCGGCTTCCGGCTTTTCCTTTTCCGCCGGGGAAGCCTCTGCTTCCACAGGATTCTTCGGATTTGCTTTTTCGTCCTGTTTTTTCTTCATGTTTCCGTTCCTTTCTCCCCTTTTGGGGTAAAAATATGTATGAAAAAAGCAGCCTTGCGGCTGCTCTCGTCATCAAGTTTCGTAGATAATCTTAAGCCCATAAGCCACCGCTGCTTCATGCTCGATTCGACAGCCACGGGCATACTCCCAGCCTTTGCAAAAATACACTGCGTCGCAAAGGCTCATCTTTTCCAGGCTCTTTGCCAGGAAGTACAGCGATTTCTGTACAACCCCGTGTTCCTCTGCCTTTTCATCCGAATACCATTCATCTGTAAAAAGCGTATTGACCACAGAATATCCCATGCTTTCCAGTGCCATGATAGCCTTGTCTCTGGCGGCACGAATCTCTTTCTTCGTCCGAACAGTCCCCATGGGCTGGCTCAGCATCGCCTTCTTCATCCATATCACCTCCTGAAAATAGGTATAAAAATAGCCCGCCGCCCGTGGTGGGCGGTGAGCCTGTGTATCGTATTTTACAGTCTAACATTTTGTTGACGTCAACAAAATGGTAGCTTAACGCTCATATTTTGCCAAAGGTGTGCGTCAAACGCAAAAAAACGTATTAGAATACCGTTTTTCGTGATTGTAAGCGGAATTTACGGGCTTTGTTTTAGCTTAAGCATTTCTGCATATAAACGCTTCTGTTCAGCCTTCTCCGCCTGTATTTCAGGTGTAAGGATAATACCACGGCTCGGCAAACTATGCGTCTTCTTATACTTTTGAATCAGAGTTCTTTCCCGTTGTAATGACGCTCTCCACAGCTCCTGAAGTTCATCACTGGTGTAGCTCATAGTTTTCTCCTTGTGTATGATGTGATATGCAACCGCTTACAAGTTTCATCCATCACAATATGCTGAACATTTTCCTCATAATCGTCTACGCCAATTCCTCTTTCCATTAAAATGCTACTAATATCGTCTTCAACCTCATATCGAACTTTATCCCATTGCTCCCAAGTGATCCCTTCCGGTCGCACAAAGCGATAATGGTATTTGTAGTCAACTGCATCCATCACGGCTGAACCATCCGCAAAGAAGTTCGGCATATCCACATCTGTGCTGAAAGAAAACTGGGTGCTATCCGGCGGATGTGTGTGGATGTTGTAACTACCTTTTAGTTTATCACCCAGATAAGAGCAGTCAACCCCTTTCGGGTTGTGATCCGTCATAACATGAACTTCGCCATCGTTTGTGATAACCATCATGTTTTCGTATTCAGAAGACGCATACTTTTTGCAAAAACTATCAACCAGGTTCTTTGCCATTGGGGGATCATGTGGATCTATTTTCCCCAGCATTTTGTGGATGGTCTTTCCATTCTCTTCCGCTTCGCCGCCGCTACCACGAATAGATTCAGATATTTCTTCCTGCAACGGTACCCCGTCGTACCTTTCCCGCCAGTAGTCCCGGCGCAGCGCATCGCCGTTTTCATCCACAAAGGCTTTCAGTTTTTTCTGGGCGGTGCGCACCTCTTTTCGGTAGGCGGCTGCCTGATCTGCGTCCTGTGTGCCGGATGCCAGACGTTTCAGCGCACGCACATTACGCTCCATGGCTCGCTGCTGCTTTTCCAGCCTGGATGTGCGCTCGATCTGCGCCTTATCCATTGGCTCCGGCCGGGTGCTGATGCCTTCAAACCAAGTGGTCAGTGTGTGCCGGCAGTTGGGATGAAACAGGCCATTTTTCACCGCTACGGATAGCAACGGGTACTGGCGGCCGTTACGGCTCACACCATAGGTCCCGCCGGGTGTATGCGGGCCATCATAGTCCTGCCACACATCATCGATGTACACCAGCCCTTGCCAGGGCAGACAGGTTTCGCTGCAAGCCCCGTACTGACTCACCAGCACCGTATCTATATCCATCGACTCCCGAAGCTTCGCTTCTCCCATCAGGGTGGCGCGGGTGGCTGCTGTTCGCAAGGCCATTTCGGCATAACTGGCAATGTTGACGCGGCGCCCATTTTTATATTGCACGCAGTTGATGCCTGCGGCCAGGAAATCCTTTGTGGCGGCGTCCGTGGCCTGCTGCAGGGTCATAGATCCAGTGGCCATACCTAACGCGGCAGTATGTACCGTCTTGCGGTATACGTCATCCATATACCGCAGAGCGGCCTTTTCCACCTGTTTCTGGGCGGTTTGCATTTCATCCAGTAAAGCACTCACTCGGCGGTCGTTCATACGGAAAAAGCCTTCTGCGCCGCCTTCCTGGTATTGTTCTTCGATGAGCTGCCGCGTCTCCTGGTCGATGACAGGCGCATACTTTGCCACTTCTTTTCGGTTTTCCTTTTGGAAGCGGCGGATATCCCGCAGCTTGGCGGACTGCCAGGCCTCCCAGTCAAAACCTTCTTCTTTTTCCCATGCTTTATGCCGGGCAAGGTTCCGTTTTAGGGAGGCAATCAGCACCAATTCCAGCTGAAAAAACAGATCCGCGATTTCACGGGCTGTCATACAGGCTCACCGCCGACGCTGGGCTCCTCCATCGGTTCAATACCCCGCTCCCATTGGATGCGCTGTACCTCTGCGGCCTTCCATTCATTGTCTTTGCTGCCGCCCCACAACTCTTCCACCTGCGCTTCTATGCTCATGATCCCGCTGGTTGCTGCCCCCGAAATCGTTTTGACTCGGCTGTCAAAATCCGGGGCGCCGTATTCTCCAAAGGAAACCGTGGGTTCATACTGGCCAGGTTGGCGGTTTTCCAGGATGTCCTGCGCGGATAGTGCCACACGCGCCAACCGGGGCAGTGCCTTTTCCAGGGCATCCGTAATGGCGTTGCGGGTCATGCCGGTGATGTCTTTTTTCTCACGCTGGGCGTCCGCACTGGCCATTTTACCCACATCAATCCCCAACGTGGCCGGGCTCATAATACCCTGCAGGCACATATCCAAAGTGGCCGTGTAGCTGGCCACAAAGGCTTCATATTTGATGTCCGGCTGTATCGTTTCGATTTTATCCTCGGCATTTTCCTTTGCGCTGCCAGCAATGAAAATGAAGTTGGAACCGAAGGAACTGGGCATCCTCAGTGCGCCGGTCTCCATATCTCGGGGAATCAGGTTCTCCGGAATGTACTTCTGTACGCGTCCAGCTCGCACAGCGTCCATCCACTGACTGATGATTTCGTCATGAGCATCAAAAGCATCTGTCTTGTTATCGTAGATACTGCGGCCGCGGCCTGCCCATTTTCCCGACTTCCAGAACCGCAAGGGTACGGCCAGCATGATATCCTCATCAAACTGCACAGGGGTAAAATTGACGCATTCCGGTTCCGCTGCCAGAGGGATTTCCTTTTCTCCGTCCATCAACCGATACGACACTTCGCCGGGGCGATAGATTTCTTCCAGAGTTCGTCTGTCTCCCATAGGCGTCAAAAAGCAGATCTCGCAAATGCGGCCGTGCCGGTACTGGTAGCGGACCCGATCCGCCGGCCAGAATTCCAAAATCGGTCCGGCACTGATTTCCGGGTCCAGACTGACCTTAAAAGCACCGTCTCCTGTAACCAGCGTATCCACCACGGCCTGCCCCACCAAGTCAGGGAAAGCGTTATCTTCTGCAATTCCCTCCCAGCGGTGGGCAGCGTCCAGATCTTCTTTTTCTTTTCCAAAGTCCAGATCATCCAGATCGGCCTTGACCACACCCGCTAATGTGTCCGCCATAATTCCGGGCAAACCACTATGTGCTTTGCGAATGCTCTCATTGCTCGGCGCCGCAGCCCAAAAACGGGCCTGCCCCACGGCATCTTCTCCCAGCGCCTTGAACAGCTGGTCTATTTCGCTGGCATCGCCACGATACCAAATTTTATTGCGCATAACGCTTGTTTCGTGGCTGACCGGCTCCTGGATCGTGATTCCCCGGCCGGGTGCCGGCTGAATTTCAAGCCAGCTTCGCACCATGTTTTTCACCCTTTCCATAAATCTCATTTTTGTATCTCTCCGATTTTCTCTTTATACGGGAGCCAGCTATACTGTTCCGCGTTAATGGTATGGTCGTTTCTGTCTTCCGGCTCGTTGTCCTTGTCCTCTTTCCAGCTGTACGTGTTATACTCCGCAATCATGGGTTGGCAGCTCTCCCGCACGATCAAATGCTGGCCATTATGCAGCCAGCCGGTTTCCAGATGGATACGGTCAATGATGGGCATCTTCTTCCATGCCGGTTCAAACTCATAAATGCAACCATGCTGCCTCTTGTACTTCTGGCACTCGGTAATCGTCGCCTGATCGGCGCTGTCGATATAAACCACCCGGGCAAAGCCCCAGGCCCTGCGCTGACGCTCCAAAAAATCCACCAGAAGTGCCGGAATGTCGCTTGGCGCAATCGGCGGCAGATGTTTTACCGCCCTCTCTTTATTGGAGTGGATCTCCACCGCAAGCGTTACCTTGCAGCGATCATTCAGGATGCCCGTAAAGGCAAAAGCAAAGGTATCCTCCGTCTTCTGGCTGTAAGAAGTATCCACACCGCAGGACAGCTGCACCCAGTGCATCGGCTTGGGCTTGTGGTCTGGCTCCATCCATTCCCGCAGTGAAGCCGCCCCGATTAGGTGGGCATCCGTCAGGTGGAACACCAGACCTGTGGCACGGCCGCGCAGGCCTTGGATCTTGTTTTTGTAAAGCTTTGTGCCCGGCGGCACCATGCTGATGATCTGCTGGATCTTCTCCGGCGACAGCCCGGCATTGTGCTCAAACGAAAAGAACCAGTGAACCCATCCTTTCTTGGGTTCCTGGTTCAGTTCGTTTAATATTTCCGTCGGAGTGTCCTGCTCCCATTCCGGCAAAGGCCTGGCATGGTTGATAAATTCTTCATACACCGGCAGGGATGGATCGTCCGGGTTCAGTGTGCCCAACAGATAATCGCAGCGCATGGCAGATTCTCGCACAAAGTCAATGTCTGCAATGTTCAGCTCATCGATGTACAGGCAGCCATACTGGCCGCCCAGGGCTTTTTTCCAGCGGGCCTTGTCCGCATAGCCCAAAACATAGATTTTCTTGATTCCGTTGGGCGTATGGAATACCAGATGCGCCATCCGATCCTGCGCCTGGCCTCCGGGCCAGTACTGAACCAGACTGCCGAAATCATCCAGAATGCCCAGTTCCTTGGTGATGATGTTCTTTTCGATGGTGCCCTGATCCAGGCCGGCCAGAACATGCAGCCGCTTCGGGCTGGCCGCCACCTGCAGCATGAACTTGAACAGCCCCACGGTGGTTTTGCCCGCCGCTGTGGTCCCTTCGCAAAACTCTACCGGAGCAGTGCAGCGCAAGAACGCCTTATACTTTTCGCTCAGGATCAGCTCAGCCATGTTTCTCGTCCTCCAGCTGCTTCAGGATGGACTCCAGCTGGCCGGTATCCACGGCATCCACGTCCAACTTGTCCGTATACATTCCCAGATTCTTGCCCATCAGCTCCAGCGCTTTCAGTCGGGCTGTCATGGACGGCTTGCGCTGGTGCTCTTCGCCAAACATATCGTAGGCCGGGAACTCCCGCTGCCCGAAGCCGATATCCGCCAGTTCCAGAAGCACCCGCTCCGGCGTCACGGCCTGGGCGGCCAGTTCCTTTCTCCTGCTGGCAATGTACGCCTGCACCC
>JAHHRX010000031.1 GCA_020025545.1 Oscillospiraceae bacterium | reverse complement strand
GTGAAAAGTGAAAATTGTGATTGTAGATGATGACCGACTGGTGTCCGGGGCGTTAAAAATGATTTTGCAGAGCAATCCGGGACTTACCGTGTGCGCTTTGGGTCAGGACGGGCAGGAGGCAATCAGCCTTTACCGGGAACACAGGCCGGATGTGCTGCTCATGGATATTCGCATGGAACATATGAACGGTCTTGAGGCATCCGGACAGATTTTGCAGGAATTTCCCAATGCCAAAATTCTTCTGCTGACCACTTTTTTGGATGATGCATACATTATCAAGGCACTGAATCTGGGGGTGAAGGGGTATCTGCTGAAGCAGGATTACACCCATATACTTCCGGCGCTAGAAGCGGTACACAATGGACAGAATGTGTATGGGGAGGAGATTGTCTCCAAGCTTCCCAACCTTTTGCATCAGAAGCCAAAGTCTCCCGATCTGGACGGCTACGGTCTGCAGCCCCGGGAGCAGGAGATCGTGGAGCTGATTGCACAGGGGCTCAATAATAAGGAAATTGCGGCAAAGCTGTTTCTCAGCGAGGGGACCGTCCGGAATTATCTCAGCAGCATTCTGGAAAAACTGCAGCTTCGGGATCGCACGCAGATTGCCGTGTTTTACTACCGTCACCGATAGATACTTCAGCGCAGTTTCGTCTTGCCGGAGTATGTCCTTACCGCTGCTGTAACCAAAAAACACAGGATTTCTCACGAAATCCTGTGTTTTTTCTAAAGGGTTACTTCCATTTACGATAAACAGGTAAATCTCAGTAATAGGATGGGGTGTATTTGCATTTGGAGCGGATCGTGGCACTTGGCTTCCGGTGCAAAGAGTAAGGCTTCGTAATTTAAAAAATTAATTTCAGAACCAGACACAAGAGCATCAGCCAGATCAGTGCAATCGGAATCGCACAATACCACTTTGTGGGTTTCCCGTTTGCCCACATTTTTTTGGAATCCGCCAGGCAGCGTTCCCACACAGTGGGAGAAATCAATTTTACTGTCAATGCCACCAATGCGGGAAGCAGGATGATATCATCCAGATATCCCAGAACAGGAATAAAATCCGGAACCAAATCAATGGGGGACAGAGCGTAGCAAACGGTTACAGCTGCAATCATCTTGGCATACCAAGGGGTTTCCTTATCCTTCAGTGCAAGAAATACAGCCGGAAGAGCAGATTTCAGTTCTTTTGCTTTTTGTTTCAGACTCATGGCTGTTTCATTCTCCTGCGGCAGATGACGGAATGGTAATATAGCTGCCGCCACTGTATTCATAGAGACGGTGGGAGATGGATAACATCGTGCGATTGCAGGATGCAGCCTGTAAGGCTTCCAGAACCCGCTGCTCCGTATCGGTGTCCAGATTTGCAGTGATTTCATCCAGTAAAAGGATTTGCGGATCGGATACGATGGCTCTGGCGATGGACAGCAGCTGAATCTGCCCCCGGGAAAACAGGGAATCCTGATAAGGGGTATCAAGACCCGCAGGAAATTCCTTTATTGTATTCCACAGGTTTACCGTGCGCAATGCGTTCTGCACCTGCTCCCGAGAGATAGACGGATCACCCAATGTAATCTGATTCAGGATGCTTCCGGGGACAGCGTGAAATGCTTGTTCTACATAACCAAACAGCATTCTTCTCTCGTCTTCCTGAATACAGCCTGCGTTCTTCCCGTAAATCTCAACCGTGCCGTCCCATGGTTCATACAGGCCTAACAGCAGCTTGAATACGGTACTTTTTCCTGCACCGGTTCTTCCGATCAGGGTAATATGTTCGCCCGGATTCACGGTTAAGGTAAGACCCTGCAAAACTTCCTTGTCAGGCTCGTAACCGAAATGCAGATTTTGCAGGCGAATCGCCGGAGGATCAGATGGCTTTCTGTCAGATTTTTCGGTACAATGCTCTTTTTCCGGTTCGCTCAAAAATGCATTGATTCGCCGTATGCCTGCAGCAGCCGACTGAATGTTTTGAATTTCCATGCCAATGCTTTCCAAGGGCCCGAAGATTTTACCCACATAGGAAATCACAGCAACGGATGTTCCCACAGACATGCCGAAAAAGCCCATAAACCACCCGCCTCTGGCAGACAGAATCATCATAACGGCTATCAGAAGCGTGCTGACCGTGATGATAATAGGGGAGTAGATTGCATCATAGAAGCTGGAGCGATTGACCGCGCAAAACCCTTCCTGAATGAATGTATCATAGCGCTTTTCCATATAGTTTTCTTTGTTCAGATTATGAAGCGTTTGAATACTGCGAAGGGTGTCCGGAATGTGGTTATTTGCTCGGCCAACTGCCTGTCGGTTATCCAGCTGCGCTGCCAGCATTCGCTTTTGAAAAGCGCGAGTCAGCAGATAAAGCAATGGCAGAACCAAAACCATCAGCACCCCCAGCCCCGGACTTTTCACAAAGATGATCGCTAAAATGCTGAAAACCTGGCAGGCATCCGCGGCCATACTGATAATACCGGAAGTAAACAGAGTCTCTATGGTATCCACATCACCCACAAATCGGGAAACGGTTGTTCCGGTGTCCTGTTTTGTGTAGTAGTCAGCCGGCAGAGATTTTAACTTCTGACACATAATACGCCGAATTTGGTGTGTTACCTTTTGACCAAACACGGTTATCAGACTTTCTTTCCCTGCATCCAGAAATCCGGACAGAGAAAGCAGGACAAAGTAGAGGATAACCGCCAGCAGCGAAAGATCACTTCGCTCCGTTAAGGTGTTGATGATCCGCTCTAAAACCAGTGGGGGAATCAACCCTGCCGCAATGCTGCAGATAACGGTAAAAAGCAGCAAAACCGTTAGCTTGCCATGGCGAGATATGGTTTCTTTTGCTGCTCTCAGGACTACATTATGATCCATCGGCAATACCTCCTTGTCGTTTTCTGCTTTCCGGTGTTTGTGTATGGTACAGGTTGGCATATTCCGGGTTCTCATGCAGAAGCGTTTCATGATCGGATACGGTAAGCAGTCCGTTTTCCATCCAAATTACCTGTGTCATCTGCGGAAACAGAGAAAGACGGTGCGAGAACAGAAGCACAGTGCAGTCTTTTGCAAGCTTCTGAAGGGTTGTAAAGATTTTCTGTTCTGTTTGCATATCCAACGCGGAAAATGGGTCATCCAAAATCAGGACTTCTTTGCGGTGCCATAATGTTCTGGCCAGGGCGATTCGTGCCTGCTGTCCGCCGGAAAGCATGATACCGCCATTGCCGATTCGGGTATGGATTCCGTTCGGCAGCTGTTTGACTTCCTCATCCATCTGCACCCAGGAAAGGGCTTCCCACGCATCGCCGCTATCCCCAAGAAGAATGTTTTCCTCAATGGTTCCGCTGATCAATTCCGGATCATGTCCCATATAGGTAACATTCCCCCGTATATGAATCTCTCCCTGATACGGCAGCTCACCCAGAAAAAGCTTTCCGAGAGTGGTTTTTCCGCAGGCAATCGGGCCGGTGATTCCAATCATCTCCCCCGGATTTGCCGAAAAAGATATATCGCTAAAAAGATCGGCACTGCCTTCATAGTGAAACGACACATGGTCGACAGTGAGTGCTTTTTGTTCGGGTGCCGTTTGGGCATCCTTTACTTTGCCTTCCTTTTCGGCAAGGCCGGAGGCGGTTAAGAACGGCTGAATGCGTTTCCAGGAGACAGATGCTTTCTGTACGGAATTAAACAGCTTCGCCGCTTTGGAGGATTTAGATGCCAGCTTTGTAAAGCAGGACAGATAGGTTACAAATGCGGCAATATCCCACTGTGTCCAGCCCTGACCCAGCACATTTCTTCCGCCGAACCAAAGAATACACACACAGCCAGCCATGGAGATTACAAGATAAATCGGCTGCATGACATTTTCCCAGATATTTGCCCGAACGGCCTTGGCCTCATAATCTGTCAGACATTTTTCGTATATCTGATCACGGCTGGTTTCCTGACCGTAAATCCGGTAGGTGAGCGCATTGCCGATCCGGTCATAGGTGGATTCATTGAGCGCTCCGGCACTGACTTTGTATTCTTTGGCACTTTGCGTCACTATTTTCTTAAGTCTGTTTGCAATATAGTAGGCAATCGGAGGGAAAAGCATGGAAAGCAACGTAAGACGCCAGTCATAGCCCAAAAGCATTACAAAATAGGCAATCATTACCACACCGGTATCAAAGACTTCGGTGGTAAATTTACGGATGCCTTCCGCACAGGCGTCTACATCGGAAATTGCCTTGGTCATCAAGGAACCAATGCCTTCCTGCTCCAGTTCCGCTTTGCTTTTGAATACCATGCAGTGATAGAGATCCTTTTTCATATCACGGTTGATATCGTTGGCAAATTTTCGTACATATAGGCGCTTTATATAGCGCATGAGCTGCACCAGCAGAATCACTGCCACGTAAATAAGCGCAAGATGTACCATATCCTGAAAGCCTTTTGTCTTGACAATGATATCATGTAAGCATTGCGCCAGCTTACCTTCAAACCACGGACCGGCAGTCATTCCCACATTATAAACAATACCGGACAGCGTGACGATGGCCAAAACCCTTTTTTCCGGCTTCAGGTAATCCCTGATTTGCCGGGTTTTAGAATTCTTCATCAGGATATACCTCCGCATGATTCAGTCTTTCGTACAGATGTGGAAATCCGCTTCGGCTTTCCACCTTGGAACGATGATAAAGCTGTTCCAGAAGTGCGCAGAAGGTATCCCGCTGCGTATCGGAAAGGCCCTCCAGCAGCCATGTATAGAAAGCACCCTCCACTGTCGCTTTGGAATTCTTAAGAGAATCCGCCTTTGGCGTGGCATACAGCAAGCGGCTTCTGGCATCGGCTGGGTTTTCCTGTCTGATCATGTATCCCTTCTGTTCCAAGGCAACGACACGACGGGCAACGGCGCCTTTATCCATATTCAGTATATGACCGGCTTCTTTCTGAGAAATTCCGGGATTATGACGCACCAGATGAATCAAGTCAAATTCTCCGCTTCCAACGCCCTCGTCTTTCATCATCCGAATTGTCAGCTTATTCGCTTCTCTGGCAATTTTGGTAATCTGCCGCTTGGTATAATCCATTTTGTTCCCCCCACAGATAAAGTTGATGCTACAACCAAATAAAGTGTAACACATTTTTTGCCGAATGCAAGGATAAAATTGCAAGTCGTATTTTGAGAATAAAAAAGCAGAGTGTCCGTTACAGGATTTTCTCAAATCCCATAAGGACACTCTGCATGGTCCGGATGACAGGATTCGAACCTGCGGCCCCATGCTCCCAAAGCACGTGCTCTACCAAACTGAGCCACATCCGGTTGTGAAGCTCACCTGCACATTATACACGATTTTTGTGCAGATTGCAACGGTAATTTTAAGCCATGATCGTGACCGGCGACCCGTGCCAAGCCTCTGCGGTGAGCATAGCGCACGGCCGTTGCTAATGAAACCCGGAAATTTCCAAAGGTTATAGAAAAATCAGAACCGATACAAATAGTTAAGGCGTGCTGCATAATCTGCGCAGCACGCCTTAGTGTATAGGAGGTATTCTTATGATGTTTTACTTTTTAGAGGAGGGCTTCTGAGCAGAGCAGCATCCGCTGCACCCACTGCAGCCACCGCATTTGCCGCAGGAGGAACAGTCGCCGCTGCAACCGCCGCTTTTCTTGGATTTTATAATTGCCCGTGCGGCGAAGAACACCGCAACCAACAGTACAGCGATGATAATCATGTCACCTGCAGTCATAGTACGCTCCTTTCCAGCTTATACATTCACAGAACGATCTGCGAGGGTGTGGGAATCCTTGGGGGTGTAGCCCTTGCGGAAGAGAAGATAGAGAAGGCCCGCCAGAAGTGCGATGGCAATCACGGTAAAGACGCTGAACACGGCTTCGCCGGTGAAAAGACCGCCGATCTGATAGGTGATCATGGAAATCACATAGGCAAATACGCACATATAGCCGATAGCAAAGGTGGTCCACTTCCAGTTGTTCATTTCACGCTTGATAGCGCCCATAGCTGCGAAGCAGGGAGCGCACAGCAGGTTAAAGACCATGAAGCTGTAAGCGGTGACAGCACCGAAATTCTGGGCGATCTGGCCCCAGATGGGAGTGCCGACCTCGTCCATCAGGACTTCGGCAGCTGCACTTGCGGGGGGATACAGAATAGCAAAGGTGTTGACAACTTCTTCCTTTGCAATCAGGCCGGTGATGGTAGCAACGGTAGCCTTCCAGGCCATGTCGCCCATCCAGCCCAGGGGATAGAACAACCAGGCAATCCCGTTGCCGATGGCAGCCAGCAGGGAGCTGTTGTTGTCAGCAACAGGGCCGAAGCCGGCTTCGGTGAAGCCATAGCCCTGCAGGAACCACAGAATGATGGAGGACAGCAGGATGATGGTGCCTGCACGCTTGATGAAGGACCAGCCACGCTCCCAAGTTGCTCTCAGGAAGTTGGAGGGAACGGGTATATGGTAAGCAGGCAGCTCCATAACGAAGGGAGCGGGCTCACCGGCGAATGCCTTGGACTTCTTCAGCATGATACCGGAGACAACTACGGCACCGATACCGATGAAGAATGCGGAGGTTGCGACCCAGGGGGAATTGCCGAACAGAGCACCTGCAAACAGGGCAATGATGGGCATTTTAGCACCGCAGGGGATGAAGCCTGTGGTCATAATGGTCATCTTGCGGTCACGGTCCTGCTCAATGGTACGGCTGGCCATGATACCGGGAACACCACAGCCGGTGGCAACCAGCATGGGGATGAAGCTCTTACCGGAAAGGCCGAAGCGGCGGAACAGACGGTCCATGATAAATGCAACACGGGCCATGTAGCCGCAGTCCTCCAGCAGACTCAGCAGCAGGAACAGTACCAGCATCTGGGGAACGAAGCCCAGAACCGCGCCGACACCGGCTACGATGCCGTCCATAATGAGGCCCCGCAGCCATCCGCTGACACCCAGAGCGTCCAGCCCTTTTTCAAAGAGAACGGGGATACCGGGGACCCATACGCCGTAATCGGCAGGGTCAACTTCTTCGTTGGATTCCACGAAGGCAAGCGCCTCCTGATAGGCGTCGTAATCAATTACAACAGGCTCTTCACCCTTTTCTTCGGGTTCAAGCGTGACGGTGAAATCATGGTTCGTGGTGAGATCAATGCCGGCCTCTTCTGCAGCAACTTCGTAGTGCGCCCAGGTGAGGTTTGCGTCGTTGTAGGGGGCTGCCGCTTCTTCGTATGCAGAAGAACCAATGCCGAACAGGTGGAAACCGTCACCAAACAGACCGTCATTGGCCCAGTCGGTACCCTTTGTGCCGATACTGACAGCCCACGGACCCATGGCGATGGAGTAGATCAGGAACATAACCACAATGAAAATGGGCAGAGCCAGAAAACGGTTGGTTACGATCCGGTCAATCTTATCGGAGCTGGTCAGCTTTCTGGTGGTCTGCTTCTTGTAGCAGCTCTTGATCAGCTGACCGATGTACACATAGCGGTCGTTGGTGATGATGGATTCGGCATCGTCATCCAACGCTTCTTCTGCATCGGCAATATCCTTTTCAATGTGATTGCGAATGCTTTCGCTGAGATTCAGCTGCTCCAGCACCTTTTCGTCCCGCTCAAAGAGCTTAATGGCGTACCAGCGCTGCTGCTCCTCGGGAAGACCGTGAACGGCGGCTTCCTCAATGTGCGCCAGCACATGTTCCACAGGACCGGAGAAGGTGTGCATGGGGACGGTTTTGCCGGATTTGGCGGCCTCAATGGCAGCGTCTGCAGCGGCCAGAGTGCCGTCGCCCTTCAGAGCGGAGATTTCGATGACTTTGCAGCCCAGGGCCTTGGAAAGTGCATCGGTCTTGATGACATCGCCTCTTTTGCGGACAACATCCATCATGTTGATGGCCACCACAACGGGGATGCCCAGCTCGGTCAGCTGTGTGGTGAGGTACAGGTTCCGCTCAAGGTTGGTGCCGTCTACGATATTGAGAATGGCATCGGGGCGTTCCTGAATCAGATAGTTTCTTGCGACAACCTCTTCCAGTGTGTAGGGAGAGAGGGAGTAGATGCCGGGCAGGTCAGTGATGGTGACATTATCCCGCTTCCGCAGTTTGCCTTCCTTCTTTTCAACGGTAACACCGGGCCAGTTGCCAACATACTGATTGGAGCCGGTGAGCGCGTTGAACAGCGTGGTCTTACCGCAGTTGGGATTGCCGGCAAGGGCAATGCGTATTTCCATGTAGTTTCCTTCTTTCTGTTAGCGTACACTAACTGATACTCAAATAATATGGCGAGTAGAACTCGCCTCTGATCCAAATGCCGAAAAATTATTCGGCAACCTCGATCATTTCTGCGTCCGCCTTCCGGATGGACAGCTCATAACCGCGGACAGTGACTTCAATGGGATCCCCCAAAGGAGCTACCTTGCGCACATAGACATCAACACCCTTGGTGATACCCATATCCATGATGCGGCGCTTGACGGCACCTTCACCGTGGAGCTTGACGACCTTGGTGGTTTCGCCAATCTTGACTTCCCGAAGCGTTTTCATTGATCTACCTCCTCAAATCATGATCTTCTGCGCCATTTCAGCGCTGATTGCTACACGGGCTTCCTTGACCTTTACGATCAGGTTGCCGCCCATGGTGCTGACAATCGTTACATTACTCCCTGCGACAAAGCCGAGGTTTTCCAGATGCTTGCGGGTCTCGGGGCGCCCGCTGACCTTCTGAATCATATACTCTTCACCAATATCTGCAAAAGCTAACGGCATCATAAAATACACCCTCTTTGTTTGTTGCCTGAAAAATCAGTTATAGATGTTATCGATAATAACATGGTAATTTCAATTGGTTAGCCAACGCTAACTATTAACATGATACTGCAATCATCAGCGCTTGTCAATAGATTTTTTTGACGGCAAATAAAAAATGTCGGGACAGACAGGAATCCATCCGGGTCGAGGCTGGAAATTGTTTAAAAGAGCAAAGATGCAAGATAAAAAACAAGGGATACCGGGAAAAACGGAGAAAAAGAGAAAATTCGGCAAAGGATTGCACTATTTGCAAACGGTGTTATAATGTAAGCAAATGAACCCTCGGAGCGGCGGCAAAGAGGGAAGGAAAGGATGCGGTTTTTTGCATAAGTTAGGCAGAAACGAGCCCTGCTGGTGCGGCAGCGGGAAAAAATATAAGGCGTGTCATCTGGCATTTGACAGTAAGCTGGAGGACTACTATTTTAAGGGCGCATTGGTTCCGCCCAGAAAGCTCATTAAGAATGCGGAGCAGATCGAAAAAATCCGGAAAAGCGCCAAGGTCAACATTGCAGTCCTTGACTATGTGGCGGAGCATATCCGCGCCGGCATCACCACCGAAGAAATCAACCGCTGGGTCTACGATGTGACCACCGGCTTCGGCGCAATCCCCGCTCCTTTGAACTATGAGGGCTTCCCCAAGAGTGTCTGCACCTCCATAAATGATGAGGTATGCCACGGCATCCCTTCGGAGAATGTGGTGCTGCAGGAGGGGGATATCATCAATGTGGATGCCTCTACCATACTGGACGGCTATTTCTCCGATTCTTCCCGGATGTTCTGCATCGGTCAGGTGTCGGAAGAAAAGAAGCGCCTTGTGGAAGTGGCGAAAAAGAGCATCGAGGTAGGCCTTGCACAGGTGAAGCCCTGGGGCTTTTTGGGCGATATGGGACAGGCTATCCATGATTTTGCCAAGGAGAACGGTTACAGCGTAGTACGGGAAATCGGCGGTCACGGCATCGGTCTGGAGTTTCATGAGGATCCGTGGGTGAGCTATGTTTCCAAACGGGGAACGGAAATGATGATGGTTCCCGGTATGTGCTTTACCATTGAGCCCATGATTAACATGGGCACCGATGAAATTTTTCAGGATGCGGACAACGGCTGGACAATTTACACAGCGGACGGTATGCCCTCCGCCCAGTGGGAGATACAGGTGCTCATTACAGAGGATGGCTACGAACTGATTTCTTACTAATACGAAAAATGCGGGTGCAGCAATCGCTGCACCCGTTTCACATTTTATAAAGGAAAATTAAGCCTGACGGAATTGCTTTATGTAGTCCCGAATGGCGGCGACGCCGGCATACACGGTGGGGCCCTGCGCGGTGGTTACCACCAAAGAGGGGGCGCTGCGCATCTGGTACTGCCGGGCAAGCTCCATATTTTCCTCCACATCCATCACGGTATAGCAAATGCCTGCTTTTTCAAGCTCCGGCTTGATGATCCGGCAGTTGGGGCAGGTCTTGGTGACAAAAAGCAGCCGCTCCGGATTTTCTTCCGGGCACTGGGCAGGCTGTGCCGGGGGGACGGGAGAAGCGTGCCTGCCGGGGGTGCCGTCGGTGCGATAGGCCTTGCGATCCTGATATTCCTGCGCCTTGCCGTCATTCCAGTTCTGCACCGGGCGATAGTAGCCGGTGATCCGGCTGTAGACCTCGGTCTTTTTGCCGCAGTAGGGGCAGGTGTACTGCTCCCCGCTGAGGTAGCCGTGATCTGTACACACGGAGTAGGTGGGAGAAATGGTGTAGTAGGGCAGCTCATAGTTTTCAGCGATCTTCCGCACCAGAGCCGCGGCGGCCTTCCAGTCCGGCAGCTTTTCCCCGAGGAAGGTGTGGAACACCGTGCCGCTGGTGTAGAGGGGCTGAAGCCGATCCTGAATGTCCAGTGCTTCAAACACATCTTCGGTGTAGCCCACAGGCAGGTGGGAGGAATTGGTGTAGTAGGGAGTTGCTCCCTCGTGAGCGGTGATGATGTCGGGGTAGCGCTGTTTGTCGTGCTTTGCCAGCCGGTAGGTGGTGGATTCGGCGGGGGTAGCTTCCAGATTGTAGAGATCGCCGTACTGCTCCTGATAATCGGACAGACGGCTGCGCATATGGTTGAGCACCTTCACGGCGAAGTCCTGCGTTTCTTTATGGGTCAGATCCTTCCGCAGCCACTTGGCATTGAGCCCGGCCTCGTTCATACCGATGAGGCCGATGGTGGAAAAGTGATTGTCAAAGCTGCCAAGGTAACGCTTGGTGTAGGGATAAAGCCCCTCTTCCAGAAATTTTCCAATGGTTTCCCGCTTGATTTTCAGACTTCTTGCGGCAATGTCCATCATTCGGTCCAGTCGGTGGAAGAAATCGGCCTCGTCCTTGGCGAGATAGGCAATTCGGGGCAGGTTGATGGTGACAACGCCTACGGAGCCGGTGGATTCACCGCTGCCGAAGAATCCGCCGCTCTTTTTCCGCAGCTCCCGCAGATCCAGACGGAGGCGGCAGCACATACTGCGGACATCGGAGGGCTCCATGTCGGAGTTTATGTAATTGGAGAAATAGGGAGTGCCGTATTTGGCTGTCATCTCAAAGAGAAGCTTGTTGTTTTCTGTTTCGCTCCAGTCAAAGTCCTTGGTGATGGAGTAGGTGGGTATGGGATACTGAAATCCTCTGCCGTTGGCATCGCCCTCGATCATCACTTCGATAAAGGCACGGTTTACCATGTCCATTTCCTTTTTGCAGTCCTTATAGGTGAAGTCCTGCGGCTTGCCGCCGACGATGCAGGGACGGTCTGCCAGATCCGCAGGCACAGTCCAGTCAAGCGTGATGTTGGAGAAGGGGGCCTGGGTGCCCCAGCGGCTTGGGGTGTTGACACCGTAAATAAAGCTTTCTATGCAGTGCTTGACCTCGGAATAGGATAGATTATCCGTCTTTACAAAGGGAGCAAGATAGGTGTCAAAGCTGGAAAATGCCTGGGCGCCGGCCCATTCGTTTTGCATGATGCCGAGAAAATTCACCATCTGGTTGCAGAGGGTGGCAAGATGCTTGGCAGGCGCAGAGGTGATTTTGCCGGGAACGCCGCCGAGACCTTCCTCAATTAGCTGCCGGAGACTCCATCCGGCGCAGTAGCCGGTAAGCATGGAAAGATCGTGGATGTGAAGATCTGCATTGCGGTGGGCGTTGGCGATTTCCTCGTCGTAAATCTCACTGAGCCAGTAGTTGGCGGTGATGGCACCGGAGTTTGAAAGGATCAGACCGCCCACGGAATAGGTGACGGTGGAATTCTCCTTTACCCGCCAGTCGGAGACATTGAGATAGCCGTCCACCAGACTCTTGTAGTCCAGAATGGTGGAGTTCATGGAGCGAAGCTTCTCCCGGTTCTTTCGGTAGAGAATGTATGCCTTTGCCACATCGGCATAGCCCGCCCGCTGGAGAACGGACTCAACGCTGTCCTGAATGGATTCAACGCCGATGGTGTCATCCGTGATCTTGTGGGCGTAATCCGCCGTGACCTGAAGGGAAAGCATATTGATAATGTCAGGGTTGTAGGGGATCTCGGTGGCTTCAAAGGCCTTGGTAATGGCGCCGGAAATTCGGGCAATATCAAAATCCACAACCCGTCCGTCACGCTTTGCGACTTTATACATAATACATCTCTCCTTATGATATGCCCCGCAGCTGTGCCACGGGGATCTGGGTCAGCGCTGCAGCAAGCAGCGCCGGCAGTTCGTCTTTCGTGAAAGGCTGCATTCCGGTGCCTACCAAATCTCCGGAATCCACAAAAGGCTGAATGAAATACCGCTTGGCTCCGTGTATCCAGCAGCCGATCTCAGCCATATCCGCCGGCGTGTGGAGGGGGTGGCACACGGTGGTGCGAAATTCGTAGTCGACGGAGCTTCCCAGCAGCAGCCGTATGCTTTCGCTGACGGCATCCAGAACATCCACGCCGCAGGTCTCCCGGTAGCGCCGGGGGCTGTTTTTGATGTCCATAGCCACATAGTCCGGAAGTCCGCTTTCCAATAAATGCGCAAGCATTTTCGGGTTGGTGCCGTTGGTGTCCAGCTTGACGGCAAAGCCAAGCTCCCGGATTTCCCGGATCAGCCGGGGAAGATCCGGCTGTAAGGTGGGTTCTCCGCCGGTGATGCAGACTCCGTCCAGCTTGCCCCTGCGCTTTTGCAGAAAAGAAAAAAGCTCTGACAGGGAAATTTCCGGCGGGGTATCCTGCCGGGGTAATACCAGAGCAGCATTGTGGCAGAAGGGACAGCGCAGATTGCAGCCCGTGAGAAATACCGTGCAGGCAACGCGCCCGGGATAGTCGAGGAGCGTGGTTTTCTGAATGCCACCGATGCGCATGTGCATTCCTCCTAAAGCGTTCTAGATAACAGTATAGACCCAAAAATTTGGATTGTCAACATATAAAACACTATATATTGTGGAAATAACAAAAACTGCAACTATATATTGTGCGAAAGCGGAGCACCGGCCAATGAAGCGCTGAAAAGTGCTTTCCCTTGCCGCAGTGCTCTATTTACAGAAGCCGTTACATATAGTATAATTCAGATAATATCTTTGAAATTTATGGGAAAAGGAGTGCGCTGAATGAGCCAGGCAAAAGAAAATAAGGGAATGTCCCTTCTCAAGAAGGGCAAGAAGAGTATGCTCAAGGCCATATTCAGCCGATTCGGATTGATTGCGGTGCTGCTGGTGCTGCAGGTGGCGGTGGTATTCGGAATTTTTGAATGGTTTAACGCTTTCCTGCCCCATATTTACGGCGGCAGCGTGTTGCTGAGCATCTTTATGGTACTGCTTGTGCTCAACAGCAAGCATGATCCCACATCCAAGATCACATGGCTTATTGTGATTATGCTTCTGCCGGTGTTTGGCTCGCTGCTGTATCTTTTTGTCCGCAGTGATATCGGGCACCGGGCTCTTAAAAAACGGGTCAACCAGATTAACGACCAGACAAAGAACATACTGCCTCAGTCCATTCAGACGGCGGAGCATCTGAAGGAAACGGCTCCCGGTGTGGCGGCATTGGCGCACTACATTCGCCGAAACGGCGGCGGAAATGTTTTTGAAAATACCCGTGTTACCTATTTTCCGGTGGGAGAAGCCAAATTTCAGGAGCTGCTGCGGCAGCTGGAAAAGGCAGAAAAATTCATTTTCCTTGAGTATTTTATTGTAGAAGAGGGGGTTATGTGGGGACGGGTGCTGGAAATTCTCGTCCGGAAGGCAGCTGAGGGCGTGGATGTGCGGCTTATGTATGACGGCACCTGCGAATTTGCCAGACTGCCTCATGACTATCCCAAAATGCTGGAGGGATTGGGTATCAAATGCAAGATGTTTGCCCCGATTTCGCCCTTTGTGTCTACCCACTATAACTACCGGGATCATCGCAAAATTCTGGTGATCGACGGTCATACCGCCTTTAACGGCGGCATCAATCTGGCGGATGAGTACATTAACTGTATCCAAAAATTCGGCCATTGGAAGGATACCGCAGTCATGGTGGAGGGAGAAGCCGCCAGAGGCTTTGCGCTGATGTTCCTGCAAATGTGGTCCATTGACGAGCGGGAGCTGGACTTTGACCGGTTTATCAATGTCCCGGCCCGGACGGATATTTGTTCGGAGGGATTTGTGATTCCCTACGGAGACTGCCCGCTGGACAGCGAAAAGGTTGGAGAACAGGTCTACATCGATATACTGAACCGGGCGCAGCGGTATGTGCACATTATGACTCCGTATCTGATTTTGGACGGAGAGATGGAAAGTGCGCTGCAATATGCCGCTGAGCGGGGGGTGGAGGTGAGCCTCATCCTGCCGGGAATCCCCGACAAGAAAATCCCCTACGGTCTGGCCTATACGCACTATGCATCTCTGATGGAATCCGGCATTAAGATTTATGAATATACCCCCGGCTTTGTCCACGCAAAGAGCTTCGTCTGCGATGACCGGGAGGCGGTGGTGGGGACAATCAATCTGGATTATCGAAGCCTTTACCACCATTTCGAGTGCGCAACCTATATGTACGGCACCGACAGCGTGGCGGATATAGAGCGGGACTTTGTGGAAACCAGAGGAAAATGCCGCTTTATTACACGGCAGGCACTCCGCAATGAAAAATTCAGCAGAAAAGCCGTGGGCTTTGTCATGAAGGCCGTTGCACCGCTCCTTTAAGAAAAATCCCCTTGCGGAAATCCTCCGCAAGGGGATTTTTTCGTAAACGCAGGCCCAGGGGTTGCGGCAGCTGGGAGAATGTGGTATCATTAACCCAATAAAAATCAGGCGGAGATTGTAGAATTTTGGGATTTTCACCGGTGATGTTTCGTTTTTTGCAGGAGTATGTACTGAAAATAATTTGGGGGCGCAGATATGAAACGGGAAAAACTATTTATTTCCACCATTGATGCCTGCGCGCACAATCTGGCCCAAGCCCACGGCCTTGGGCTGGAAATTGCGGAATTTTCTACGGCGTGGAATCTGGACCGGGAATTTCCCGAGACGGATGAAAAAGTGCGCCGGAAGCTGCCTTACGCCCGGCGGCGGACCCTTCATGGCCCGTTCAGCGAGCTGTTCCCCTGCGCTGTGGATCCCAAAGCCCGGACGCTGGCGAAGGAGAGATACCTGCAGACCCTTGGCAGGGCACAGAGCTACGGTGCGGAGAAAGTGATCTTTCACGGGGGATTCCTGCCCGGTGCCTATTACCCCTGCTGGTATCAGGAGCAGTCCGTGATTTTCTGGCAGAAATTTCTGGGGCAAATTCCGGAAAGCATAACGGTATGTCTGGAAAATGTCATGGAAGATACGCCGGAGCTCCTGGCGGACATCATCCGGCAGGTGGGAAGCCCCAAGCTGCGAATGTGTCTGGATGTGGGCCATGCCAACGTCTATTCCCGGTGCTCACCATTGGATTGGGTAAGAGAGTGCGGCGATGTGATCGACCATTTCCACATCCACAACAATGATGGAACCGAGGACACCCACAGCGCTCTGTTTGAAGGCAGCATCCCAATGAAGGAATGGATTGAAACGGCGGAAAGGATCTGCCCGGATGCGACGATGACCTTGGAGCTTGCAGATGCAGAGCCGTCCTTACACTGGCTTTTGGAAAATGTTTTATGGGAGGAATCGTAATGGAACTGAAAGAACTCATAAGCCGGATCCGTCCGCTGGATGAAACGGCTATGGCCGCTGCCCGCAGCCGGCAGAACCGCCTTGCAAAGCTGCCGGGAAGTCTCGGAAGACTGGAAGATCTATCCATCCAGATGGCGGGCATCACCGGAAATGTCCACAACAAAATCGAAAAGAAGCACCTTCTGGTATTTGCTGCCGATAACGGCGTGGTGGAGGAGGGCGTTTCCAGCTCGCCTCAGTCGATTACCCTGCTGCAAACGGTGAACCTGACCCGGGCAAAAACCGGCGCTGCGGTGCTGACAAAGCATTTCGGCGGCGGCATTACCGTGTGCGATGTGGGAGTCAATGCCTGCGTTCCGGAGCCGAAGGTTTTGAATAGAAAAATCGCCTATGGCACAAAAAATATGACAAAAGGCCCTGCTATGACCCGGCAGGAGGCACTGACTGCCATCGGCATCGGCGCACAGCTTGCCATGGACACCGAGGCGGATGTGCTGGGCGTGGGCGAAATGGGAATCGGCAATACAACCACCTCTGCGGCGGTGCTGTCCGTGCTGCTTTCGGCTCCGGTGGAAACAGTCACCGGAAAGGGCGGCGGCATGACCGACGAGGGGTTCCGGAAGAAAAAGGCTGCCATCAGCAAAGCCATTGCGCTGAACTGCCCGGACAGAACAGATCCGGTGGATGTTCTCAGCAAAGTGGGCGGATTTGATCTTGCAGCCATGTGCGGCGCATTCTTGGGGGCGGCGGCCACCCGACGCCCGGTAGTGATCGACGGATTCATTTCCGCGGTGGCGGCGCTGTGCGCTGTGCGGCTCTGCCCGGAGGCAAGGGAATATCTGGTTCCCAGCCATGCATCCTATGAGATCGGCTACCGGTTGGCTATGGAGGCCATGGACTTAAAGCCTATGCTCCTGCTGAATATGCGGCTGGGAGAGGGCAGCGGCTGTCCTTTGGCTTTTGAAATCCTGTCTGCGGCCTGCGCGGTTATCAGCGATATGGCAACCTATGAGCAGGCAGGCATTGACGACGGATATTTGGACGAAATCCGTCAGGGCGATAAATTTACGGTGGAGGAAGAAAAATGATCGTTTTTATCACCGGCGGTGTGAAAAACGGAAAATCCAGTCTGGCACAGGATATTGCGCTGGATCTTGCAAAAGGGGAAGTGCACTACTATGTGGCGACCATGATTCCCAGCGATGAAGAGGATCACTGCCGTATCCGCCGCCATGTGGCGGATCGGGCGGGAATGGGCTTTGAAACCATTGAGTGCGGCAGACATATCTGCCATGCACCCCGAGATTCCCGGGGAACCTATCTTCTGGATAGTATCACAGCGCTGCTGATGAACGAGCTGTTCCCGGAGGAAAAAAACTACGAAATGGACGCAACTGCCCCGGAGCGCTGCGCAGAGGAACTGAAGCAGTTCTGCGCCGGTGTCAAAAATGCGGTAGTGGTCAGCGATTACATCTATTCCGATGCGGACCGCTACGACGAGACTACAGAAGTCTACCGAAAGGGCCTTGCCAAGCTGGACCGCACCGTGGCGGAGCTTTGCGATGTGCTTTTGGAGGTCGTTGGAGGAAATCTGATCGTACATAAGGGGGTGTGGCCCCTGTGAGGCTGTGTCTTTATGCGTTTGCCATGTGCCAGTCCATGTTCTGCGCCATTCCGTTCCCCTGCAAAGTGTGGGAGGAAAAGGCAAGAGACAAAATGCTTCTGTTTCTGCCGCTGGTGGGGCTGGAGATCGGCGTGCTTTGGGGAGCGCTGGGATGGCTTTGCAGATTCTGGAATCTGCCTCAGCCGGTAATCGCTCTGGTGCTTAGCGTATGGCCGTATCTTGCTACCGGATTTTTGCATCTGGACGGGTTTATGGATGTGACAGATGCGGTAAAATCCTGGCGGGATCTGGAACGCCGCCGGGAGATTCTTAAGGATTCCCATGTGGGCTCCTTTTCCGTCATTGCCTGCATTTTGCTGGTGGTGAGCCAGTTTGCGTTCTTTTCTTCGGTAGGATCCGAAGAAAACCTTTGGATTTTCATGCTGGTGCCGGTGGTGAGCCGATGCTGCGGGGCCTTGGCGGTGACGATTTTACCGCCCATGTCCACCAGTCAGTATGCAAAGAGAAAATGCTCGGTGTCTCACATTGCCGTTTTACTGACGGTGCTGGCGGCAGCTCTGGCACTGGGCTTTGGAATCTGGGGCAGATACGGATTCGTTTTGCTGGGGGCTATGGCGGGATTTCTGCTGGCGCTCACCAGAGCCTGGCGGTCACTCAAGGGCATGAACGGCGATATTGCCGGCTATGCCATCACATTTTCGGAGCTGGCAGCGGCAGCGGTGCTGGCGGTTTTTTAGGAGGAAATCATGAAGCTGATTATCGGAGGCGCTTATCAGGGAAAGCGGGATTTTGCAAAGAATACCTATGCCCTTGCCGAGGAGGATATTTTTACCTGTACCGGTCCGCAAATCGATTTTTCCAAGAAATGCATTGATTGTATTGAAGAATTTACCTATGCCTGCATAGATGCCGGGGTGGAGCCCAAGGCATATTTTGAAAGCCACCGGGAAGATTGGCAGGACAGTATTCTCATTTGTCAGGATATTTTCTGCGGCGTGGTGCCGATCGGGGCGGATACCCGCCTTTGGAGGCGCACCACGGGACAGCTGTGCCAGTATCTTACAGGAGAAGCAGAGTCCGTGACCCGGATCTACTGCGGATTGGAGCAAAAGCTGAAATGAGCACGCTGTATCTGATTCGCCACGGCGCAACGGAAGCCAATCTGCGTCACCTTTACTGCGGCAGTACCGATCTTCCTTTGAGTGAAAGCGGAAAGAAAGATCTCCGTGCGCTTTCGTACAGCGTATCGGGGGCGAGATTTATCACCAGCGGTATGCGCCGCACCGATGAAACGCTGAAAATACTATTTGGAGATGTGCCTCGCACCGTGGAGCTGGGGCTGCGGGAAATGGATTTCGGCATTTTTGAAATGAAAAGCTACGAGGAGCTGAAAGATACTGCGCAATATCAGGCGTGGCTCCGAGGGGACAACGAAAAAAACACAGCGCCAGGCGGCGAGAGCGGACAGATGATGCAGCGGCGTGCCCTTTGCGCATTTGAGACCATCCGGCAGGAAAATCTCGATACGGTGATTGTGACCCACGGCGGGGTCATTGCTGCCGTGATGGCACGGCTGTTCCCGGAGGAAAAACGGAGCCGCTATGACTGGCAGCCTAAACCCGGCTATGGTTATGCCCTTACGGAGAACGGTTTCCGTCCGATCCCTTAAAGCGGCAATAGCCTTACAAACAAATCAATTTCACCAATAATGTGGGCGCCAGTATGTATAAAGTGCTAAGAAATTGCAAATATTTTGTTGACAACCGACATTTTCGGTGCTAGAATAAACTTATCTCAATTGGAAAGAGTTTTCCAAAGCAAGATGCGACCGCCAGTAAAAGCTGGCTAAGGCCATACGGACAGCCGGGTCGAATGCCGAAGACCGCAGGAGCGGTTGGCAACTTTAGTTGCCTTATTGATTGAGTTCAAAGCTCAGTTTTATAAGTTGGTTACTATAAACCAGTGCCGGGTGGCATATGCTTGTGAAATGGTCAATAAGAGTAGTAAAAGTAATCTTTGCTATATA
>JAHHRX010000030.1 GCA_020025545.1 Oscillospiraceae bacterium | reverse complement strand
CCTGCTTCTGCTTCAGGAAAGCGATGTCAGCCTCCAGGCTGCGGCACTGAATGTGGCCCTCGGGAGAACCTGCAACAGCGATGGTGAACTTGTCGCCGAACTCCTGACGAACAAACTTCACTAGCTCGGTAGCATAGTGCAGATCTCCGCCGGTGCCGGTCCAGCCGAAGGGCAGGTCGCCACGCAGAGCCAGCATATGGTTGATGCCGTGATCCAAATAGTTCTGCAGCTGCTCCTTGATGCTCTCCTTGGTGTTGCCGATGCAGGTAAAGTGGGTAACACCGGTGGTCTTACCATCCTTTACGATCTTGTCCAGAACCTCAAGGTTCTTGCCGACATTGGTGCCGCCTGCGCCATAGGTGCAGGAAATGTAGTCGGGGTTCAGGGTGTAGAGCTTTTCCAGCACGCCGCCTTCGCCGCACAGCTTCTCCATGCCGGCGTCAGTCTTGGGAGGAAACACCTCAAAAGAAAAGGCATTACGCTCGTCGAAAATTTCCTTAACAGACATTCCAATTTACCTCCTAGTGCAACTTAAAAATTGCAAATTCACAGATCTTAAGGGCATAATACGCCCATATCGATACGACTATATCGTATCACATTAACCCTGCAAATTCAACCCATTTTTTACGAAAATCCCCTTTTTATCCAAAGTATATTTCTGTTGAATATGTGAATTTTTTATACAAAAAACAAAATACATTTTACCCTTGGCATCCGGCTGCGGGCGCCGTACAAAACCCAGAACGGCGCTGCATATGGATTTGTCATTTTTTCCGCGAGAATGGAAAAAACTGAGTTCTTTTCCGTTTATTCACATTCATATCCGGCAGGATTTCGGATAAGATATGGCTACGGAAGGAAATCGATTCTCTCGGGAAGCGATTTCTTCCCGAGAAAGAAAAAAGGAGATTAAAACTATGAACAACGACACTAAAATGAGCTCCGGCAAGGCAAAGGATACTCTCAGCCAGATGAAGATGGAAGCCGCTTCCGAGGTTGGCGTCAACCTGAAGCAGGGCTACAACGGGGATCTTACCTCCCGTGAAGCCGGTTCCGTCGGCGGCCAGATGGTCAAGAAGATGGTGGAAGCTTACGAGCAGGGCATGCAGTAAGCAAAAAAGCGGAGAGGCGCAAAAGCGTCTCTCCGCATATCTCTTTTGGGGAAGCCATGACCTCAGCAATGCAGATGTCATGGCTTTTATTCTGCCCTCAAAAGGGTTCTGCCTTCCGTTTTTGCTTCTTCGGGGGTTACTTTGTCCGGGAAAGCTTTATGCTTTTTCCTCCCCGTCCCAGCAATTTCTTTTTTCGCAGCCGGGACAGTTTCTGGCTTTGAAGCGCAGCTCCTGATTTTTAATGCTGACAGTAGTACAAGGCGGAATGGATTTTGTGATAAAAGAGTTTGCGCCGATCACAGAATCCCGTCCAATTACCGTTTCGCCGCCCAGTACAGAAGCGCCGGCATAAATGGTCACATTGTTTTCAATTGTAGGATGTCTCTTCTGCCCCCGGAGACTCTGGCCGCCCCGGGTGGTCAGGCCGCCCAGCGTCACGCCCTGATATATTTTTACGCCGTCACCGATGACGGTAGTTTCCCCGATAACAATGCCGGTACCGTGGTCGATAAAGAAATTTTTGCCAATGGCCGCACCGGGGTGGATGTCGATTCCGGTAATGCTGTGGGCATGCTCGGTCATCACTCTTGGGAGCATGGGAACCTCCAGCGTATACAGTACATGGGCCAGCCGGTAGACCGTAATGGCAAACAGTCCCGGATAACAGAAAATTACCTCGTCCTTGCCGGAAGCCGCCGGGTCACCGTCATAGGCCGCCTGAACATCCGTCTGCACAAGCCCACGGACTGTAGGGATCTGCCGAAAAAATTCCAGACTGACCGCTTCTGCCTTGCTTTCCGCCTGAGAACGTTCCATGCCGCCGGCCTGATAGACCAGCGTCAGCTGGCGGTTCAGATTAAACATCACATCCTCAATAAGCATGGATAAATGGTGCTGAATATTATAAACGCGGTAGGATATATCCCGGAAATAGCCCGGATAAACGATCCGCAAAAGCTTCTGTATCATATCTGTGATGATGGCTTTGTCCGGATGGCGGAACAGGTCGATTTTGTCGATATCCCGACCGCTCCGGTAATCCTCCAGAATAGAATCCACCACACTCTCAATCTGCTGCTCAATCGTGCTCATAGCTCACGCCTCCTTTTGCTGTTTTATATCACATCAGCAGGTTAATGTCAACCGCATTGACAGCCTCCTACCACAGGAGTATAATAAAATCTCCCCCCTAAGAAAACCTATCCATTTGATTTTATAGAGGTTATGTTATGGCTCATATTTATACATCTGCCGATCAGCTGATCGGACACACGCCCCTGCTGGAACTGATCCATTTGGAGCAGGAACCGGCTGTAAATGCAAAAATCCTTGCAAAGCTGGAATATCTGAATCCCACCGGGTCTGTCAAAGACCGGGCGGCACTGGCTATGATTCAGGATGCTGAAGAAAAAGGTCTGCTGAAGCCCGGCTGCGCCATTATCGAGCCCACTTCCGGCAATACCGGTATCGGTCTTGCCTCCGTCGCAGCTTCCAGAGGCTACCGATGCATCATCGTCATGCCGGATTCCATGAGCATTGAGCGGCGGCTCATTATGTCCGCCTACGGTGCGGAGCTGGTGCTGACCCCCGGAAAGGACGGTATGCTGGGCGCCATCGAGAAAGCCGGCGCTCTGGCAAAGGAAATTCCCGGCAGCTTCATTCCCGACCAGTTTAACAATCCAGCCAATGCAAAGGCGCATTTTGACACCACCGGACCCGAAATCTGGGCAGATACCGACGGAAATGTAGATTATTTTGTTGCCGGTGTGGGCACCGGCGGCACCATCACCGGAACCGGTGCCTATCTGAAGGCACAAAATCCCCATGTCAAGGTGGTTGCCGTAGAGCCTGCAGACTCTCCCCTGCTGTCCGGCGGCAAGGCCGGCCCTCACGGCTTGCAGGGCATCGGTGCCAACTTCATCCCCGGGCTGCTGGATACCGGCATTTATGACGAGGTCATCCCCGTCACCACCGAAGAAGCCTATGCCGCCGGGCGTGCCATGGGTACAAAGGAGGGTATTCTGGTGGGGATCTCCTCCGGTGCCGCTCTCCACGCCGCCATAGTTTTGGCAAGGCGGCCCGAAAACGAAGGAAAAACGATCGTCGTGCTGCTCCCCGACACCGGCGACCGTTATCTCTCCACCCCTATGTTTGCCCAATAACGCAATGCCCCGGCAGGAAGCCGGGGCATTTGACAAGCTGATGCGCACAGACACTCTGGGTATCTGTGCGCATTTTTCTTATTTCGGGAAGATCAGCAGCCCCATGGAAAAGAATGCCAGCAGCACCACAGGGAAAATCACATAGTTAAAAATGCGGTTTTCTGCGCCCTTTTCGCCGTTATACAGATAGATCGCCACAAACGACATGGGCGAGGCCATGTAAAACGGGGAAAAAATACTGCAAAGGAAGGCCGTTGTAACGCCGCCCACAATCCGGTAGAGCTGCTTATTCCGAAAAAGCCAGAGAACCATGATAAGCAGTATCAGGCTGTGGCCCTGATCGATCCGCAAAATGCCCACCCAGAGAAATGCAAACACGGTAACCACCGCCTTCACGGCAATGGCTGCCGCACTTTTTTCCCGATAGGAGCTGTAAAGCCACAGAACAATCAGTCCCACCAGCAGGGCAAACACCGGATTCTGTTCGCCCATATTGATCAGCTTTCCGCTGAAAGCCAAATCATAGGGAATCTCCGTGACAGCTGCAAGAATGCCCATCCGGGTAATGTAACCTGTCAGATTTTCGGTATGGCGAAAGCCCTCCACCAGCAGAAAAGCAAAAATCGGTGCAGCGCAGGTATAGATTGCCTTGCACACAAGCGCCACCGTTGCCGCCGTCATAGCTTCGGGGTGCTGGTTCATCAGCGCCAGAAGCTGCTCCGAGTTTAAATGATCCACACCCAAAATCCGGTTTTCAATCAGGCTTCTGCCGGCGACACCCACCACCAGAAACAGCAGACCCCAGACACGCAGTGCATTTGCGCTGATACCGGAGGGTCTTTTCTGCAATGTTTCGTTCACTCTTTTGTCTCCTTTCAAACGGCAAAAACCTTCCTGCCGGATTCCCGGCAGGAGGGTTTCGTTTGATCTGTTATTTCGGCAGCATGACCGCTACACCGTAAGCCGGAACAGAAAGATCGGTTCCATCCTGTTTTACCTCATTTTCACCCACACTGAGGGAGGCCGCAAGCGTCCAGTCCCCATATGCGGACAGATCCACCACCGCATCCTGACTGTTGATGTTCATGAGAATGATGCAGCTTTCCTCACCCCAGGTTTTCCGCTGGGCGCTGATGCACCCGGTATTCAGGGCGGCTTCCTCCGTTACTCTGCCGTGAGAAATCACAGGCAGCGCCTTGCGGATGGCAATGGCCTGACGGTAATAGTTGTAGACAGAATGGTCGTTTTCTTTCTGCTGCTCCAGACTGCCCATAGGATATTCATCCGGCAGGGTGCAGCCGGGAGGCGGCTGGGTCACGCCGTCTGCACGGCGGTCATTCCAGTACATAGGCGCCCGGTAGGACGGATCATTGACGGCACCTGCCACCATACCGATTTCCTCACCGTAGTAGATAAAGGCGCTGCCGCCCATCATCAGATTCATGGCACCCACGAGCTTGGTCTTGTCCTCGCTGCGGCTCACAAAGCCTGCAATCCGTCCCACATCGTGGTTGCTCATAAAGGGTGCATCGATGTAGTTGGGATTTTTGGCGAGATATGCCTTGTCAGCCTTTTCCAGAGCCTTGGCAAAACCTGCAACCTGTGCGGCATTGCCTGCACCGCGGATGACCTGCGTGATTTTTCCGCCGGAAGCAGCAAAGGGGAAGTTAAACAGGCTCGTTATGCCGCTTTCGTAGTATCTGGTCACCTGAGAGAAATCGTCCCACACCTCGGCAACCATATAGGCATCGGGCTTGATGGAAACAGCGGTGTCCTGCAGAAATTTCAGCACTTCGACATTTTTTTCGGTGCTGCCGGAATAGAATTCCTTTGCAGCATCCAGACGAAAGCCGCTGACGCCCTTACCCAGCCAGAATTCCATAATGCTGCGGATTTCCTGCCGGACAGCTTCGCTGCCCAGATTCAGGTCGGGCATATCGGCGGAGAATCTGGATTCATAGTAGAAATCCATTCCCGGGATCTTCCGATAGCCGCTGCCGCCCTCCACTGCCAGATTGTAGTAATCCACATACTTGCATTCGCTGCTGTCCAGCGGAAGGATCGGCGGCACGAATTTCAGATATTCTGTAAGCTCCCGGAACCACGGATGGTCACTGCCGGTATGGTTCACCACCAGGTCCATGATGAGCTTGATGTCCCGCTTTTCACATTCTGCCAGCAGCTCTTCAAAATCCGCCATTGTGCCGTATTCGGGGTCGATTTCGTAATAATCCCGGACATTGTACTTATGGTAGGAGCTGCTGGGATGAATGGGCATCAGCCAGATACCGTTGATGCCCAGCTCCTGCAAATAGTCCAGCTTGCTAGTAACGCCCTTCAGGTCGCCGATGCCGTCACCGTTGGAATCGCAGAAGGAATAGACAAAGATCTCATACCAGACCCGGTAGTTATCATCGGGGCTCTGTCCCAGCTGGGCGATCTGATTGAGACGATCCTGCATTGCAGAGGCAGGCTTTTCGTCATTTGCACCGGGCGTGCCGGTTTCTCCGCCGCCGCTGACGCAGCCTGCCAAAAGCAGGGCCGCCATGGCAGCACAGAGAATGGTTTTCAAAATTTTCATATCGTTTTAACCTTTAACGGAGCCGCTCATGGCCTCCTGATAGAACTTCTGGGTCACGATAAACAGCAAAGAAATGGGAATTGCCACCAGCACAGAGCCGGCGCAGAAGCGGGTGAACCAGTCTTCCACATATTCCTTTTCCAGCATATTCCACAGACCGATGGAAACGGTAAAATATCTGGCATCCGCACGGACAATCACCTTGGCAAAAATGAAGTCCACCCAGGGGCCCATAAAGGAAGTGATAAGCTGGTATACGATCATGGGCTTGCACAGCGGAATGGTGATCTTGGTAAATACCTGCCACTTGGTTGCACCATCCAGATAGGCAGCTTCATCCAGCGCCTTGGGGATGGTATCCATATAGCCCTTCATAACATAGAAGCCTGTACCGGAGCCTGCGGAGAAGCAGATAATCAGCGCAATGGGAATCATTCTGCCCTCGGTAAGTCCCATGGCCTTCAAAATGAAGTATACCGCCACCATGGTCATAAAGCCGGGGAACAGATTGAGAATCATCGCCATATTCATATAGGGCTTGCGCATTCTCCACTTCACACGGCTGGTGCAATAGGAAACGCTCAGCACGAACACGGTGCTGATCAGGCAGCTGAATATGGCAATGGTCAGGGTGTTCATGAACATCCGGGGGAAGTTCATGATCTCAAAATCCGTAAAGAGCTGCTTGTAGTTGTTAAGCGTATAAGCTGTTGGGAAGAAAGTCTCGCAAAACTGTCCCGGTTCCTCCCGGAAGCTGTGCGCAATCAGCCACACAAAGGGAATGAGCCAGATGACAGCCATAATTGTAAGAAACACATGGACGATAACATCCGTAATGATTCTTCTGCGCTTCATAGAATGATTTTTCATATCTGCCATTATCGGAATCCCTCCTCGTCTTTATAGGAGCCGGAGCTGCGATAAGTCACCAGTGCCACAATACTCAGCACAATAAAGGTGAAAATACCGATAACTGCTGCTATATTATAGCGCTGATTGTCCACCGACAGCTTATAGAGCCATGTGACCAGCAAATCCGTCTCGCCGGCAGACATGCCGTTCTGAACAGGGTTGCCGCCGGTCAGCAGATAGATCACATTAAAGTTATTGATGTTGCCGGTGAACTGGGTGATGAGATAGGGAGTCAGCACGAAGATCATATAGGGCAGCGTAATATGTCTGAACTGCTGCACCACATTGGCGCCGTCCAGTCTTGCGGATTCATACTGCTCCGCAGGAATATTTTTCAGAATACCCGTGACCTGCATCACCGTGTAGGGGATACCTACCCACAGGTTGATAACGATAACAAACACTCTGGCCCATGTGGCATTGGTCATAAACGGCAGAAAATCGCCCTTTGCCAGCACGCCCCAGTCCACCAGCAGGCTATTGACAATACCCAGGTCCTTGAACATGGTGCGGATAACCAGCAGAGAAACAAACTGAGGAACTGCAATGGTCAGGGACAGGATCGTTCTCCACATGCCCTTCAGCCGGGTGGTGGGGCGATTGATGATCATGGCCACAAACGTGCCGAAGAAGAAGTTCAGGAAAGTTGCAAAGAACGCCCAGACAAGGGTCCATTGCAGAACGCTCCAGAACTGCCTGCCAATGACGGTGCTTCCGTTAAACAGGGCACGGAAGTTTTCCAGTCCCACCCAGTCGAACAGAATCAGGTGGCTGTCTACCTTGGAATAGTTGGTAAACGCCATGGTAATCATATAGATAAGAGGAACAATTGTAAAAATCAGCAGCCCCAAAAACGGCGGGGTCATCAGGAGCTTATGAACATTGGCATCAAACAGAGATTTGATGTCTTCAATAATGTTCGGCACATGCTTGCCGCTGCGCTTCATGCTGAGTGCCTTATAACCGCTGCGAACAGAGGCTCGCCACATAATGACAAACGCCACCAGAAGAATCGCAGTGGCAACACCGTACAGCAGAATCAGCTGAGAGTTATCACCAATCTCATATACAAAAACGCCCTGTTCTTCGTCCCAGATTTCCTTCGTCTCTACTTCACCCAGACCGGGAAGCATGGAGAGCCAATGGATGCCGCCCATGGGGCGAACCATAAACAGAATCATTGCTGCTTCCATGGCAGCAAACAGAATACCTTTCACAATTTGGCCTGCAAACAGATTGCCAAGACCCATAATGAGGCAGGACAGCCAAACAACGGGGCCGCCGTGTTGGAGCGCTTTCAGCAAGGTATCCGACCGTTTGGATGCTTTTCGCTTGCGCCGTGCATCCGCTTTTGTCAATTCGTTAGACACGATACCGTCTCCCTTCTCTCGATTAAAAATGGCGGCGGCCAGGATTATCCAGCCGCCGCCACATGCTTTTCAATAAGCGGATTTCAGATCTTAATTACAGACCGGTACCGTTCAAAGAATCCTGGAAGATCTGGGTCTGCTCAGCAGCATTGTCCAAAGTGACCTGCTTGCTGTTGATAGCCTTGCCCATGGTCTCAGCAGGAGCCCAATATGCGCCCATTTCAGGAATGGTGGGCTGCACGATTGCGGTGTTCTGCATGGTAAGGCTCTCGCCTACGGCAACCAGATCCTTGGCGACCTTCTCGTTCTTGGCCAGGTTGGAAGCTGCGGGAATCACACCGCGAAGCTCGAAGTGCAGCAGCTGTGCCTCTTCAGAGGACAGGAATGCAGCCAGCTGCATAGCAGCCTTCTGGTGCTTGCTCTGCTTGTTAACGCCGAAAGCCTTGGAACCTGCAAAGGAACGCATCTGCTTCTGCTCGCCGTTGATGGTGATGCAGGGCAGCTGAGCAACGCCCATGTTGTCGCCCAGAGCTTCCTTAACCTTCTCGGCATTCCAGGAGCCGTCAAAAATAGCACCCACGGAGCCGTCCTTCAGACCTGCCAGACCGTTGCCGCTGTCTTCGTTGGCAAAGTTGGGGTTAGCAGCCATGTTGACCAGATACTTGGTCACTTCGGTAGCCTTGTCGCCGCCCAGCTGAATGCCGGCAGCAGCGTCGATACCCTTTTCACCGAACAGGGTAGCACCGTTGGCAACATACATGGAAGCCAGGTACCAGCCGTTGGTCAAGGGGAATACAACCTTGCCCTTGGAGAGCATGGTGTCCAGAGACTTAATATCTTCCTCGGTGAAGATGGACTTGTTGTAGTACATGAACCAGGTGTTAGCGGTGTAGGGGAAGCCGTAAACCGCACCATCGGTGTAAGTAACGGTGTTCACAAAGGTCTCGGAATTATCCTTCTTGACCTGCTCCAGGAAGGTGCCGCCGACCTTGGCAACAGCCTCAGCCTGCATCAGCGCGCCCAGCTGGTCGTTAGCGTACATAAATACGTCAGCAGCAGCGGAAACGTCAGCGGTCACCTTATCCTTTGCGTCAGCCTCAGAGCAAACGCCCAGATTCCAGGTGATCTTGTACTCGGGATGCGCTTCCTCAAACTTCTTGAGCATCTGATTCAGCCACTTGCTGTCATCGCCCTGATCCTCCTGAGGTGCCCAGACGGTCAGAGTGATTGCCTCGGGCTCCTTGGGGCCGTCGGTGGAATCCTGCTTTGCAGTCTCGTTGGGCTTATCATTGCTGGCGCATCCGGCGAACAGTCCAATGATCATCATGCAAGCCAAAAGCAGTGCAACAATCTTTTTCATTTTACTTTCCTCCTAAAATTATGTATGCCTAACGGCGACAGCGCCGTAAAAGCCAAGATCTGTGAGATTCCGTTTCCGCAGGAACAGAGATGGTACGAAACCTAGCGCAACCGCTCCCTCACATATCGAATTATACTTGATTCTCATGGAAAATGTCAATTACCCAGATGTCGAAATATCCACCGATTTTTTGTATAGTTTGCTGAATCATTCAGCCTTTACCGGAAAAGAGCAGGGATTTTTCACAAAAATTCACGCATAACCGCTCAAAGGCGATGCTATTTTAGCATAAGTCTCAATGCGATAGCTGTCGATTTCCGCCGGCAGACAGCTTTTCTTACCGAAAGCAGGAAAGGCGGCAGCCCTTTGACGGGGTTTCCGCCTTCACATCGGTAACGCCAGCGCCCGTAAGCGCCTTGGGAAGCTCCCCCACGGTATGCTTCCCTCAGGGTTTTGCCGTAGATCTTTTCCGGATTTTCCATGGTGTAGGCGGCGTTTTCAAGCTTGGCAGGTGCCTCGGTGAGCTTTCCCGCAGGTTTCTCGGCAGCAATTTACTCATTTGCATGGGCATTTGGGGTCTTCCCCTTGTCAAACCGCATTTTTCATGGTATGCTAATAAAAAATATCAGGAGGGGCCGCCATGGAATTACAAGAATCCGGAGAAATGTATCTGGAAACCATTCTCATTCTTTCTCAAAAAAATCAATATGTGCGCTCCGTAGACATCAGCGAACACATGGGTTATTCCAAGCCCAGCGTTTCCCGTGCCGTTGGTCTGCTGAAAAACGGCAATTTTATCACCGTAGAGGACGACGGACATATCCTCTTGACCCCTGCCGGCAGAGAGATTGCCGAGAAAATTCTGAACCGGCACCAAATTCTCACGAAAGTTCTGATGCTGTTGGGCGTCAGCGAGAAAACTGCCGCCGCAGATGCGTGCAAAATGGAACACGTTATCAGTGATGAGAGTTTTGCCGCCATTCAAAACCATCTGCAGAAAATCCTGTAAAAGTCTGTAATGGCTTCCGGCACATCCACCCGGCATGTGCCTTTTTCTTTCCCGGGCGGCCGGTTGCTTCCCCTCAAAATTTGTTCACAATTTATATGCTTTTTGTTTTCAAATTCGTTAATTGCCGTTCAAATCCGTCGAATAAGGTATAAGCATGAAAGGCAACGGAAGCCGTGAGCCGTTCCTTTCTACTCCGTAGATTCCCTTTTTTCTACCTCTCTTCTTTCTAAACCCTTTTGTGAAGGCACCCGCTGTATTTTATAGCGGGTGTTTTCCTGTTTTCGGCCAGATAATCTTGACTTTCCCCTTCCCGACTGTATAATAGTAGATATAAAATTATGAATTAAAGGAGCGATTTTCCATGTTCCACCATATGACTATCGCCGGCCTTGAGCGGGATCTTCCCATTTGCAAGGTCAACGACGACCTTTATATTGCCGGCTTTGTCATCTTCGGCGATCCGGAACTGACCGTAGCCTGTGCACGGGAGCTGCTGAAGAAGGCCCCCAAGTACGACTATATCATCACCGCAGAAGCCAAGGGTATCCCTCTGGCTCACGAAATGGCCCGTCAGGCCGGAGATGCCAAGTACATTCTTGCACGGAAGGGTCCCAAGCTCTATATGCAGGACATCACAGAGGTAAGTGTTAAGTCCATCACCACTGCCAAGGAGCAGCACCTCTTCCTGGACGGCAGCGACGCAAAGCTCATGGAGGGCAAAAACATCCTTATTGTGGACGATGTGATCTCCACCGGTGAAAGTCTGTCCGCTTTGGAGGCTTTGGTCGAAAAGTCCGGCGGTCACATCTGCGGCCGTATGGCAATTCTCGCTGAGGGCGACGCACAGGACCGGGAAGATCTCGTTTATCTGGAGAAGCTCCCCCTCTTTAACCCCGACGGAAGCATCAAGGCGTAAATTATCGGGTGTCCTGCATCCGGCGGATGCAGGACACTTTCCCGTTCGACAAATTGTTGTTGAAATTTCCATTGGGGTTTGCTATAATACATCTGTTCGCAGGGTTAGTATATCGGCTATTATAGGGGCTTCCCAAGCCTCGGAGGCGGGTTCGATTCCCGTACCCTGCTCCATAAAGAAGTGCCTCAGCGGTTTTCTCCGCTGAGGCACATTTTCTGTTTTTTTCACCGGTCAAAGGTAATATTCAGCCGGCTGCTCCAGTTCTCGCCGGGGCGCACGCAGGCCGCTCCGGGCTTCTGATTCCAGTCCGCCGGAGAATCCACCTTGTCCTGCGTATTATGCCACGGTTCCAGACAGACATAACGAAGCTCAGGATCGCCCGGCATACTCCAGATCAGCACATAGGGGAAACCGCCGATCTCCACCGTAATATTTCTGCCGGTATCCTTTTCCGTCAGGCTGATGGTCTTTGCGGTAAGCTCTGCCATGCCGATGGAATCATTGTCGAATATCCGGTCATTCAGGGGAATTGCACTGCTTTTTTCCATCAGGGGATGGCTTTTCCCGGTAACAAAGCCGCCTTCGGATTCCACAACCATGGGTGTCTGGGGGGTGTCGAAGCGGATTTCATAGTCCTCGGTTTTGTGCTTCTCATCAAAGGGAATTACAAAGGCCGGATGATAACCCAAGCCGAATTTCATCTCCCGGGTGTCCAGATTTTCCACCTGCACCTGCTGGCGCACCGTATTGCCGGAAAGGGTAAAGATTACCGTCATGCAGAATTTCCGCGGGAAACGACTGAGGGTCTCTTCGTTCCAGCGCAGAGAAAATTCCAGCCGATCCGACGGTGTATCCAGATGCGTAAACTCCATATCCCGGGCAAAGCCGTGGCTCTTTCCGGCGAAGCGCTCACCGTCCAGCTCATATTCTCCCTTCCAGAGCTTTCCCGGGTAGGGCCACAGAATAGGGGCATGGCGGCCCCACACTGCAGGGTCTCCGCTCCACATCATTTCCTCTCCCGTTGCACGGTTTCGCACACTGACCAGCTCCGCGCCCAGAGTGTCCGCCGTCAGAATGATCTGCTCGTTTTCAATACTGTATCGCATATTATCCGTCCTTTCTCCGGGGAAATTTTCCAACTCTCTATGGGCAATATTATACTATGGGGCAAAATTATTGTCAACCGCCAGCTGTTCCGGGCGCAAGAGCGTTCTGGAATGTGCTTTCCTTTCGCCGAGAATTGCCCCCAAAGACGAATGTACAAAAATAGCCGGGAAGTACCTTTTGCAGTCCTTCCCGGCTATTTCATTGTCCCGCTGCGATGCCCGTTACCGTAATTTCAGAAAGCTGATCTAACGGTACCGTCCATTCACGGGTGATTTTCTGGTGCCGCTGACCGGGATCGAACCGGTACGCCTTTTTAGGGCGAGGGATTTTAAGTCCCTTGTGTCTGCCTGTTCCACCACAGCGGCGTGGGAACATCCGTTATGTTATCACATTTTAATTTCTTCGTCAACCCTTTACAGCTGATCCAGATTCAGACTGAAGGCCTGAAGGCAGTTTTCCACGAACCAGTCAAGCTCCGGGCGGTTCATTTCCTCCATGGCGCCCATAATCTGCACCGCCGCAGACTCAAATTCCATGTTGCCCGCCTTCTGCTCCTCCACACATTTGATATATGCCGACAGCTTATCCGCCGCCTTCACAATGGGGTTCAGCGTTTCGTCGCTTTCCAGAACATAGGGACGGTAGTGCTCCCGCAGGGCTTGGGGGAGCATCTTCAAAAGCCGCTCTCCGGCAATTTGCTCCACCTGCTTATAGGCATCCTTGATTTCCGAATTATAATATTTGATCGGCGTAGGCAGATCTCCGGTAAGGGTTTCCGACGCATCGTGGTAGAGCGCCGCCACGGCGCATCGATCCGGATCCGGCCCTTCCAGCCCCAGAATCTCCCGGCGGATCAGCGCCAGAGCATGGGCCAGCACCGCCACCTGATAGCTGTGCTCCTGAATATTTTCTTCAAATGTATTGCGCATCAGCCCCCAGCGGGTGATGTAGCGCATTCGCCCCAAAAGGGCATAGAATTCATTGTCCATATGTTTCTTGTGCGATCCTTTCGATGATATTCAGCAGTTTGGCAGGCTCGGCGCAAAAATATCTGCCCCCGGCCGCCTGAATTTCTGCCCTGTCCCGGAAGCCCCACAGCACGCTGAGACACGGTGCCTGCGCATTTTTTGCCGTCAGCACATCCACCTCGCTGTCTCCCACATAGATACACTTTTCACAGCCGATAGCCGCCATGGCCTGATAGACCATATTGGGTGCCGGCTTGCGGGGGCAGTCCGCACTTTCCCCCCGGGCAAAAATCCCGGGGAAATAATCAGCGCAGAGGGTTTTTACCGCTCCGTCGGGCTTATTGGACACAATCGCCATGGGATATTTCTTTCCGATTTCTCTCAGCGCTTCCGGAATGCCGGGATAGGGAGCTGTTTTCTCACGGCAATGCGCCTGATAATAGGTCTGAAACGCCGCCAGCGCTTTTTCCGCATCTCCGTTTTCCGGCACCGCTCTGGTCATAAGCACGCCTGCTCCGTTGCCCACAAAGCTGCGCACTTCCGCAAGGCTCCGCTCCGGGTAGCCCAAAGAAGCCAAAGCGGCGTTGACGGCATTTTTAAGTCCCTCCAGCGTATCCAGCAGGGTACCGTCCAAGTCCCACAAAATTCCGATTTTTTCCATGTTTAACCCCAGTTCTTCTTCACACGGATATCGTCGCCCAAAAACGCCACCCGCTGATAACTGCCGCGAAGGCGGGAAGTGATCTGCGGGTTATAGCGTCTGCTGAGATCCTCCGTGTTGAGGTTGGTGGAAATGATCGTTGCCTTGCCGCTCAGGATTCGGTCGTTGATAACCATATAGAGAGCTGCGTTGGTGAACTGTCCGGGCATTTCCGTGCCCAGATCGTCCACGATTAAAAGATCGCAGGCGTTATATTTTTCCGCCTCCCGGCGGGCATTTTCGTCGCCGCTGAATTTTGCCCGCTCCAAATGCGCAAACAGATGTCCGGCGCTTTCATATACCACGGAAAATCCGCTGTCCGCCACCGTCCGGGCGATGCAGGCAGAAAGGAACGTCTTTCCGAGGCCCGTATCGCCGGAGAACAGAAGGTTTCCGGATTTTTCCGAGAAATTATAAGCATATTTTCTGCAAATATCGTAGGTTTTCTCCATAACCGTGCGGATATTTACTTTGAATTGCGGGTCGATCCGATCCGGGTAGTATTCCAGCCGGAACTGGTCAAAGCTCTCCTTGCCCACACTCAGGAAGGTCAGTTCTTTTTTCTGCTCCTGCCGGCACAGCTCCCGCAGGCACTCGCACATATTGGAGCCGATGTAGCCGCTGCCGCCGCAGATGCTGCACACGGGACTGTCATCCAGAAATCCCTCTTCAAAACAGGTGTCGGCAATCTGCTGCCGCTCCTGCTGAAGCGCCAGATTTTTGTCTCTGGCCTCCGCCATAGCCGCCTGCACATCCCCGCCGGAGGAAAATACCGCCTGCGCCGCCATTGCCATGGTCAGCCGCAGCTGACGGTCGATTTCCCGCAAACGGGGAACCCGCTCATAGGCCTCCTGCAAATGCTGGCGGTTTTCTGTTTCCCGGTCGGCTTTGGCCTGCGCAAGGCGTTCTCTTGCCCGCCGAACCACTTCTGCACTGTATGCCATAGCTTACACCCCTTGTAACATCTTTGCGATGGCTGCCTGCTCGTCTGCATCCAGCTGACGGCGGCTGCTCTTTTCCGAATTGCGCTGATCTGTGTTTTTCAGCTGATCGGCTGTCTTGATGCCGTTTTCGTTCCAGCTCTGAAGAATCTTATTCATATACTGCCAGCTGAGTCTGCCGGTATTGAGGCAGGTGCGCTCATATGCCGCGGCCAGTACCTCCTGATCAAATCCCATATCCAGCCAGCTGAGGGCATAGCGTTCCTCCGCCGGGGTCAGATTTCTGCCGTGAATCTGCAAAAGATTCATCAGCTGACCCATCTGCGTATGACGGATATTCTGCTCATGGATATAGGCCGCTGCCGATTCCAGCGTATCGATGCCCTGCTCCGCCCAGCGGTAGGCCTCTTTCTCGATGCTCCGCAGGCTGGGATTGTAGCGGCTGCCCCGCTGATGCTGACGATCCTTGCAGTAGCTCACCAGCACAGAAATCACCTCCACCGGCAGTCCCAGATACCGGACAAAGGACAAAAGGATCTTCATTTCCTCGGTATTGAGGCATTTTCCCAGCAGGCGCTGGACTTCGCTGCAAAGCATTTTAAAGGAATCATCGCTGCTGTCCATGGCAGCGATCACATCCCGCTCGGTATAACTGGGCCGCTCCCCGGGAAGGAACGCCGTATGTACCTCTTCCGGCCAAAGTCCCAGCTGCCGCAGGGTTGCCGCAGCGCAGGCATTGCGGGTAGCGGTCATTCCCAGCTCGGACTCCGCCCGGTCGGGATCGTTTCCGCAGCGGATATATAAATAAAGCATGGCAGCATCCGGACTGCCGGAGCCCAAAAGCTTTCTCAAATCACTTTTTTCGATCTGCAAATTTTCTATGTTCATAGCGTTTCCTCATTAAATTCGTCATATAGGGTCATTATAGCATATTTCTTTCCGGCGTACAACGCTTTCCCCGAGGGAAACCCCGCAAATTCCCCGGTTAATTTTTTACATTTGGGCTGCCCAGACAAAACCCCCGTGGGCTCCGAAAAAAATCCGGCGCTCCCACGGGGATCACAGACTGAATATGTACCGGCGGATCGTTCCCTATCCGCCTTATTCGCATCAATTTCGGTGCGCTGCCGATGACACACTTGACAGGAAAATGTACCTTAATTTCTGCCGTCGCAAATTTTACGGTGCTTTTTCTGTCCGGTTACAGTATGCCCCGCCTGCCGGCAATTATACTAAAATTTTTTATTTATCCAGATGCACATTCAGGTGCGGGTAGGTCATTTCAATGCCCTGTTGGTCAAAGATCTCCTTAACCTTGGCAAGCACCGCAAAATCCACATCCCAATAGTCCTCCGTCTTTGTCCAGACCCGGAGGGTATAGTTGATGGCGCTGTCGCCGTAGCTGGCGAGAGCTGCAAAAGGTGCGGGATCTGCAAGCACCTTTTCGTGCTTGGCCGCCTCCAGCAGAGCGTCAATCACTTTCCGGGGGGCAGCGTCGTAGGATGCGGAAACCGCAATATCCACACGGCGGGTGCCGGTGACGCTGAAATTCACGATCTGCGCAGAAACCACGGCACTGTTGGGGATGGACACCAATCGATTATCCGGGGACACCAGCTTCGTATAGGCAATGCCCACTTCCTTGACGGTACCGGACTGTCCGGCAATTTCCACATAGTCGCAGGCGCCGAAAGGATGGGTGTAAAGCAGGGTAAAGCCGCCGATGACATTGGCAAGCATATTCTGCAAAGACAGGGAAATTGCCAGAGTTGCCACACTGGCCAAGGCCACGACGCCGGTAACATCGATACCCACGGCAGAAGCCACAATCAGGCCCAGCAGGATATAAAGCACTGTCTTGCTGAGGGTTTTAATCAGGCTGTGCGCCGCCTTTTCCAGCTTGGAGCGCTCCAGCGCCGCCGACAGAAATTTCGTCAGCATCCGGATGACAAAGCATCCCACAACGCCAATGATCACTGCCCAGAAAAACTTTCCCAGCGCAGTCGTTCCGGCATTTACCAGCCAGCCTGCGATAGAATCTTTCATACTTTTCGCCTCCAGGAAACATTATATCCATATTATAGCATCTTTTTTGCGCTACGCAATATCAATTCCCCCTTTCCTCTCAGGGGTTTGCCTGCTATAATAGAGGCAATACTGATCTGGGAGGCAGCTGCCATGTATCATATTCTTGTGTGCGATGACCAGAAAGACATCGTAAACGCACTGAAAATTTATCTTGCTCCCGAGGGCTACCGTCTGTTTGAAGCATCCAACGGGCTGGAAGCGCTGGAGCTTTTGAAAAAAGAAACCATCCATCTGATTCTTCTGGATGTAATGATGCCCGAGATGGACGGCATTACCACCGCTCGGAAAATCCGGGAATTTTCCAACATTCCCATTATTTTTCTCACCGCCAAATCCGAGACCGAGGACATGGTGCTGGGTCTTAATGTAGGCGGCGACGACTATATCACCAAGCCTTTCGTGCCTGAGGAGGTTCTGGCACGGGTTCGTTCCTGCCTGCGGCGCTACGATCAGCTGCGCAGCGCCCCTTCCGCCACGGAAGGCCAGCTGGTTATCGGGGACATTGTTCTGGATGACCGTTCCAAAACCGTCACCGTTTCCGGCGACAGCGTGAATCTCACCCCAACGGAATTCAGCATTTTGCGGCTGCTGATGGCAAATCCCGGGAAGGTCTATTCCTCCAAGGAGCTTTATGAATCCGTATGGCAGGAAGCTTCCTTCGGCAGTGAGGGTGCCGTGGCTGTCCACATCCGCCACCTGCGGGAAAAGATCGAAATTGATCCCTCGGAGCCCCGGTATCTCAAGGTGGTGTGGGGGCAGGGCTATAAAATGGAAGGAGACTCATGAGTCATGCGTTACAGTATCCCGGTAAAATTCATCGCCTTTTTACTGGCGGTGTGTCTTGTGGTAGCCTGCGGCGTGTTCATTACCTCCATCGTATTTTTGGAAAACAACGAGCTTTACACAACCGATCTTGACACCCAGCATGAGCAATGGTACAAGACTTTGGGACACCGGATCGCATGGGTCACCGCCCACCGGTATGCGGCAGAGCAATTCGGAAGATGCCCCAACAGCATTTTGGATGCGCTCTACGGCAAGGATTCCGGGCTGGGTTCGGGAAACTGGCATGTGGTAATCTCCTCCGACGGACATATCCTGCGGGAGATCTCGGACCCCATTTCGGACGGCACCGTGCTGGTATTCAACATTCTGACGGAGTATCCGGTGGCAATCCCTGCAAATCAGGTGCTGCCCACCGCGCCTTCCTTTGCCTCCGCGCCTTCCATCGCCTCCGCCCCCACCTCTGCCGGCGATGCTCACGCCCCCATCGTCCCTGACGCTCCCACCGAGGAGCCTGTCGCAGATTCTCTCTACCGCAATAAGATTGAAATCTGGGAGCGGGGCGTTTCCACGGAATATCTGCTGGAATACTACAAGGGCCCTGCCTATCAGGTCACTGTCACCATGACGGAAAAAGCCTTTGAAAGCACCTATTTCGGCACACTCATGCAGATTTATCCCTATCGCATCCAGTTTATTTTCTTCCTGATCTGGTCGCTGGTATTGGCATCCGCCACTCTCATTTTCCTGTTCACCTCCGCCGGCCGGACAAAAGACGGTTCCGTGCATCTGGCAGGGCTCACCCGTCTGCCGCTGGATCTCCATCTTGCTATGACCGTACTAGTGGAGTGGCCTCTGGTTTATATATTTGTGCAGGCGCTGCGGTGGATCGGCGCAGACGAACTGAACCCCGGCAATGTGAGTATGCTGATTCTAAACGCCATTGCCATTATGACCCCTATTCTGGGGTATCTCTACAGCATTGCCGCGCAGCTCAAGCTGGATAGCAGCTACTGGTGGCGCCACAGTCTCATCGGCCGGGTGGCTAACCGTATTCTGAATGTTACGGGACTTGGCGTTAAGGGATTTCTTTCCCTGCTTTCCATGGTTCCGCTGATGTGGAAATGGTTCCTGCTGGCCATTGTCATGGCAGCGTCGCTGCTGGCCTCCTTTTTCGTATGGCAAAGCTGCACTGTGCCCTGGTCCACTGTGGGACAGATCCTCTTCTGGATCAGCCTGCTGGTTACCGGTGTCATTGTCTGCTACGGCGGCTACGCCTTTGGCGCTCTGCTCACCGGCACCAAGAAAATGGCGGACGGCGATTTGGGATATAAGATTCCCACAAAGCACCTCTTCGGCAGCTATAAGCAGCATGCCCAGCGGGTCAACGCCCTGTCTGAGACCGCCATGGTAGCTGCGCAAAGCCATCTGAAAGCCGAGCAGACCAAATCCGAGCTGATTACAAATGTCTCTCACGATATTAAGACCCCGCTGACCTCCATCATCAATTTTGTGGATCTTCTGGCAAAGCCCCACACGCCGGAGGAGCAGACACAGTATTTGGAGGTGCTTTCCCGGCAGTCCCTGCGGCTCAAGCGGCTCATTGAGGATCTCATGGAGCTCAGCAAGGCAAACACCGGCAACATCACCGTGAACATTGCCCAGCTGGATGCTGCCGAAACCGTGAACCAAGCCTTGGGCGAATTTTCCGACAAGCTGGAAAATGCACATCTGACCCCGATTTTCCGAGCCCCCGAGAAACCGGTGACGATTCTTGCCGACGGGCGGCTTACATGGCGGGTGCTTTCCAATCTGCTCTCCAATGCAGTCAAATATGCCCTGCCCGATTCCCGTCTGTATATCGATCTGACGCAGGCAGAGGAGCAGGTGTTTTTGTCCCTTAAGAATGTATCCCGGGATCCCCTGAGGGGCAGCGCCGAAACCCTTATGGAGCGTTTTGTGCAGGGAGACGCCTCCCGCAGCACCGAGGGCAGCGGCCTTGGGCTCAACATCGCCAAAAGCCTCATGGAAGTTCAGGGCGGCAGGCTGCAGCTTCTCACTGACGGCGATTTGTTTAAGGTCACGCTGATTTTCCCGCAAGTGTAAATCATCCCGAAAAAATACGGCAGTACCGTGCAGGTACTGCCGTATTGCTGTTTGTCAAAAAAGCTGCTGCCTGCACCTTTCCTTTCGCTGATACAGACACATTTCGTACGCAATTCCGTCCTCTTCTCCGCAGCGGAGAACCTCCGTCATTTCCCACAGGTCATCCGCATCCAGATTGGGAAAATATGTATCAGACTGTGGCCTACAATGCACCTTGGTCACATAAGCCAGATCGCACAGGGGAAGCATCTGGCGGTAGACACTTCCGCCGCCGATAACCATGACACGCTCCCCATTGGTAAGGGCACAGGCCGCCTCTGGACTTTCGCAGAGGGTAAATCCGGGCATTTGCGCCGCCTTGCGGGTCAGCAAAATGTTTTTTCTTCCGGGCAGGGGCTTTCTGCCGGGGAAATCCTCCGCCGTCCGCCGTCCCACGATCACCGTGGCACCCCGGGTAGTCTCCCGGAAAAAGGCCCTGTCCGCCTTGAGGGCAATGGGCTGGGTACCGTTTGCACCGATGCCCCAATCGTCATAAACCGCAACAATCAGTTCCATACGCCGCCTCATATCGCCATGGGGATTTCAAAGGGGAAGTCGTGGTACTTGTAATTTTCCATGCGGAAGCTGTCCTTGGTGAAGGCGTAGAAATCCTTTACATCCGGATCCATGCAGAATCGGGGCGCTTCATAACCGGGATTCTTGAGCATTTCCTTTACCGCAGGAATGTGCCGGTCATAGATGTGGCAGTCCGCAATCACATGCACCAATTCACCCGCCACCAGTCCGGAAACCTGCGCCATCATGTGCATCAGCACGGCATACTGGCACACATTCCAGTTGTTGGCGGTGAGCATATCCTGAGAGCGCTGGTT
>JAHHRX010000003.1 GCA_020025545.1 Oscillospiraceae bacterium | reverse complement strand
CCATTACAGCTTGGAGTAAAGTTGTGGCGGGCTGGCTTAGATGCTGCTTAGAGGTGAGCTTCCGCAGTTGATTCAAAGATGTTTGCAAATTGAATTAATGTTTCAATTATCATGTTTGCTTTTCGACTAAAAGATGATATAAACTTGATAAAATATAGATAATTTAATTGTTTTTAGCGTGGAAATGTTGTATTATGTTAGTAACAGATGTGTACCATTCTGAGTGTACCATTTTGAAGATCGTAAATCCACAAAAAAGGGTAGGTGTACCATTTCTGTACCATCGAAAATGTCAAAAGCATTAAAAAAGAGAGACCAGGAAATCCCGGTCCCTCTCAGAAATTGCTTTATATCTTACTTGAAGTAACGCTCCAGCAGACCCTTGAGAGCCTTGCCGTGGCGAGCCTCGTCACGAGCCATCTCGTGAACGGTGTCGTGGATTGCATCCAGGCCGTTCTTCTTAGCGCAGGCAGCCAGATCGAACTTGCCCTGGGTTGCGCCGAACTCGCAGTCAACACGCCATGCCAGGTTGTCCTTGGTGGTAGCCTTCATGTTGGGCTCCAGATCCTCGCCCAGCAGCTCTGCAAACTTTGCAGCGTGCTCAGCCTCTTCAAATGCTGCCTTCTCCCAGTACAGGCCGATTTCGGGGTAACCCTCACGGTGTGCAATGCGGGCCATGCACAGATACATACCGACTTCGGAGCACTCGCCGTTGAAGTTAGCCATCAGCTGCTCGAAGATGAATTTCTTATCTTCCTCGGAGATGTCGGGGTTGTTCTTCACGGTCTTGGCGTAGATGCCGTAATCATGCTCAGCAGCCAGCTTGTCGTTCTCCATAACCTTGAACTTGGAGCCGTCCACCTTACAAACGGGGCACTTGAAGCCCTCGGGGATGGACTCGCCTTCGTAAACATAGCCGCAAACGGGGCAGACAAATTTCTTCATAATACTTTCCTCCATAGATTGTTTTAGTTTTTTATTGTAAATTTAATTGTGGGCAATAGGGTAGGGGATCAGTCCTGCTCTTCAAACAACTCCGGTCCCACTCCGCAGAGGGGGCACACGTAGTCCTCAGGCAGCTCATCGCCCTCATAGACATAGTCGCAGACAGTGCAAACAAACTTCTTCATGATACTTCCTCCTGTTCATTCTGCTGATTTTCTTCCATACACTCCCGGCAGATGCCGGTAAATGTCAACTGAACGCCACCGACGCTGCCGCCGGTACTGCTCATCACCTCGTCGCTGACCTCTCGGGGGATCTGTACCTCCTTAAGATCCATTACCTGACCGCACCGGGTACAGATAAAGTGGACATGAGGCTGGGTGAATCCGTCAAAGCGCTCCACACCGTTGACGGTGCCGATGCTCATAATAAGCCCCTGCTCCCGAAACAGTGTAAGATTTCGGTAAACCGTACCCAGAGAGAGATCCGGAAACTCCGGTTTCAGCTGAGCGTAGATCCATTCGGCAGAAGGATGCACAGTGGTTCGTCGGATGCAGTCAAGAATAGCGGCACGTTTGCGAAAGTGTTTTGCCGTTCCTGCCATAGGTGCCTCCTGTCGTGTTTTCTAAATGAGAATGATTATCATTTATGTTTGCATTATAGCACGGGATGTTTTATCTGTCAACAGTTTTTTTGCAATATATTTCTTTCGTAAATTATATCCAAAAATGTTGCTTTTTATTTGTATATGTGTTATATTTTATGGTTGAGAGAATGTAAAAAATACTATCTATAAAAAAGGAGCTTTTCTATGGCATCTCAGGAAAATATCCGCAACATTGCCATCATTGCCCACGTTGACCACGGCAAGACCACTCTGGTTGACGAAATGCTGAAGCAGGGCGGCATCTACCGTGAAAATCAGGCCACCGTGGATCGTGTTATGGACTCCGGTGATTTGGAGCGCGAGCGTGGCATTACTATTCTGGCCAAAAATACGGCTGTACATTATAAAGGAACCAAGATCAACATTGTTGACACCCCGGGCCACGCCGACTTTGGCGGCGAGGTGGAGCGTATCCTCAAGATGGTCAACGGCGTTATTCTGCTGGTTGACGCCGCCGAGGGCCCCATGCCTCAGACCCGTTTCGTATTGCAGAAGGCACTTGAGCTGGGTCATAAGGTCATTGTGGCTGTCAACAAGGTGGACAAGCCCGATGCCCGTGTCCACGAAGTTATGGACGAAGTTCTGGAGCTTTTGCTGGATCTGGACGCTACCGACGAGCAGTTCAACTCTCCCACGGTATTCTGCTCCGGCCGTCAGGGCACCGCGTCCTACTCTCCCGACGAAATGGGCAAGGATCTGACCCCGCTGTTTGACACCATCGTGAATTATATTGATTCTCCCAAGGGGGATGCCAATGCCCCTCTGCAAATGCTGGTTTCCTCCATTGATTACAATGAATATGTGGGCCGTATTGCCGTGGGCCGTGTGGAGCAGGGTACCATCAAAGTAAATCAGGAAGTCACCATCTGCGACTACCACGATCCCGAAATTAAGCAGAAGGGCAAGGTCGTCGCGCTTTACGAGTTCGACGGTCTGGGCAAGGCTCCCATTCAGCAGGCTTCCGCCGGCGAAATCGTCGCCCTCAGCGGTATGTCTGATATCACCATCGGCAGAACCCTCTGCGCTCCCGATGCGGTGAACCCCCTGCCTTTTGTGAAGATCTCCGATCCTACCATTGAAATGACCTTCTCCGTCAACGATTCTCCCTTTGCCGGCAAGGAGGGTAAGTTTGTCACCTCCCGGAACCTGCGGGATCGTCTGGAAAAGGAGCTTCTGAAGGATGTTTCCCTCCATGTGACCGAGCAGGGCACCGATTCTTTCAATGTGGCAGGCCGCGGCGAAATGCACCTGTCCATTCTGATGGAGACCATGCGCCGGGAAGGCTTTGAGTTCTCCGTATCCACCCCCAGAGTTCTGACCAAGGAAATCGACGGCGTGATCTGCGAGCCTATCGAGCGGATGGTTGCCGATGTTCCCGAGGAATGCATGGGCAGTGTCATTGAGAAGATGGGCCGCCGGAAGGGCGATCTGCTGAGCATGACCCCCATGGGCAACCGTTACCGGCTGGAGTTTTTGGTTCCTTCCCGTGGACTTTTCGGCTATCGGAACGAATTTTTGACCGATACCCGTGGAGAGGGCATCATGTCCAGCGTGCTGGACAGCTACGCACCCATGAAGGGTGAAATTGAGCGCCGTCTCAGCGGTTCCCTCATTGCATTTGAGTCCGGCGAATCCTGCGGCTACGGTCTGGCTGCCGCACAGGAGCGTGGTGCGCTGTTCATCGGTGCCGGTGTTCCCGTGTACGCAGGCATGGTTGTGGGTATTTGCAGCCGGAATGAGGATATGACGGTCAATGTCTGCAAGAAGAAGCAGCTGACCAATATGCGTGCCGCCGGCTCCGACGATGCCGTTCGCCTCACCACTCCGAGAGTTTTCTCTCTGGAGCAGTGTCTGGAGTTCCTTGCAGACGACGAGCTGCTGGAATGTACTCCCAAGAGCCTGCGTATTCGCAAGCGTGAGCTGGATCATGCCGCCCGTATGCGTGCCGTGATGAAAAAGCGCAATCAGGGTTAATTCCCAGAAAAACAGCATAAAGAAAGCGGAGTGTTTCACGTGAAACACTCCGCTTTAACTGTTTAGGAGAGCCATCCCCTCGGTGACACACCGCAGAAAATCCACAGTTTTTCGTTTCCGGCTCTGCCGGAGTATCACAAAACGGGCGCACCTTTCGGTGCGCCCGTTTGCTGCTATGTCGTTATTCGCTGGGATAGCGCCGATTCAGCGCCCCCCGCAATGTATCCAGAAAGGCTTCTTCGCCCCATGTATTGATCTTAAAAAACACAGCCTGACTGCCGCCGGCGGTTGCTGCGCAGAGCTTCACTTCATCGCCGGACTGAAAAAGGGTGACATTCATGCTCAGCCGATTTCCGCCGATATAGCTGTAGCGCTCATAAATCCGCACGGCGCAGCGCCCGGTATCGGTGACCCATTCACAGCTTTCCTCCAGTGTGGCAGATATGCTGCCTCCGCAGATTTCACTGTGAATAAAGGACAGTATTTCGTCAAAGTCTCCATGGAAAGCTCTGTTCAGTAACGCCATATTGTTCTCCTTATTTTAAGATCATCGGGTTTTTCATGGTTTACGGTTTTTTCACGCCCATAAGGATCTGTGCAAGGTCAGAATTTCCGTCCAGAACGATTGTCTTTTCCTCGCCGGTAAGACTCTGCTTCAGTGCATCCAGCGCAAGCGTAAACTCATAGAATTCCCTTTTATCGGCGGTATCATAAGCAGCCGCCAGACGCTTCATGTACTCTGCTTCGCCCTCAGCCTTCAGCTTTGCGGCTTCGGCTTCTGCATTGGAAAGCATGATGTTCACCTGCTTATCCACAGCGTTGCGGATAATCGTTGCATCGTAGTTGCCGTCAGCGGCATATTTCTCCGCCATCTGGTTTCGCTCGGAGATCATGCGGCCGTAAACGGCGTTCAGGTTGGAATCCGGCAGATCAAAGCGCTTGATCTTCACATCTTCCACATGGATTCCGTACTCACGGGTTTTTTCATCCACATTGGTGGCGATTCCCTCGTAAATCTCGTTACGCTCGGCACCGTCATTCATATTGATAATGTCCGCCTGTGCCAGAGTACCCATGGTATTCTTCAGCGCAGTATAGGTCATGGCATTCAGACGGGATTCGGCCTCTTCCTTGGTGCCGACCGTCTGATAGAACTTCTGCGGATCGGAAATGTTCCACATAATGTAGCAGTCTACGGTCATATTCTGCTTGTCGGAAGTCAGAACTTCAGAAGGGGGGATGTCGTAGAGCATGGATGCCTTGGTGAAATATTTCACCTTATCGATAAAGGGAATTTTAAAATGCAGTCCGGCTTTTTCGGTGGTTCCGACAATTTCCGAGAAACGGAAGGTGCAGGCATACTCATTTTCCGCTACGGTATAAATGGAGCTGCTCAGCAGCAGGATCGCAAGAACGGCAACTACGCCGATTATCGCCCATTTTTTATTTTTCATCAGTTTTTACCTCCTGCCAGAGATTCCAGAGGCAGCAGCATATTCACATTATTGCCGTCTCCGGTGTTAATATATACTTTAACATCGGGAAGCACCTTGCTGATTGCCTCGTAATACATACGGCTGCGGGTGATATCGGGATTCTGTGCATACTGGGCATACATAGCCTCAAACATCGCCACCGCCTCAATTGCCTCGTTGATGCGCTTCTGCTTCTGATACTCGGCATCCTGCAGCAGCTTATCCACATCGGCCTGTGCATTGGGGATGCGGGCATTCTGATAGGCCTTTGCCTCGTTCACAACCGCCTGTGCGGTCTGCTTTGCGGTTTCGACTGCCTTAAATGCCTCAATAACTTCCTGCGTGGGGGGCTCGGAATCCTGAATCCGGACATCCATCAGCGTAAGGCCGATGTCATACTCTGCCAGAATCTCCGTCACCAGCTCCTTGACCTGCATCTGCACATTTTCCTTGCCGTCGGTCAGAACTGCGTCCACAGAAGTGGAGCCGACCACATTGCGGATCTGGCTCTGGATCAGATTTTTCAGGATTATTTCGGGATCATGGGCAGAATACAGAAACTGCACCGGGTTGGAAATTTTATATTCCACAAAGAAGTTTACATCTACAATATTATAGTCGCCGGTGATCATGCTGCTTTCGCTGTCCTGCCGATTGCCGGCGTTCTGCTTGGAATCGTAGCCGATCTCAATTTTCTGATAGACATTTACATCCACCTTCTGCACCCGCTGGATGCCAAAGGGGAGTTTAAAGTGAAGGCCGGCATCCTTGATGTCCGTAACCTTGCCGAAGGTGGTGACCACCGCCTGCTGCTTGTCGTCCACAGTGTAGAAGCTGGTAAGGACGCCGATCAGCACCACTGCAAGCACCAAAGCCGTCAGCACAGTCTTGCCGATTCCTTTAAAGCTTCGCTTTGGCGGCTGGTTTTCCCCGGAAAAATGGTAAGTTCCGTCTGTTTCCATATTAGTTTCTCCTTTACTAAAATCAATTTTCTTTTTTAAGCTCCGAAAGCATCTCCACGGCACGCCGGCAGAATTCCGATGCAACCCATGCGGTAAGCATCACCCGCAGCACCTTTTCCACCCGCTCTCCGGCACCGGGGGCCGGCTCCTCATACGATTGCATAACGCTGTGGATATAGGCGTTTCGCTGATCTGCGCCTGCAATATCGGGGCATTTTGCCGCCAGCCGCACAAACAGGAAATAGAGGACGGTATCGTCGATCAAATCATCGCTCTCGTCCGAAAGATCACCGTTGATGTAGCTCAGCAGCCCGCAGATATCCTCCATGGGCAGGGCAGATTTCAGCATATTGATATTCAGAATCCGGCAAAGCTGCCGCATAGAGTAGCGCTTTTGCTTGGGTCTTGCTAAAAATCCCCGCTTCACCCAGTTTTGGATGGTGTAGGTTTCCAATCCCGTAATGCCTACCACTTGGCTCAGCACCATTCCGCCGGGGAGAAACATGGTGCGGAAATTTTCTTCAATGGATTCTATATTTTCCTTATCCACTTTGATTGTGGTGCCGGGAAGTATCCATTCCATAACCTTTCCCTCCTTCCTTTATGGTGACTTAATAGTATCATATGGTTATGTGATTGTCAATAGGAATTCTATAATTATTTCAAAACAGGTCAAAATAGGACAGTATTTCCGTTTTATCGGATTTGCCCCTTTACGATTCCATAAAACTGTAGTACAATATAGAATATATGTTCTGCGGAGGTGACGGAATGAATTGTATGAAATGCGGTGCAGTCATCAGCGATAATCAGGTTTTTTGCGATAAGTGCATCCAGGAAATGAAAAAATATCCCGTGAAACCCGGTACGCCCATCCAGTTGCCCCACCGGGACATTCATCCGCCGGCAAAGCCCAAGCGTACCCGCAGAAAGCACAAGCTGCCCCCGGAAGAACAACTCCGAAAGCTCCGTTCCAATGTGTTTTGGCTGAGTCTTGCCCTGATTTTTGTGACGCTGGCTTTTGCCGCCGCCGCATTTCTCGCAATTCACCTGCTGAACCAGCGGGATGCCGCAACGGCATTGGGGTTTTCCCAAACGGTTTGGAAATATCTGGGACTGTTGTAATGTTTCACGTGAAACATTTTACCGGGGCGTATCAAAATGTTTCATGTGAAACATTTTGCCTGCCCTTATAAAGGAGGTGCCTTATGGGCAAAATTATTGCAATTGTCAACCAGAAGGGCGGTGTCGGCAAAACAACAACCGCCGTGAATTTGACAGCCTGCCTCCAAGACCTGGGACTCAAGGTGCTGCTGTGTGATTTCGATCCGCAGGCCAACGCCACCTCCGGTCTGGGAGTGGAAAAACGAAAAGTGAAAAAGTCCGCCTACGATGTCATTATCAACGGCACACCCATTACAGAAGCCATTGTGAAAACGGATTTCGGTGATGTGCTGCCTTCCTCTGCGGATCTGGCAGGTGCCGGTGTTGAGCTGCTTTCCATGGATTCTCCCAACCATTGTCTGGAAAAAGTGCTGAAAACCGTGAAAGACAGCTACGATGTGATTTTTGTAGACTGTCCGCCGTCCCTGGAGCTGCTGACCCTCAACGCTCTGGCCGCCGCCGACGGAATCCTGGTGCCGGTGCAGTGTGAGTATTTCGCACTGGAAGGTCTTTCTGACCTGATGACCACCATGCGGATGGTCAAGCGGCGGGTAAATCCCGGCATTGAGATTTTCGGCGTGGCGCTTACCATGTTTGACGGCCGCACCAATTTCTCCAATCAGGTCGCTCAGGAAGTCCGGCGCCATTTTCCCGGAAAGGTTTTTGCAACCATGATTCCGAGAAATGTCCGTCTTGCGGAAGCCCCCAGCCACGGCATCCCTGTGATTGCCTACGACCGCAGCAGCAGGGGAGCCATAGCATATAAAGCCATGGCACAGGAAATAAAAGACAAACTCTGAGAAAGGATGATTCCATTGGCAGTTCAAAAGGGACTTGGCAAGGGTCTCGGTGCTCTGCTCGGGGATTTTTCCGAAGAACCTATGGAAAAGACCCCGTACCGAACACTCCCCATTCATAAAATTGAACCAAACGCCGACCAGCCCCGTCAGGATTTTGACGATGTGGAGCTGCAGGAGCTGGCAGACTCTCTTGCCGTTCACGGCGTGATTCAGCCCCTCACCGTGCGGGAGCTGGATTCCGGATACTATCAGATCATTGCCGGCGAGCGCAGATGGCGTGCCGCACGGCTGGCAGGTCTGAACGAAGTGCCTGTTGTCATTATTGAGGCAGACGACAAAAAAGCTATGGAGCTGGCGCTGATCGAGAATCTTCAGCGGCAGGATCTGAACCCGGTGGAAGAAGCGCTGGGCTATCAGTCACTGATGAATGACTACCATATGACCCAGGAGGAAACCGCCCATCGGGTAGGAAAATCCCGTCCCGCCGTGGCAAATGCCCTGCGTCTTTTAAATCTTCCCCCGGTGGTTTTGGAAAAACTTCGCTCCGGCGCACTGACCCCCGGTCACGCCCGGGCAATCCTCAGCCTCAAGACCGAGCGCAAGCAAATTGAAGCTGCCCAAAAAATTGCGGCGCTGGGTCTGTCCGTCCGGCAGGCAGAGCTGCTGTGCAAAAACATGAGCGCTGAGCCAAAGCCTCAGGAGCCGGTGACGCTGGCCGTTGACTATGTGGCTGAATGTGAAAAGAGTCTGAGTAAGCACCTGGGCCGCGGCGTTAAAATTGTCAGCGGTAAGCGCAAAGGGCGTTTTGAGCTGGAATTTTACGGGCAGGACGACCTTCAGGTTCTGCTGGATGCATTGATGAAGCTGGAAAAATAAGAAAATATACTATAAATTTCCCGAATTATAAGGAGAGTTACTATGTTAGATATCAAGCGTATCAAAGAAGATCCCGAGGCAGTCAAGGCCGGCTTCCGGGCGAAGGAAGTGGGCTGGATTGACTGCGATGCAACCGTAGACCGCATTCTGGAGCTGGACGAGCAGCGCAGAAAGCTGATTGCCTCCACCGAAGAACGGAAGGCCCGCCAGAATAAGGTTTCCAAGGAAATTCCCGCCCTTAAGAAGGCAGGGAAGGATGTGGCTCCCATTTTTGCGGAAATGGCAGAGCTGAAAGCAGCGCTTGCTGAGGATGCCGCAAAGCTGGATGCGGTTCTGGCTGAGTACCGCACCGCCATGCTGAGCCTGCCCAATCTGCCCGATCCCGACCTGAAGCCCGGCGGAAAGGAAAACAACGAGCCGCTGCGCTACTTCGGCGAACCGCATAAATTCGACTTCGAGCCCAAGCACCATGTAGACCTCTGCGCCGATCTGGGGCTGATTGACTATGAGCGCGGCGTGAAGCTTGCCGGCACCGGCAACTGGATGTACACCGGCATGGGCGCGCGGCTGGAATGGGCACTGCTCAACTATTTCATTGACACCCACATTGCTGACGGCTACGAATTCATTCTGCCGCCCCATATGCTGGAGTACAAGTGCGGCGAAACCGCCGGACAGTTCCCCAAATTTGCCGACGAAGTCTACAAGATTGCTAACCCCACCGACGACCGCATTCACTATATGCTTCCTACCGCCGAGGCAGCACTGGCATCCGTTTACCGGGACGAAATTCTGAGCGAAGCCGATCTTCCCCGGAAATTCTTTGCTTACACCCCCTGCTTCCGCCGGGAAGCCGGTTCTCACCGTGCCGACGAACGGGGCATGGTTCGCGGACACCAGTTCAATAAAGTAGAAATGTTCCAGTACACCCGCCCCGAGGATTCCGATGCGGCATTTGACGAACTGGTGCGCAAGGCCGAGAATCTGGTGAAGGATCTGGGCTTCCATTTCCGCACCGTGAAGCTGGCAGCCGGCGACTGCTCCGCATCCATGGCACGGACTTACGATATTGAAATTCAGATTCCTTCCATGAACGGCTACAAGGAGGTTTCCTCCGTGTCCAATGCCCGGGATTATCAGGCTCGCCGCGGCAACATCCGTTTCCGCCGTGCCGACGGAAAGATCGATTTTGTGCATACACTCAATGGCTCCGGTCTGGCAACCTCCCGGATTTTCCCCGCAATGGTGGAGCAGAACCAGAGAGCCGACGGCTCCATCACCGTGCCCGAGGTGCTGAGAAAATATCTGGGCGGTCTGGAAGTCATCGAAAAGAAATAACACCCGGCTTCTTCCGGAAATACAAACAGAATACGGAGGCATAAAAGATGAGTAAGAAAAACGGCAAATCTCTTTGGAGCGAATTCAAAGCATTCGCCATCAAAGGTAACGCCATGACCATGGCAGTTGGCGTGATCATCGGCGGTGCCTTCAACACAATTACCAAAAGTCTCACCGACGATGTGATCATGCCCATTGTGTCCATTTTTCTCGGCGGCATTGATTTTTCCCAGATGAAGCTCACGCTTCCACGGCTTTTCGGGGAAGCACCGCTGGACGCAGCCGGAAATCCCATCGTGAACACGCTGAACTACGGCAACTTTATTTCCGCAGCCATCAACTTCTTTATCCTGGCTTTTGTGGTCTTTATGCTGGTAAAGGGACTCAACGCCCTGACCGAGCTGGGTCACAAAAAGGAGAAGGAGGCTCCGAAGGCGCCCCCCGCTCCCTCCCGTGAGGAAGTGCTCCTTACAGAGATCCGGGATCTGCTGAAAGAGAAAACCTGAAAAATACCCCTTATTTCCGAAAACTGGAAATAAGGGGTACATTTTTTCATGAATTCGTTCTAAATCTATCGATATTAATTGACATTTTAACTGATTCCCTTTATAATGTAGCCGTGGGCTGCGGCCCAAAATGGAGTACATTACTGAGAAAGAAGGATCAGTGCCATGTTTAAAATTGTTCGCAAGAAGGAACTGAATGACGCCGTCACTCTGATGGACATTGAAGCTCCTTTTATCGCCAAGAAAGCAAAAGCAGGTCAGTTCATCATCTTCAGAATTGATGAAAAGGGCGAGCGTGTTCCTCTTACCATTGCGGGTTATGACCGTGAGAAGGGTACCGTCACCATTATCTTCCAGAAGGTCGGCTTCGCAACCAAGGCTCTCGGCAGCCTGAACGAAGGCGATTTCATTCAGGATTTCGTTGGCCCTCTGGGCAAGCCCACCGGTGTGGAAAACAAGAAGAAGGTTTGTGTGGTCGGCGGCGGCGTCGGCTGTGCCATCGCGCTGCCCTCTGCCAAGGCATTTAAGGAAGCCGGTGCGGAGGTAACCGTTATCGTCGGTTTCCGCAGCAAGGATATTGTGATTCTGGAAGACGAGTTCAAGGCAGTTGCCGACCGGTTCATCATGATGACCGACGATGGCTCCTACGGCCGTCACGGTCTGGTTACGCAGCCCCTGCAGGAGATTCTGGAGGCCGGCGAGCAGTTTGACGAGGTTCTCGCCATCGGACCCATTCCCATGATGAAGTTTGTCTGCAAGACCACTGAGCCTTTCGGCACCCATACCATGGTTTCCCTGAACCCCATTATGATCGACGGAACCGGTATGTGCGGCGGCTGCCGTGTCACCGTTGGCGGCGAAACCAAGTTTGCCTGCGTCGATGGTCCCGAGTTTGACGGTCATCAGGTGGATTTTGCCGAGCTTATGAACCGTAACGGCGTTTACCGTGACCGTGAGGCCGAGGTTGCCGAGAAACATACTTGCCGCATGGATGCCATGGGCAAGGCACTTATCCAGTAAGGAGGAAACTGCAATGGCTAATATGACTCTTACCAAAACTCCCATGCCCGAGCAGGATCCCAAGGTCCGTGCCCATAATTTTAAGGAAGTCACTCTGGGCTACACCGCCGAAATGGCTATGGAAGAAGCCGGCCGCTGCCTGGGCTGCAAGAAGCCCAAGTGCGTGGAGGGCTGCCCCGTAAATGTTCGCATTCCCGAGTTCATCGGCAAGGTCGCCGAAGGCGATTTCAAAGCCGCTTATGAACTGATTACATCTACCAACGCTCTGCCCGCCCTGTCCGGCCGTGTCTGCCCTCAGGAAACCCAGTGCGAAGCCCGCTGTGTCCGGGGCGTGAAGGGTGAGCCTGTTGCAATCGGCCGTCTGGAGCGGTTCGTTGCCGACTGGTACCGTGAAAATGTCAACGCAATGCCCGAAAAGGCCCAGTCCAACGGCATTCAGGTGGCTGTGGTCGGTTCCGGCCCTGCCGGCATGACCGCCGCTTCCGATCTTGCCAAGCGTGGCTATGAGGTCACTATGTTCGAGGCTCTGCATACCGCCGGCGGCGTTCTGGTCTACGGCATTCCCGAATTTCGTCTGCCCAAGGCAATCGTTGCCAACGAGATCACCAAGCTGGAGGCGCAGGGCGTCAAGGTGATGACCGATATGGTCATCGGCAGAGTTCTGACCATCGACGAGCTGTTTGAAATGGGCTTCAAGGCCGTGTTTGTGGGCTCCGGCGCAGGTCTGCCCATGTTTATGAACATCCCCGGCGAGTCCCTGAAGGGCGTTATGTCCGCAAACGAGTATCTGACCCGTACCAACCTGATGAAGGCATATCTGGAAGAGTACGATACCCCCGTTATCCAGTCCAAGGCCGTGGCCGTGGTCGGCGGCGGCAATGTGGCAATGGATGCTGCCCGCTGCGCAATGCGTCTGGGCGCTGAGCATGTTTATATTGTTTACCGCCGTGGCGAGGCCGAAATGCCCGCCCGTCTGGAAGAGCAGCACCACGCCAAGGAAGAGGGCATTGAGTTCAAGACTCTGTGCAACCCTGTGGAGATTCTCAGCGACGAAAACGGCCGTGCCTGCGGCATGAAGTGTGTCCGCATGGAGCTGGGTGAGCCGGATGCTTCCGGCCGCCGCCGTCCCATCGCCATTCCCGATTCTGAGTTTGTGCTGGAGGTTGACACCGTCATCATGTCTCTGGGCACCAGCCCCAACCCGCTGATCCGTTCCACCACTCCCGGTCTGGAAACCAACCGGAAGGGCTGCCTGATCGTGAACGAGGACGAAATGACCACCCGTGACGGCGTGTTCGCCGGCGGCGATGCCGTTACCGGTGCCGCAACCGTCATCCTCGCCATGGGTGCCGGCAAGAAGGGTGCCGCCGCGATTGACGAGTACCTGAAGAACAAGAAGTAATTTCCCGGGAAATACTGCAAAAACCAAAAGTCCCAGACCTGACGGTCTGGGACTTTTTTTATCGGACAGAGAAAATTCTTTTGAGCAACGGCAGACGGGCATTGCCTGCTTGCCCGCATCAAGGTCGCAAAGCGCAACGGCTAACGGTTTCGGAGGGGATTTTTAAGGGGGCGTCTTTGTAAAAAGCCCCCTTAAATCGCATTCTTTCCGTCTCTTTCTTGGCGAAACAAGAAAGAGACAGAGAGGCTTGTGCCGAACTGGCGCAAGTCCTGCCTGCCCTACGGGTGCCACTTTCTGGCAGGCAGAAAGTAACCAAAGACCTGCCCAAGGGGGGCTTTGCACAAAGCCGCCCCCCTTGGAGAACCCCCTCCTGAGATTGCAGGCGAAGCGTTTTAACACGCCATGCGGATATGCAAGCGATATCCGCCTCCCGGCACTCAGAAAAAACAGAACCCTGTAAAAATATGGGGTGCTGTGATTCTATTGCATAAAAGTTTTTTGGGGCAGAAAAGCTTTTTGAGCGACGGCAGGCGGGCATCGCCTGCTTGCCCGCATCAAGGTCGCAAAGCGCAACGGCTAACGGTTTCGGAGGGGATTTTTAAGGGGGCGTCTTTGTAAAAAGCCCCCTTAAATCGCATTCTTTCCGTCTCTTTCTTGGCGAAACAAGAAAGAGACAGAGAGGCTTGTGCCGAACTGGCTCAAGCCCTGCCTGCCCTACGGGGTATTATTGGGGCAATGCGTTACCGAGCAAGCCACCCGGCGGACTTTCTTTTGCTTTGTTCGTAACGAACTGGCTCAGGCTCTGCCTGCCCTGCGGGGGATTATTGGGGCAATGCGTTACCGAGCGAGCCACCCGGCGGACTTTCTTTTGCTTTGTTCGTAACGAAATGGCTCAGGCCCTGCCTGCGTAAATGAAAAGCGCCGGAGCAATTGCTCCGGCGATTATTCTGCTTTACAACAAAATCTGCGCTTTTTGGGGATTAGCCTCTGAATACATAATCTGCACAGAGCTCCCGATCTCGGGAACCGGCTTTCCGGCGGAAATCCATTTCTTTTTCGTATAGGTGACTCCGTCCACCTTATAGGAAACCTTTATCACATGAGGAAAAACTGCTCCATCCATTGCATTTGCACGGCAGGCCTTGGTGTTGACTTTCAGCCACCACATTCTTTTTACGGAAATCACGGTTGCAGACATCTTCATCATTTCTATTTCCTCCGGTTATTTGGTGCGTTTATCCAGCGTATAGGTATTCAGGGATGTGAGGTAGACCCGGTTAAAGCCATACTCAGCAGTAAGAATAAAGGATTTCGGCAGATCGTCGCAGGGGACGACCTCGCCGTTTTTTTCTGCCTCGCTGAGAAATTCCCGGGTTTTCGGGGAAATCGTGGTATTATCCAGATCGAAAATTCCGATGACAGAGGTATCCCGCAGGGACATATCGTTTCCGATAGGCAGATACATTACGCTTCCCCCTTGATGCGTTTCCACTGGCTTACCGCCATCTCATCACAGCGGTTGTTTTTGGGATTGTCGGCGTGGCCCTTTACCCAGTGGCAGTTTACCCTGTGTTTCATGGTAAGATCCAGCAGTGCTTCCCACAGATCCGGGTTGAGGGCGGGTTTTTTATCGGATTTCACCCAGCCTTTTTTCCGCCAGGACCATGCCCAGCCCTTTTCCAGAGCGTCAATGACATATTTACTGTCGGAGTACAGCTCAACGGTGCAGGGCTCTTTCAGCGCCTGCAAGCCCCGGATCACAGCCGTCAGCTCCATTCGGTTATTGGTGGTGGAGCTTTCTCCGCCGGAAAGCTCCTTGCTTACGCCGTTAAACTCCAAAATCGCGCCCCAGCCGCCGGGGCCGGGGTTTCCCGAACAGGCGCCGTCGGTGTAGAGGGTCACGGTTTTCATTCCGTGACCTCCTCACCGGAAGGATTCCCGGGATTTTCTGTGATTTCTTCCTCGTTATCCATATTTTCAATACGCTCGATGGAAACCAGCTGGTTGCCCTCTTCGATGCGCATGACGATGACGCCCTGCACATCCCGCTTATAGACATTCACGGAGGCGGCAGGAATCCGGATGATGACACCGCCGTTTTCGATCAGCATAATATCGTCTTTTTCGCCCACCACACGGCATCCGGCAATTTTGCCGGTTTTTTCCGTGATATTGTAGTTTTTAAGGCCCTTGCCGCCCCGGTTCTGGGGCATCTTTTCTCCCTCGGCACCGGTACGCAGGTATTCGCTCAGCTCGGTGCGCTTGCCGTAGCCGTTTTCGGTGACGGTCAGCAGAGTCTTGCCTTCCTCCATCTTCTCGGCGCCGATGACATAGTCCCCGTCATTCAGATAAATGCCCCGGACACCGGCAGCACTTCTGCCCATGGGACGCACATCGGTTTCATGGAAGCAGATGGCCATGCCCTCCCGGGTGGCAAGGATGATATTATCATCGCCATTCGTCCGGATCACATTGATCAGGTGATCGTCGTCATTGAGGGTAATGGCACGGACGCCGCCCTTGCGGTTGGTATTGAGGGAAGCCAGGGGCATCCGCTTCACGGTGCCGTCCCGGGTACACATCATCAAAAACGCATCCTCGTGATACTCCCGGGTGGTGACCATGGCGGTCACAGACTCGCCCGGCTCCAGCGGCAGAATGTTCACGATGGCGGTGCCTCTTGCGGTGCGGCCCGCCTCGGGGATCTGGTAGCCCTTCCGATGATGGACACGGCCCAGATTCGTAAAGAACAGGATATGGTCGTGGGTGGAGGCAATATTCAGGGAGTCCACATAGTCCTCATCCTTGAGGTTCTGTGCGTTGACGCCCCGGCCACCTCTGGCCTGTGTCCGGTAGGTATCTACGGGCATACGCTTGATGTAGCCCTGCTTGGAGAGGGTAAAGGCGCAGTCCTCTTCCTCGATCAGATCCTCGATATCGATTTCGTCCTCCACATCCTGAATTTCCGTCACACGGTCATCGCCGTACTTGTCCCGCAGGGCAGTCAGCTCTTCCTTCAGAATGGATCTCACCAGCTGGGGATCTGCCAGCACACGCTGGTAGTATGCGATCCGTTCTTCCAGCTCCTTGTATTCGTTCTGGAGCTTTTCCCGGTCAAGCCCCTGCAGCGCCTTCAGCCGCATATCGAGGATGGCCTGCGCCTGCACATCAGACAGGCCGAATCGCTCCATCAGATTCTGCTTGGCGTTATCGTAGGAACTGCGGATGATCTTGATGACCTCGTCAATGTTATCCTGCGCGATCAGCAGACCTTCCAGCAGATGTGCCCGCTCCTGTGCCTTTCTCAGGTCGTATTTTGTCCGGCGGACAATGACTTCCTCCTGGAAGGTCAGATATTCATCCAGAATCTCCCGGAGGGTCAGCACCTTAGGCTGAGACTGGTTCTTGACCAGCGCCAGCATATTGATTGCGAAGGTGGTCTGAAGCTGGGTCTGCTTAAAGAGCTTATTGAGAACGATCTGTCCGTTGGCATCCTTTTTCAGCTCAATGACGATCCGCATACCGTTGCGGTCGGACTCGTCCCGAATGTCGGAAATGCCGTCAAGACGCTTGTCGTTGACCTGATCCGCCATATTCTTGATGAGCATCCGCTTGTTGACCTGATAGGGGATCTCGGTGATGATAATTCTCTGGCGGTTCTGGCCAAAATCCTCAAAATGGTGTCTTGCCCGAAGGGTCAGGCGGCCCTTGCCGGTGGCGTAAGCGGCACGGATTCCGGCTCTGCCCATGATGATTCCCTTGGTGGGGAAGTCCGGGCCGGTGATATACTGCATAAGGTCTGCCAGAGTGGATTCGGGATCGTCCAGCACGCAGATGCAGGCATTGATGACTTCCGTCAGATTGTGGGGCGGGATATTGGTGGCCATGCCCACGGCGATGCCGGAGGAGCCGTTCACCAGCAGGTTCGGGAACCGGCTGGGCAGTACACGGGGCTCCTTGCGGGTCTCATCGAAGTTGGGATCCCAGTCCACGGTGTCCTTTTCAATGTCCCGGAGCATTTCATTGGCAATTTTCGACATTCTTGCCTCCGTATAACGGTAGGCAGCGGCGGGGTCGCCGTCAACGGAGCCGAAGTTACCGTGACCGTCCACCAGCATATAGCGCATGGAGAAATCCTGCGCCAGTCTCACGAGGGCATCGTAAACAGATGCATCGCCGTGGGGATGGTACCGGCCCAAAACGTCACCGACGCAGGTGGCGCTCTTACGGAAGGGCTTATCGGAAGTCAGGTTATCCTCGTACATGGCGTAGAGGATTCGGCGGTGGACGGGTTTCAGACCGTCCCGCACATCGGGCAGCGCCCGTCCCACGATAACGGACATGGCGTACTCGATGTAAGATGTTTTCATTTCATGGACAAGCTCGGAGTTGATAATGGCCTGATCCGGGTACATGATATCCTCGGGCTTGTAGTCCTTTTTATGCTGTGCCAAAGTATCTCCTCCTTAGTAGTCCAGATTTGCGGCAAATTTTGCGTTGTTTTCGATATATTCCCGGCGAGGCTCGACCTTTTCACCCATGAGCAGGGTGAAAATTTCGTCGGCACGGACGGCATCTTCCAGCGTGATCCGCTTCAGGGTGCGCTTTTCCGGGTCCATAGTGGTCTCCCACAGCTCGTGGGGGTCCATTTCACCAAGACCCTTGTTCCGGCTGATGTCCACCTTGGCATTGGCATTGTCGCCCCGAAGCTCAGCGGAAATCTGATCCCGCTCCTCATCGGAGAAGGCATAGCGGACGGTCTTGCCCCGCACCAGCTTATAAAGGGGCGGCATGGCGGCATAGACATAGCCATGCTCCACCAGCGGGCGCATGAATCTGAAGAAGAAGGTCAGCAGAAGGGTACGGATATGAGAGCCGTCCACATCCGCATCCGCCATGATGACGACTTTGTGGTAGCGGAGCTTTTGAATGTCAAAGTCCTCGCCGATTCCGGCGCCCAGCGCCGTGATGACAGGCTGGAGCTTATCGTTTCCGATGACCTTATCCTCTCTGGCCTTTTCGACATTCAGCATCTTACCCCAAAGGGGCAGGATGGCCTGAAAACGGGAGTCCCGCCCCTGGGTGGCAGAGCCGCCGGCGGAGTCACCCTCGACGATGTAAAGCTCGGTGAGGGAGGGGTCGGATTCGTTGCAGTCCCGGAGCTTGTCCGGCATGGCCGCACCGCCCAGAGCGGTCTTGCGGCGGATGGAGTCTCTTGCCTTCCGGGCGGCCTCTCTGGCACGGTTTGCCATCATGGCCTTTTCAAGGATGGCCTTTGCGGTCTGGGGATGCTCCTCAAAATAGATGCTGAGCTGATCGTTCACAACGGAATCTACCAGCGTGCGGATATAGGCGTTGCCCAGCTTTGCCTTGGTCTGACCCTCAAACTGGGCATCCGTCAGCTTTACGGAGATGATGGCAGTCATGCCCTCCCGGCAGTCCTCGCCGGAAACCTTGTCATCGCCCTTGATAATGCCGCTTTTTGTGCCGTACTGATTGAGTACACGGGTCAGCGCCGCCTTGAAGCCGGTCTCATGCATACCGCCTTCCGGAGTATGCACATCGTTTGCAAAGCTCAGAATAAACTCGCTGTAGCTGTCGTTATACTGAATGGCGATTTCCGCAGAAGCGTCGCCCTTCGTGCCGTGCATATAAATGACATCGGAGTGAATGGGGGTCTTGTTACGGTTGCACCATGTGGCAAATTCCCGGATACCGCCCTCATAGCACATGGAATCCGAGACGATCTCATCCTGCCGAGCATCGGTAATGGTAATGGAGAGGCCGGCGTTCAGGAACGCCTCCTCCCGCATACGGGTGTGCAGGATCTCGTAATCGTATACCGTGGTATCGAACATCTCGGGGTCTGGCTGGAAGGTAACCTCGGTGCCGGTTTTGTCGGTGTTGCCGATAACGGTCATTTCCTGCGTGATGCGTCCACGGGAGAATTTCATCTGGTGGATCTTGCCGTTTTTATGAACCTTAACATCCACCCACTCGGAAAGCGCATTCACAACGGATGCGCCAACGCCGTGCAGACCGCCGGAGACCTTATAGCCGCCGCCGCCGAACTTGCCGCCGGCATGCAGCACGGTAAACACCACTTCCATGGCGGGTCTGCCGGTCTGGGCCTGAATATCCACGGGGATGCCTCGTCCGTCATCGGTGACGGTGATGGAATCGCCGGGGTTGATGGTTACGGTGATGTGCTTACAGAAGCCCGCCAGCGCCTCGTCGATGGCATTATCCACGATTTCGTACACCAAATGGTGCAGACCGGAACTGGAAGTGGAACCGATATACATACCGGGACGCTTCCGCACCGCTTCCAGGCCCTCCAGAACCTGAATCTGCTCTGCACCGTATTCGGTGGTTACTTTCATTTCCTCAGACATGAATCGTCCTCCTAATCCTTGCTGATGCCCTTGGCATCAAATGACATTTCCGTTTTTGATCTGGATGGTCTTTCCCAGCTTTGTAAACCTCCCCGGCTCACAGCAGGTGATGAACACCTGCCCCGAGACGATCTGGTTCAGGACGAAGTCCTGCCGTCCCGGATCCAGCTCGGAAAGAACATCGTCAAGAAGCAGCACCGGCTCCTCGCCGGTCTCCCGGCGCATAAGCTCCCGCTGGGCCAGCTTTAGGCTGATGGCAGCCGTGCGGGTCTGCCCCTGAGAGCCGTAGGCCTTGAGATCGATCCCCGAAAGGCTGACGGTAAAATCATCCTTGTGGGGGCCGGTCAGGCATTGTGCAGTTTCCAGCTCTGCCCGATAGTGGCTCTGCTGGTGCTCCATCAGTGCATCCGTCAGCTCCGGCACAGGCGCAAAGGGGTTTCGCACCGTAGACACGGTCTTATAGGTCAGGGAAAAATCCTCCGCACCCCCGGAAAACTGCCCGTGGAACCGTGCAGCCTCCTTGCCGAGCCCCTCATAAAATCTGGCGCGGTAGGAAATCAGCAGTGCCCCCACCTGACACAGCCGGGTGTTGTACTCCGGCAAAATCTCCAGCAGGGCGGGATTTTCAAAATGATCCTTGAGAATCCGGCTTTTCTGCTCCAGGATCCGATGGTATTCCGTCAGCGCTGCGTCGTAATTGGGGCGCAGCTGGCACAGGGCATGATCTCCCAGCCGCCGGCGGGCGGCGGCGCCGGTTTTCAGCACCATCAGATCCTCCGGGCAGAATAGAACAGTTGACATAACACCGCAAATTTCCCCGGCGCTTTTCTTTTTGACGCCGTTGCGCCAGATCTGCCGGGGGCGTGCTCCGGAAAACAGCACCCACCGAAGGGTCTGGAGCCGCTCCTGAGAATAGACCTGCCCCTCAATATCCGCAAAATCTGCGCCGAAGCGCACCATTTCGCTCACTCGCTGGGCCCGGAAGCTCTTGCCGCTTCCGAGATAGCCCATGGCCTCCAGCAGATTGGTCTTGCCCTGCGCGTTGTCACCCACAATCAGGTTCACGCCGGGGTCAAAGGTCAGCGCCTCGTCCTCATAGCTGCGGAAGGAGCGCAGGTGCAGCGAATCAAGCCTCATGGGTGCAAATCCGGTAGGTTTCTCCCTGGTAGGAGAAACAGTCCCCGGGGTAGAGCTTCTTGCCCCGCATGGTGCAGACCTCGCCGTTGACAGTCACGAAGCCCTCCTGAATATGGATTTTGGCGCTGCCGCCGGACATAACGATATTTGCCAGCTTCATGGCAGATTCCAGCTTGATAAACTCCGTTTCAATCCATACCGGAATTTCCTCATTTCTTTTTCTTACGGTCACTTTCATAGATATCTCCTTAGCCTTGCTTGATGCGCACCGGCAGCACCATGTAAGAATAGTCGTATTTATTGCTGTCCACCGGGGTCAGAACGATGGGGCTGAGGCCGTTGGTGAGCTCCAGCACCACTTCTTCACTGGGCACGGCCCGCAGGGCATCCGCAAAGAAATGGACATTCAGGCCGATTTCCAGCTCCTTGCCGTCGCCGGCCAGACTGCACCGGTCCTCGGCGGCGCCGATGGTGGTATTGGTCCGCAGCAGCACCTCCTGATCGGAGAAAATGCAGCGGACGGGGCTTTTATATTTTTCGGAAACGATCAGACCCACACGGTCGATGGAGCTTGCCAGATCCCCCACATTTGCCACCAGCTTAATGGGGCTGTCCGTGGGAACCACCCGGCGCCAGTCCAGAAAATCCCCCTCCAGCAGACGGCAGATCAGCGTAGCTCTTCCGATCTGGAACAGGATGTGCCGGGTGCCCAGCGTAAAGGCCGCATTGTCCTCCGTGTCTGTAAGGATCTTTTCCACTTCCTTCAGGGCGGCAGAAGGCACAACAAAGCTCAGCTCCCGATTGATGGGCGTTTGGGCATGGTAGGTGCGCCGTGCCAGACGGAAGCCGTCCACGGCGATGGCGGAAACGGTGCTTTCGCCTACCTCGAACTTAACGCCGGTATGAACCGGGCGGCTCTGATTTTCGGAAACGGCAAAAATGGTTCCGCCGATCAGCTCCTTCAGTGCGTTCTGGGGAATATGGACACTCCGGCCGTCGCCCACATCGGGAAGATCCGGATAGTCGTCGGCAGATTCTGCAGAAATGGTAAAGGAAGCGTAGCCGGCACGGATGGAGACCTTGAAATTGTCATCCACCACAACGGTAACGGGGCCTTCCGGCAGGCGGCGGATGATATCGCCGAAGAGCTTGGCCGGAAGGATGCACTCGCCGATGTCGGAAACTTCCGCATCGATGAGGTAGGTAATGGCTGTTTCCATATTATAGCCGGTAAGGCTGAGGCCGGAGCCTGCGGCCCGGCAGAGAATGCCTTCGATGACCGCCAGACTGCTCTTGGGAGCGACGGTACGGCCTGCAATATTAAGGCCCTGAACCAGCATACTTTTTTCACAGGTAAAGCGCATTTAGGATCGTCCTTTCTTGTAAAAATATAAGAGTATATATATTTTTTAGTATATAAGGCAGTAATAACAGTATTAGGGGAAATTTATGTGGAAAACCGATGTTTGCTTTAGAGCCGCAACGACTTTTTATCCACAGGCACATGTGTGGGAATAAGAACTTTTCCACAGGCTGTGTGGAGGGATTTTTTCTTCCGGTTTATCCACAGCTTATTTTTCCACATTACACAGGCCTTGTGGATAAATTTCGGGATAAAAAAATTAAAGACAGGAGTTAATGTTTGCGGTAATATCCCGGATGTTATTCTGCAGGGTTTCGTCACCCTTCTTGAGTGCCAGCTCAACCTTCCGGATGGCATAAAGGACGGTGGAATGGTCACGGGCGAACTCCCTGCCGATGTCCGGCAGGCTCAGATTGGTGAGCTTGCGGATGAGGTACATGGCCACCTGTCTGGCTTCGGCCACGCCCTTGCTCTTAAGGGTGCCGCGAAGCACGGCTTCATCCTGGCTGTAGAATTTGCAGACCTGACTGATAATCAGGCTGGGAGTGGGCAGGGCGTTGCCCTCGGATTTGAACATATCGTCCACGGCCCGGGAAATATTATTGAGATCCAGAGGCATACCGTTGAGATCCCGGTAGGCAAGGATCTTCTTCACCGTACCCTCAATGGCACGGACATTGTTGGTTACATTGATGGCAATGTAGTTGCACACATCGTCGCTCAGATTGAGGCCCAGACTCATGGCCTTGTTTTTGAGGATCGCCATTCTGGTTTCGTAGTCCGGGGGCTGAATATCCGCCAAAAGACCCCATTCAAAACGGGTCTTGAGCCGGTCTTCCAAAGTCAGCATATCGCTGGGCTTCCGGTCGGAGGTCATAACGATCTGCTTATGCTCCTCGTAGAGCTTATTAAAGGTATGGAAGAATTCCTCCTGAGTAGATTCCTTGCCGGCAATAAACTGCACATCATCGATCAGGAACAGGTCGGCTTCCCGATACTTGCTGCGGAATTCAATATTTTTGCCGTTCTGGATGGCGGCAATCAGCTCATTGGTGAACTGGTCGCCCTTGATGTAGACGATATTGGCATCGGGCTTCTGCTTGCGGATGCCGTTGGCGATGGCATAGAGCAAATGGGTTTTGCCCACGCCGGGAGGGCCGTAGATAAAGAGGGGGTTATATACATCGCCGGGATGATTGCTGACGGCGATTGCGGCGCCGTGGGCAAACCGGTTGGAGGGGCCCACCACAAAATTATCAAAGGAGAACTGGGGGTTAAAATCCATGGTGGTGTTGGCCTTGCCTTTGCTCTTGAGGGCGTTCAGCTCGTCGTCGCCGAAAACGATGAATTTTGCATCGGAATCGAAAATCTCCTTGAGGGCATCCTGAACATAGTCAGTGCACCGGCGGCGGATGATCTCCCGGCGAAAATCGGAGGGAGAGTAGATAATGAGCTGATCTTCGGTAAGCTCAACCACCTCGGCATCATCGAACCATGTGCGGACGGTGATGGGAGTAAGCCGCTCCTCCAGATAAATCAGAATTTTAGCCCAGACATAGGCGGATGAAAACATGTCTGATGCTCCTTTCGTAGGCTGAATTTTGGACTTTTCCGTCGCAGCAGGGACGGGAAAAGCGCATAGTATCTCACCCTAGATTTTATCACATTTCCGTGTTGAATTCAAGGTTTTTTTCCGGTTACATCGGGAAGGAAAGTTTCCATTTTGCCGAAAAAACAAAAATTGGGAGAGGGTCGAAAAAAGTTGCACAAAAGGGGGCAAACGGCGGCAGTTTTTCCGCCGCAGAAAAGGGGAGAGGGGATTTTTAAGAGGGCGTCTTTGTAAAAAGCCCCCTTAAATCGCATCCTTTCCTTCTCTTTCCCGGCAAAACCAGAAAGCGATATCGCTGCTGATAACGAACCGGCTCAGGCTCTGCCCTCCGGGGGAATATTAAGAAGCTCGGTAACGAAGCGCTGAAAAAAAGCGCACCGCAAAAAGCGGTGCGCTTTGGGATAACGAAGCAGCAAAGGTGTACAGTTGCCGGAAAACAGGATTGCTAAGACAATTTTCCGCCGATCAGCCGCCGAAGACCTTCAGCAGGAAGCCTGCGGCAATGGCGGAGCCGATCACACCGGCCACATTGGGGCCCATAGCGTGCATCAGCAGGAAGTTGGAGGGATTGGCCTTCTGACCTTCCAGATTGGACACACGGGCAGCCATGGGCACGGCGGAAACGCCTGCGGAGCCGATCAGGGGGTTGACCTTGCCGCGGGTCAGAATGCACATGACCTTACCGCCCAGCAGGCCGCCCACAGTGGACAGAATAAAGGCACAGACGCCGAGCACCACAATGCTGAGGGTCTCAACGGTCAGGAAGCTGGAGCCGACCATGGTTGCGCCCACAGCGGTGGACAGCAGAATCGTGACAATATTCATCATGGCGTTCTGGACAGTGTCGCTGAGGCGGTCGGTAACGGCACATTCCTTCAGCAGGTTGCCCAGCATCAGACAGCCGATCAGAGGAGCGGTGTCAGGCAGCAGCATGATGACGAAAATGGTGACCACAATGGGGAAGATGATCTTCTCGCTCTTGGAAACGGTGCGGCTCTGCACCATCTTGATCTGGCGCTCCTTGGGCGTTGTGAGCATCCGCATGAAGGGAGGCTGGATCATGGGAATGAGAGCCATGTAGGAGTAAGCCGCAATGGCAATGGCGCCCAGCAGACGGGGAGCCAGCTTGGTGGTCAGCAGAATGGCCGTGGGGCCGTCTGCACCGCCGATGATGCCGATGGATGCGGATTCTGCACCGGTAAAGCCCAGCAGAGTTGCGCCGAAGAAAGCAGCGAACACGCCCAGCTGTGCGGCAGCGCCCAGCAGCAGGCTCTTGGGGTTGGAAAGCAGGGGGCCGAAGTCGGTCATAGCGCCTACGCCCATGAAAATCAGACAGGGATAGATGCCGGCTTTTACGCCGATATAGAAGATATCCAGCAGGCCGCCGTCGTGCAGGATGGTGCCGTAGCCGATTTCGCCGTTCATAAAGGCAGTCCACAGCTCGCTGTGGTAGAGATTACCGTTGGGGAGGTTCGTCAGCAGACAGCCGAAGGCGATGCCCACCAGCAGCAGAGGCTCAAATTTCTTGACAATGCCAAGATACAGCAGAACGCAGGCAACGGCAATCATCACAAGATTCTGCCAGCCGCCGTTCAGGAAGCCGGAGGAAACAGCGGAAAAACCGCTTTCATTCCACAGCTTCAGCAAAATATCACCAACATTAATCATGGAAAGCCCTCCTTAAGCGAGGACGACCAGAGGTGCGCCGGTATCGACAGCAGAGCCCTTGGACACCAGAACCTGAGTAACGGTTCCGTCCTTGGGGGCCATGATTTCGTTCTCCATCTTCATTGCTTCCAGTACGCACAGAACGGCACCGGCCTTGACGGCATCGCCGGTCTTAACATTGACCTTCAGAATGTTGCCGGGCATGGGAGCGGTAACGCTTTCCCCTGCACCGGTGATAACGGGTGCGGCAGGGGCGGCTGCGGCAGCGGCAGCGGGAGCAGGAGCAGCGGCAGGCGCTTCGGCGGGAGCGGCGGGGGCAATGGCCTCATACTCGTCCAGCAGCATGGCCTTTCCGGCCTCGACCTCAACCTCGTAGGTGCGGCCGTTCAGGGTCACTTTATATTTCATAATTATTTGACCTCCTTGATGGAAATGAAGCGCAGCTCATTCAGGGGCTTACCCAGTTTCTCGGCCACGATGGCCATGAGCATGGCAGCGGTTTTGGGCTCCACATCATGGAGCTTCAGCTCGCCGGCGGAGCCGGGAGCCACAGGCTTGGGAGCCTCGGCAACGGGAACGGCGGCAGGTGCAGCGGCGGCAGCGGTTTCGGCGGTTTTCTTTGCCTTGGATGCAAAGATCTTACCGACGATCATAACCACGATCATCAGAAGGATCAGACCGAAGAAAACAACTGCATAGCCCAGTAATGCAAGAATGCCGGCGGTGCCGATATCCAGCTGGCTTTCGCCCAGCGCATTGGCTAACATCAGCATTTTGGTTCCTCCTTAGGCTTCGGTGATGGTGTAGGTGGCTACATTTTCTTCTTTTTCCCTGCGCTCGTCGAAGAACTTCTCGGCGAGGTTGGGGAATGCGATGTAGCTCAGCACATCTTCATCGGATCTTGCTATGCCTTCCAGCTTCTTCCGGGTGGGCTCCACAATGGGGGCCAGCGTGTCGGCATAGCGGCCGGTGAGGGGCTGCTCGTCGCCCAGAATCTGCTTGCGGATCTCCGGATCGATAGGCGCGGGCGTGTGACCGTATTCCCCGCGGCAGTAAGCCTTGATTTCCTTGGAAACGGTCTTGTAGCGCTGACCGTCCAGCACATTCCGGACTGCCTGCACGCCGACCATCTGAGAGGTGGGGGTTACCAGGGGAGGATAGCCCATGTCCTTACGAACCTTGGGGGTCTCCATCAGGGCCTCGTCGAACCGGTCGAGGGCATTCATCTGCTTCAGCTGGCTCAGGAGGTTGGAAAGCATACCGCCGGGCACCTGATAGGTCAGGCACTGGGTATCGGTAGCCATGGACTTGGGCATCATGGTGCCGTCCTTAATGAAATCGTCACGAACGCCCTTGAAGTAGTCTGCCATCTTCTTGGTGCACTTGTCATCCAGCGCAACCTCGTAGCCCAGCTGACGCAGAGCGTAAGCCATGGTTTCGGTAGCGGGCTGGGAGGTGCCGCCGGAGAAGGGAGAAATTGCGGTGTCGATGATATCGACGCCTGCTTCCACGGCCTTGAGGTAGGTCATGAATGCAAGACCCGTGGTGCAGTGGGTGTGCAGATCGATGGGCAGATCCACGGCATCCTTGATAGCGGAAACCAGATCATAGGCTTCCTTGGGGCCCATGATGCCGGCCATATCCTTGATGCAGATGGTGGAAGCGCCCATTTCCTTCAGCTCCTTTACCATCTTCACATAGTTGGCGTGGGTATGGACGGGAGAAGTGGTGTAGGAAATGGTGCCGGAAGCGATAGCACCGGCCTTGACGGTAGCCTCCATGGCCACCTTCAGGTTATTGACATCGTTCAGAGCGTCGAAAATACGGATCACATCGATGCCGTTTTCCACAGCCTTTGCAACGAAGAGCTTTACAAAGTCGTCGGGGTAGTGGGAGTAGCCCAGAACATTCTGACCGCGCAGGAGCATCTGGAGCTTGGTGTTGGGCATCTTTTCACGGATCTTCCGCAGACGCTCCCAAGGATCTTCATGCAGGTAGCGCAGGCAGACATCAAAGGTGGCGCCGCCCCAGCATTCTGCCGCATAGTAGCCGGCCTTGTCGATGGTTTCGAGCATGGGCTCAAACTTGTCGTAGGGCAGACGAGTGGCAATCAGCGATTGGTTGGCGTCACGCAGAACAGTTTCGACAAATTGAACTTTTCTTGCCATTGTTGTATAACCTCCGTAGGATGAAATTTTCATGGCACCGGGGAAATATTCCGCTTCGTTCCCGATGCTGAATATTGAGGCCGACGGGAAAAGGGAAAACATCTGTCGGTCGTGAATCAGAAAAGGGAATCGTGGAAGAAATCCGGCTGATAGGGAAGCCGCTTTCTAAAATCCCAATTCCCACCGAATAAATTGTACCACACCAAAAACAATAAGTAAATATAAAATAACCAAAAAACTACCCCGAATTTCGTGTTTCGTCACGCAAAATTTACAACTGGGGGAATTGATTTTTAATATTTTTTGATGTATGATAGCATTGCAAAGTTCAGGAAACGATTTCCAGATAACGCTTATGTGTGAAAAATCGATTCCCTATAAAATCTTTTTATGAAAGAGGTAACGCATTATGGCAAAAATCGATCTGAGCCAGTATGGCATCCACGATGCTGTCGAAGTGATCTACAATCCCTCCTATGAGGAATTGTTTGCCGCTGAAATGGATCCGTCTCTGGAGGGCTACGACAAGGGCCAGCTGACTGAGCTGGGCGCTGTCAATGTTATGACCGGCATTTATACCGGCCGTTCGCCGAAAGACAAGTTCATTGTTATGGACAATGTCTCCAGGGATACCGTGTGGTGGACCTCCGATGAGTTTAAAAATGATAATAAGCCCGCTTCCCGGGAAGCGTGGGACACCTGCAAAAAGCTGGCTGTGGAAGAGCTGTCCGGCAAGAAGCTTTATGTGATGGATGTGTTCTGCGGTGCGAACCACGATACCCGTATGTCCGTCCGCTTCATCATGGAAGTGGCATGGCAGGCTCACTTTGTCAAGAATATGTTTATCCAGCCTTCCGCTGAGGAGCTGGCAAACTTCAAGCCCGACTTTACTTCTTTCATTGCCTCCAAGGGCAAGGTGGAGAACTTCAAGGAGCTGGGGCTCAACTCCGAGACCGCTGTCATCTTCAACCTGACCGACCGTGAGCAGGTAGTTCTCAATACCTGGTACGGCGGCGAGATGAAGAAGGGTATGTTCTCCATGATGAACTACTTTCTGCCCCTGAAGGGTATGGCTGCCATGCACTGCTCTGCCAACACCGATATGAACGGTGAGCACACCGCTCTGTTCTTCGGCCTGTCCGGCACCGGCAAGACCACCCTGTCCACCGACCCCAAGCGTCTGCTGATCGGCGACGACGAGCACGGCTGGGACGATAACGGCGTCTTTAACTTTGAGGGCGGCTGCTACGCAAAGGTCATCAATCTGGATAAGGAATCCGAGCCCGATATCTACAACGCTATCCGCCGTAACGCCCTGCTGGAGAATGTGACCGTGGATGCTGAGGGCAAGTGCGACTTCGCTGACAAGTCCGTCACCGAAAACACCCGTGTTTCCTACCCCATTGACCATATCGAGAAGATCGTTCGCCCCGTTTCTGCCGCTCCCGCAGCAGAAAATGTAATTTTCCTGTCTGCGGATGCATTCGGCGTTCTGCCTCCCGTTTCCGTGCTGACGCCTGAGCAGGCGCAGTACTACTTCCTGTCCGGCTTTACTTCCAAGCTGGCCGGTACCGAGCGCGGCATCACCGAGCCCACCCCCACCTTCTCCGCCTGCTTCGGTCAGGCTTTCCTGGAGCTGCATCCCACCAAGTATGCAGAAGAGCTGGTCAAGAAGATGGAGAAGTCCGGCGCAAAGGCATATCTGGTCAATACCGGCTGGAACGGCACCGGCAAGCGTATCTCCATTAAGGATACCCGGGGCATCATCGATGCCATTCTGGACGGTTCCATCCTGAAGGCTGAGACCAAGACCATTCCTTACTTCAATCTGGCAGTTCCCACCGCTCTGCCCGGCGTGGACACCGGCATTTTGGATCCTCGGGACACCTATGCCGATCCCAAGGTCTGGGACGAGAAGGCACAGGATCTGGCAGCACGGTTCGTAAAGAACTTCGTGAAGTACACCGGCAACGACGCCGGCAAGGCTCTGGTGGCAGCAGGCCCCCAGCTGTAAGAGATCTGAAAAGCGCATAATGCAATCCCCCGGCGGTTTTCCGCCGGGGGATATTTTATATTTTCCGGGCGTGAAAAGCAGATGGCCTCCATAGCGCATCATTGTTTCCGGAGCGCGGCAAAAAAACAGGTCAAAAAAAACCGGGACATCTTAAAAAGATGTCCCGGCGGAGATATAGGTTATCTCACATATTCAATGACAACACGGCGGTTGGGCTCGGTGCCGGTGGAATGGGTGGAGATATTCTCCATATCCTGCAGCGCAGAGTGGATCACATGACGCTCGTAAGCGTTCATGGGCTCCAGCATGGTGCGGCGGCGGACTTTCAGAACCTGCTGTGCCTTCTTGCAGGCATAGCGGCGCAGGCTTTCGTCCCGCTTTGCACGGTAGCTTTCGGCATCCACATTGATGCGGATGTGCTCGTCAAGGCTGCGGTTGATGGTGTAGTTGGCAAGATGCTGCAAAGCATCCAGCGTGTCACCCCGGCGGCCGATCAGGTAGCCCAGATCCTTGCCCACCAGCTCCACACTGTAAGTATTGTCCTCACCCTTGGTGGCATGGGGAACGGCGTCGGAGCCCATATGCTCCAGCAGACCCTTCAGGAAGGTTTCAATCTTCTCTTCCACGGAGCCGGGTTCAGCGGGAGCAAACACCTTGGGCTCTGCCTTGGGAGCCTCAACCTTAGGAGCCGCAGCCTTAGGAGCCTCGGTTTTGGGTGCCTCGGCCTTGGGCTGACGGGCAGGGCGTGCAGGCTTTTCAGCCTTGGGTGCCTTGGGAGCCTCGGGCATCTTCGGCTCCGCCTTGGGCGCTTCCTGCTTTGCGGGCTTTCTGGGCTTGGAACGGGATGCGGAGGACAGGGCAACCTTGGGAGCCTCGGGAACGAGATCGGGAGCCTCGTAGGTCACCTGAACCTTGGCATCCTGTGCGCCGAAGCCCAGAAAACCGGACTTTGCCTGACAGAGAACCTGAACGGAAACGCTGTCCCGATCCAGACCCAGCTGGGTAAGTGCATTTTCGATGGCAATATCAATGGTTTTGCCGGTAGTAACGATGGTTTTTTCCATGGATTATTCCTCCGTAGTATGCCGACCGTAACGATTGGGGTCATAATTGCGGCCCTTGCAGTAGGGACGGCTGGGGATTCCGGACATAGCATCTGGCTTGCTGTCTTCCGAATCCTCGGGAATACCCTTCTTTGCGGCATACTCTCTGGCAGCAGCGGCCTTGGCAGCCTCTTCTGCATGCTGCATCTGCTTCTGCAGCTTCTTCTTGCTGGTATTTTCGGTGATACCGTCGGGGTTGGCGGCACGGCGGGCAGCTCTCTGGCGCTCTTTCTCAGCTTCGATCGCTTCCAGCTCCATAGCCTTCTTCAGGCGCTCGGCATCCTCGGCATCGTAGATCTTGCGGTACTTCTTGGTGAGGTATACATCGGCTGCGGTGGTGATCAGACCCTGCACCAGCCAGTAAAGGCTGAGGGCGACCGGCACGGTAAAGCCGAACCACAAAGACATAATGGGCATCATCCACATCATGACCTTGTTGGTCTGTGCAACCTGAGATTTCTGAGCGGTATCCTTATCCTGCAGGCCCTTTTCGTTGGTGATCAGGGAGTTGTTTACCTTGTTCATCATGAAGAGGCTGAACACCTGAGAACCGGCGGAAAGAATGGGAATCAGGAAAGAGCCGATGTGCGCCCAGTCAAAAACAAAACCGCTGAAGCTGGGGATAATGCCCAGATTGATCCGCAGAAAGTCAAAGTTGATACCGTTCAGGGCATGCTGACTGATGGTGGGCACAGCTTCCTTAATGGCTTCGACAAATTCGGGAATGTGCCGTGCGGCGATCATTTCGTCGTAGTAGGCATTGCCGCCGAAGTAAGAGGGAGCGGCTTCCTTGATGATGTTAATAATCGTGGCGGTGTCTTCCGCAGACACATGGAGCATATACACCAGAGGCTGCCGGACAACCTGAAACAGGGGAATCAGGATCAGCAGAGGAATCAGACTCCACAGGCAGCCGCCTGTCATGGAAACGCCCTCTTCTTTATAAAGGGCCTGTATGGCTTCAGACTGCTTCTGCTTGTCGTTTGCGTACTTGTTCTGAATTTCCTGCAGTCTGGGGGACATGCGGGACATTTTCATGGAGCTCTTTTTGCTCTTGGCGGTAATAGGCATCAGGATGATCTTGACCAGAATGGCAAAGAGGATCAGAGCCAGACCGTAGTTGTTGGTGAACCGGTAAAGGAAGCCCAACAGATAGCCGAAGGGGATGGTAATAATTTTGCTCATTTGCGTTTCTCCTTAAGGAACGGGGTCGTAAGGATTGCTTTTGTTGAAGGGATTGCAACGCATCAGCCGTTTGAATGCGAGCCAGCCTCCCTTGATCGCCCCGTATTTGTTGATTGCTTCGTAAGCGTAGGCTGAGCATGTGGGGGTAAATCGGCAGGATGATGGAGTATAGGGAGAAATACAGCGCTGATAAAACCGGATCGCGGCAAGCATAAACTTTTTCACTGGCCGCTGTGCAGAATTCCGGACTTTTCGGCAAGGGAGAGGTACGCATCGGTAAGCTCCGAAAAGGATGCCCCGATGGCGCGGCTTCTTGCTACCACAACAATATCCCAGCCGGGGGTGAACGCTTCTTCGTTGAGGCGGTATACCTCACGAAGCCGTCTGCGGACCCGGTTGCGGACAACGGCGTGCCCCAGCTTTTTGCCGACGGTGATGCCGACATGATTGCGCTGGGTGTGATTGGGGCGGGCATAAAGCACCAGCATGGCATTGGCCCGTCCGCCGGAGCGGTAAAGTCTTCGGAAAATGTGATTCAGTTTGAGACTGCTGGAAAATTTCATGTTTTCCTCCCTTTGGGAATCCCTGCAGTGGATGATACCACATAAAAAAGGGAGCGGGGCGAACATCCCATTCGCCCCGCTTATTGCTCCCGTTTCGCACTGAGCGATATCCTGCTTAATGGATCTGCCGAAAAATCAGGCAGACAGAACCGCGCGGCCCTTAGCACGGCGGCGAGCAAGAACCTTGCGGCCGTTGGCAGTGGACATTCTCTGACGGAAACCGTGAACCTTGGAACGGTGACGGCGGCTGGGCTGATAGGTACGCTTCATGTGGATACACCTCCTGTTGATCACAATTATGCTCGACAGTCTAGTAGACCGCAGCAAAACATATTATCTGACTATAGTAAGTCATGCTAGGGTATTATAGCCGAAAAATGCAAGAAGGTCAACATATTTTTGCATATTCGTTAAAATATTGTGCGCTGAAGGGGACTATTGGGAAGCTTCATTACCGGGCACGCCGCCCGGCGGACGGAATCTGTGCTGTCCGTAACGAAACGGCTCAGGCCCTGCCTGAAAATGCCCTGAATTTCCGGGGCTGTAAAAAACCTTGGAAAATTCAGGGCAGAAAATATGAAATATCTGATCTTTGCGGGAATATTTACAGCGGCTCCTGCTTGATTTTTGCAAAACGCCGGGGGTACCGGGCAGGGGTGTGGGCGACTTTGCGCAGGACGATCACCGAGTGGGTGGCATCGCCCACGGTAAAATCCAAAATATCCTCCACTTTAAGCCCCAGCTGCTTCACGGCGTTGCCCGCATCGGCAAGCTCATCCCGGGCAGCCGCACCCTTAAGGGCCAGCACAGCACCGCCTACCTTTACATAGGGCGCTGTCAGTTCCAGCAGAATGTTCAGCCGGGCCACCGCACGGCTGGCGGCGAAATCATAGCTTTCCCGCAGCTGCGCAACGGCTTCCTCTGCCCGGGCGGTGATGCACCGAGCCTCGATGCCCAATTGGGGCAGCGTCTCTTCCAGCCATTTCATCCGCTTTCCCAGACTGTCCAGCAGGGTCACCTTTGCTTCCGGACAGGCAATCGCCACCGGAACACCGGGAAATCCTGCGCCGCAGCCCACATCAATGAGGGATTTTCCCCGCAGATCGGCGGCGGCCAGCACCGTAAGACTGTCCAGCAGGTGAAGGTTCGCCACGGCTTCCGGCTGGGTGATGGCGGTGAGGTTCATGACCTCGTTCTGCTTTACGACGGCATCGGCAAAGCGGCAGAGGGTATTTTCTGCCTCCTGAGGCAGCGAAAGTCCCAGCTTGGGAAGCCCCGCTTCCAGAGTGTTCAGCATTTTATCCATTACTGTGCTCCATTTTTGTTGTCGGAAAGATCTACCTGATTCTTGTCCAGAGGGTCAAAGACCACTTCCTCCTCCTTGTTGGCGGGGAGGTAGACTTCCTGCAGATACCAGCTCACCAAAAGGTCGGCAACTTCGCTGTAGGAATCGACACCGCTTTTGTCGCCGCTGGCCTTGATATAGGTATCGTTGACGGCGTTGGCAAAACCGGAGGCACCGTCCTCGATAACGGAGGAATAATAAGCATTGTATTCCTTGAGATCCTGCAGGAACAGGGGGTCGATTTTGGAATAAATCTCATTTGCCGCATTGACTGCGGTGCTGGTTTCTTCCTGCGTCAGTGCATTATAGCAGTAGCGGAAGGCCATGAAATAGCCGGAATACTGGAAAATGGGGTCAGAATTGGCCTGACAGGACAAAAATCCGGCCAGATTTGCGTCCCGCTCCGGCGCAATGCACATTCTGTGGGCCATTTCATGGCCCATGGTGAAGGGCAAAGCAATCGCCGGCGTATGGGGATTCACGGCGGCCTCACCGGTGAGGGGCATGGTAAATCCGCTGATGCCCATGGAGGTGTACATATTCGCAAGACCCAGCTTCTTCACAGGAACGGTAGAACCGGCAAAAACGGAGTATTTCTTATCAAACACAAGGTTGCGGAAACCGTCGCCGGCCTGATTTGCCATGTCCTCAAAGCTGGGGAATTTCAGCTGTCCGGATTCGTCTCTCGGCATGGTGACCGCCAATGCGTTGGCCTTGTCCCTGTAATAAACAGTGGCATCCGCCAGCTCGGTGACGGTATAGCCGGTACTGACATTTAGGCGGATGTCCTCAGACAGGGGGCTGCAATAGCTGTTCAGACCGTAAACGCCGGTATGCAGAAAGCCCAGAGCGGTGACACCTGCCAAAACCCAGCCTGCCCACTGGACAAAATTCCAGCGGAGAATGATCATCATAATGATGGAAGCAACGAAAATCACGATCAGCAGGCCGGCAAACATCTGCCACAGACAGAAATCCACACCGGAGCCCCAAAGGGCAAGGTAATCCTGAATCATTCGGGTGGCATACGGGTAGATCATGTCCACAAGAGCGCCGTGGGCTTTGGCAAAAGTAATGAGGCCCCAGCTAAAGAAGGCCAAAAAGGCGGCCGTAAGATATCCGCGCCAATATTTCAAAGGGAGTCCCTCCTAATGGAAAATCTAAAAACTACGGAAATGCCCATAATTTTTATTAGTATAACACATTTTTTTGAAAATGTCTTCCCCCAATTTATGAATTTTTCGTCCAGGCCCGGAGAAAGCAAATTTGCCGCAGAAATATTGCTTTTGCAAAAAAATGCCGCACCCAAAGGGGTGCGGCACAGAAGCGCGGATTATTTTGCGCTGGAAGCGCAGCGCAGGGTCACATCGTGGTAGCCGCCCTCTACGATAGAGGTGGCGGAAACCAGGGTCAGCTTGGCATCCCGCTGCAGATCGGCAATGGTGATCACACCGCAGTTGCACATGGTGGATTTGACCTTGTAAAGAGATGCCTCCACATTGTCGTGAAGGGAGCCGGCGTAGGTTACATAGGAATCCACGCCCTCCTCAAAGGAGAGCTTGCTGGCGCCGCCCAGATCGTAGCGCTGCCAGTTCCGGGCACGGTTGGAGCCTTCACCCCAGTATTCTTTCATGTAAGCGCCGTTTACCATGACCTTGTTGGTGGGGGATTCGTCGAAACGGGCAAAATACCGTCCCAGCATCAGGAAATCTGCACCCATGGCCAGTGCCAGCGTCATGTGATAATCGTGGACAATGCCGCCGTCGGAGCAGATGGGCACATAAATGCCGGTCTCACGGAAGTATTCATCACGGGCCTGTGCGACCTCAATCAGAGCGGTAGCCTGTCCCCGGCCGATGCCCTTAGTCTCACGGGTGATGCAGATAGAGCCGCCGCCGATGCCGACCTTTACGAAGTCTGCGCCGGCTCTTGCCAGAAACAGGAAGCCGTCACGGTCCACCACATTGCCGGCGCCGATCTTTACGGTGTCGCCGTAATGCTCACGCACCCAGGCAATGGTGTGCTGCTGCCAGCAGGTATAGCCCTCGGAGGAGTCGATGCACAGCACATCGGCACCGGCCTCCAGCAGAGCGGGGATCCGCTGTGCATAGTCACGGGTGTTGATGCCTGCGCCTACCAGATAACGCTTCTGACTGTCCAGAAGCTCCAGTGGGTTAGCCTTGTGGGAGGCGTAGTCCTTGCGGAATACGAAGTAAAGAAGGTGATCGTTTTCGTCAACGATGGGCAGGCTGTTGAGCTTGTGATCCCAGATAATGTCGTTTGCGGTCTTGAGGGAGGTGTCGGCGGGGGCGGTGATGAGCTTTTCACGGGGGGTCATGAAGTTTTTCACAGGCTCGGTGGAATCCATCCGGCTGACCCGGTAATCCCGGCTGGTGACAATGCCCAGAAGCTTGCCGTTGGCGGTGCCGTCATCGGTGATGGCCACGGTGGAGAAGCCGTTTTCTGCCTTCAGCGCCAGCACATCCGACAGGGTATTCTCCGGAGTCAAATTGGAGGCGGATACCACAAACCCCGCCTTGTAACCCTTAACCCGGGCAACCATGGCGGCCTGCTGTTCAATGGACTGAGAGCCGTAGATAAAGCTGAGTCCGCCCTCTTTCGCCAGAGCAATGGCCAGCGTATCATTGGAAACAGACTGCATGATGGCGGAAGTCATGGGCACATTCAAAGAAATAGCCGGTTCTTCCAAACCTTTGCGGTATTTGGTAAGGGGTGTGCGCAGACATACCCGATCAGGGACGCACTCTTCAGAAGTGTATCCGGGAATCAGCAGGTACTCGCTGAAGGTATGGCTGGGTTCTTGCATGTAGTGAGCCATTGGTATCTCCTCCTAGAAATAATGATATATGGATTGATATGCCAAAAACGGAAGGAAAAAAGTCAGACCGACTGGTTATCGCCGTGGTCCAGAAGCTCTTTTTCCGGTTGTCCGTTTATATTTAAATGCTTAAAATTACCCATGACCTCACCCACCTGACTTACGACAGCAAAGGTGTGGGGGAAGGATTTCAAAATGGAGGAAAGCACAGTGGCCTGGGTCTTGTTCACGATGCAGATCAGGATGTTGGTTTCCTTGCCGAGATACATACCCTTGCCGGGGAGCAGCGTAGCGCTGTGATGGAGCCGATGGATGATGGCATCCCCGATTTCCTGCGGGTACTCCGTGATGATCTCAAAGCGAACGGCGCTGCGGCCGCTTTTCATCATCCGGTCGGAAACGGTGCTGGCGGTGAAGGAATAAAAAATGCACATAATTACCGGCTCCATCTGGTAATCATATACAAAGTAGGAAGCCACGGCAACGATAGCATTCAGCACAAAAATCAGAGAGAAAATGCTCTTTTCCGGGTGATGCTTGTGGATTACGGCGGCAATAAAGTCAGTTCCGCCGGAATAGGCGCTGGCCTTTACCATGGTGGTGTAGCCTGTTCCGTAGATGATGCCCGCAATAAAGGGACCCATGATGGTGCTGGTGCCGTTTTCTGTTTCGTAGGCAAAGGGGCTGAGATCCACCTTGCCCAGCAGCATAAGGGCTGCGGAGAAAGTGACAACATAAACCATGCTCCGCACAGCAAGGGGCTTGCTCACAAGAAAATAAACAATCAACGCCAGAGGAATGTTGATAATGAGACTCAGATAACTCACGGGGATACCCCAAACGTGTTGGATCATGGTGCAAATGCCGTTCAGTCCGGAGGGGGCAAAACGGTTGGGAAAAACGAACAGCTCATAATTCAGCGCGCTCAGAAAGGCGATCCCGATGATCGTGCAGTAGGTCATCGCTAATTTCAGCCTTTTCATAACTTCGCTCCTAAGTACAAAAAGTGATACACAAAAGGGGATCCGCACAATGCCGATCCCTTTTTTTCAAATATAACATAGGAATACGCTGGGGTCAAGACCGACAGGAGGGATATTACTGCCAAAAAAATCCGAAAATTGAGAACATTGCTTGGGTAAAACGAATACTTTTTCCGAAAAAGGGAAAAAACCCCGGCGGGGCAGGCGAAAAATCCCTCCCGGAACCGCCAAAGTTAACATAAGCTGTGGATAACCGGCCTGCCTGAAATGGTTTTTCACAGCAGTTATCCACATTCTCCACAGGTATTTCCACAGGCCGGAACAGAAAAAACCCCTGCAAATCCATGACTTTGCAGGGGTATTGTGGAATTTCCTCCACAGAATGCCACAGCCCTGTGGAAAAACAAAATGGTTTACAGAACAACAAAGCTCCCCGGATTACAGCAGAATCTGTGCGGAAAACACACGGCTGTGACCGGCGGAAACCGACTCATTTTCCTGCCGGTGCGCCTCGATTCGGAGCACACCGCCGTCACAAAGCTGCCAGCTCATGTCCAGCGTGTCGCCTTCCCGGGCTTCCTGCAAATAGCAGACGGTAAATTCCTTCACAGCATGGTCCTTGTGGAAATCTCCCGGAAGCAGATCCTCCATCCAGTCCATGTACCGGCAGTTATTCATGTGGCCGTTCCGGTCCAGATCCGTAAAGCAAACCTGACGGCTCCGGCGGTTTCCGAAGGATGCCGGAATCAGACAGTGGGGCACCGCCAGCTCGCTGCCCCGAAGCAGGCCTTCCACATGAACGCCGCTTTTGCCGGGGATGATCATGTCCCGGGTGTCGAGATCCATCAGCACCCACAGGGCAATCGCCCGAAACAGCTCGTTGCCGGCCTCGTCATAGGCCACAGTGGAACGGGGATAGGCAGTGCGTGTGGTGGGCATGGGCCAGGTTTCCACGGTGATGGTTTCGCTTTCTCCGGGCAGACGGGTTATCTGCACCCGGTGACGGATGATTGCCCAGAAAAGTCGCTTTTCCGCCAGCGTATCAGAGTCCAGTGCCAGCTGCCGGCAATGGCTCCCGGCAACATCCTGAGCATAAAACAGCACCATAGAGGGCTTCAGCCGTCCGTAGCGGTCCACATCGCAGCTGCGGACAACATAAGACTTACGGTAAATGGGTTCCATTCTATTCGCCTCGATTTCAAAGTATCAGCCCTTATCCTCCTGAAGGGTCAGGGTTATTTCATATTCTCTGCCACTGCGGTACAGCACCAGCGTAATGGAATCGTTGATGTTCTTGCGGCTCAGCACGGTGATCAGCTCCCCGGGCTTGGTGATCCGAACGCCGTCGGCTTTCACCAGAATGTCCCCGGAAATAATGCCTTTCTGTCCGGCAGGCGCTTCGGAAATACAGAATCCGGCAGGCATGTGGCGGAAATGCTGATAAAATTCCGAAACCCACTGTCCTTTCAGTCCCAGAGAGGGGCGGCCGGAAACATAGCCCTGACGGATGATCTGCTCGGCAATATCTTTTACGGCGTCAGAGGGCACGGCGAAGCCCAGCCCCTCCGTGCCGCCGTCGCGCATGGGGGTGACGATGCCGATGACCTGCCCGTGACGGTTGAGCAGGGGGCCGCCGGAGCTTACAGAGCTTACAATGGCGGTGGTTTGCAGCAGGGGAATCCTGCGGTCTTCTCTGTGAATGGCGGAAATGATGCCGTCGGTGATGGAGCAGCGGAATTCCGTGCCCATATGATCCCCGATGGCGCTGACATTATCTCCCACCCGGATATCGGCGGAATCTCCCAGCAGGGCGGGGACCAGATCCTTGGCATCCACATAGACAACTGCCAGATCCGACATGGAATCGGTACCCACGGCAACAGCGGAAAGCTGTTTTCCGTCGGAAAACAGCACCTGCAGACTGTCTGCCTGCTGAATATTGCCGGCGCTGGTGACGATATAGCCGTTTTTCGACAGTACCAGACCGGTGCTGCTTATGGAGGCGCCGTCCCGTGTGCCTGTCACGGAAACCACCGAGGGGATATTTTTTTGGTAGATCTCCAGCAGGCTGAGATCTTCAGACTGGGGCGTATCGCTCCCGGGCACCGGGGCGCCGTAAATGGGAATTTCCACTTCGGATGTGGGCAGGGGAGGGTTTTCTTCTCTTCCCGCATTTTCCGGAGGGGCGGAATTTCCGTGGAAGCCTACGGGGGATGTGGCATTATCGGCAGGATCGGATGGGGAAAAGAGGTGGATATTGAGCAGGCTCATACCGCTGATAATACCGCCCAAAAAGATCGCCGCTACAAAAAGCGTGGCAATCGTACCGCCCCGGTTTTTTGGGGGCTGGGTAGAGCCGTTTTGATAATGATCCTGCTCGATGACCTCCTGAGATCGACTGCGTTTCATCATATTGCTAAACCTCGCAATGGGAAAATGGGAGATTGCCTCTTAATTTACCAGAGGCATGGTAAAGGTAAAGGTGGTCTTTCCGTCCCGGCTGGTGACGGAAATATTCTCGCCGTGGGAGCAGACAAGGGTCTTGACGATGTAAAGCCCCAGCCCCCAGCTGTCCCGGTTTTTGGAGCGGCTCTTGTCGATTTTGTGGAATCGGTCAAATACCAGAGGAAGCTCATCCGGGGGGATGGTGGGGCCGTCGTTGGCAACGGAAACATAGACTTTGCCGCCGCCTTCCCGGATGGTCAGCTCCAGAGCGCCGCCCGCGGGGCAGAATTTCACGGCGTTATCCACCAGATTGTAGACAACCTGCGTCACGGCGTCCTGATTGGCGTGGGTAAATACCGGGTAATCCGGCATATCAACCCGGACATCCAGCTGTTTGCTGTTGATTTTCTGCTCAAAGGAGATCAGCACCTGACCTGCCAGCTCCTCCATGTCGAAGCGGGTCTTTTGCTCGTCGGTGATACCCTCCTGCGACTGTAGACGGGAGATGTCCAGCATACTCCGCACCAGACGGCTCAGCCGTTTCGTCTCGTCGGAAACCAGCGTCAGATAGTGCCGTTCCTTTTCCGGGGGGATGGTGCCGTCCAGAATACCGTCCACATAGCCGGCGATGGTGGTCATGGGGGTTTTCAGCTCATGGGACACATTGGCAACAAATTCCTGCCGCTGATATTCGCTCTTTTGCAGGCAGGATGCCATGTTGTTGAAGGCGATTGCCAGCTCCTCCACCTCTTCGGAGTGGTCACCGTCGGTGCGAACCCGGGCGGTGAGGTCACCGTGGCCAAAGGCACTGGCGGCTTTTGCCATATCCCGCAGGGGAGCGGACTGATGGCGGACGAAGAAAGTCATAATAAGTACCGAGATCACCACCACCAGAATGGACACGAATACAAACATTTCGGAGATCCGGTTCAGCATGGACAGGGAATCCTGCACCGGGGCGGAGACTACGACAATGCCGTAGCGCTCACCGGTGACAACATCGGTAATGGGCCGGGACACCACATACCGGATCTCGGGGTACAGCCCGTCGATGGTGCCGGTGTCGGTAGAGCCGTCGTTTTCAAAAACCCGCCTCAGATAGTCCTGCTGGATGGTCATGCCCACATGCTCACAGCCCATGGGGGCATCGGAGCAGAGCACCAGTCTGCCGCCGGCATCGCAGACCACGGCATCAAAGCCGCTGACGCTGGATGCCGCCGAAAGGGCAATGTAGAAATCCCGCTGGGACAGGGTTTCATCCGCAAAGCACGACTGTACCAGCCGGGCGACGACCTTGCTGTCATTCTGCAGATCCTCTACTGCGTGATCTGTCAGATAGTCCTTTACCAGCAATTCAAAGGAAATGCCGATGAGCACCAGCGTTGCCAGCAGGATCAGAGATGCGGTGGTAAAGGTCCGGCTGAATGTGGTTTTCATGCATTCAGAACCTCGAACTTATAGCCTACGCCCCAGACGGTCTTAAGGCTCCAGCTTTCGCTGATCCCCTCCAGCTTTTCACGCAGACGCTTTACATGGACATCCACGGTGCGGGAATCGCCGAAATAGTCAAAGCCCCACACCTCGTCCAGAAGCTGGTTGCGGGTGTAGACCCGGTTGGGAGAGGAAGCGAGATAGTAAAGAAGCTCCATTTCCTTGGGGGGCGTGTCCACCTTCCGGCCGTCCACCGTCAGCTCAAAGGCATCCATATCGATGATGAGCTTGTCGAAAACCAGACGGCGGGACTTCTTTTCGGTGACAACGCCGCCGGTGCGGCGGAGCACGGCCTCAATCCGGGCCAGCACTTCCTTCATTTCAAAGGGCTTGGTGATGTAGTCGTCGGCGCCGGTGCGCAGACCGGTCACCTTGTCGTCGGTTTCACCCTTGGCCGTGAGCATGATAACGGGGGTCTGGGATTCGGCACGGATGGTTTTGCATACGGCCCAGCCGTCCATGACAGGCATCATCACATCCAGCAGGACCAGATCGGGCTTGATGGTGCGGAATTTGGCAAGACCCTGACCGCCGTCGGCGGCGGTGGTAACGGCATAGCCTTCTTTTTCCAGATACATTTGCAGGAGCTCAGCAATATTACGGTCGTCCTCAACGACCAGCACAGATGTAGCCATAAATAGTACCTCCGCTTTTCGTTATATTTCATCTTTCTCCTATTATACTGTAAAATGAAGCTCCTGAGTGAACAAATTGTAAAGACTTTCCCCCCGATATGTGAACGAACAAGTTCTCCTTGCAAAATGTGCAGAATGAGAGTATTATGTTAGAAGCAATCAAACTGGAAAGGAAAAGATCATGTTAGAAATTTTAAAAGCAGTCCTCTTTGGCATCGTCGAGGGTATCACCGAGTGGCTCCCGGTTTCCTCTACGGGACATATCATCCTGCTGGATGAATTTATCCAGCTTCAGGCAAGCGACGAATTTAAGAGCATGTTCGATGTGGTGATCCAGCTGGGCGCCATTATCGCCGTTATCATCCTGTTTTTCCATAAGCTGAATCCCTTTTCTCCCAGAAAAAGCCCGGTGCAGAAGCAGAAAACATGGAGCCTGTGGTTCCGGGTCATTGCCGCCATCATCCCTTCCGGTGTTTTAGGCATTCTTCTGGATGACTGGATGGACGCACACCTGCATAATGCGGTCGTGGTTTCTCTGGCACTGATTCTTTACGGTGTGGCCTTTATCCTGGTGGAGCGGCACAATGCCGGCGGAAAGCCCAAAGTCACCAATGTCTACGACATTGACTACAAAACCGCTCTGCTGATCGGTGCATTCCAGTGCCTGAGCCTGATCCCCGGCACCTCCCGCTCCGGTTCCACCATTCTGGGTGCCATAATCCTGGGTGTGGGCAGAAGTGCAGGCGCAGAGTTCTCTTTCTTCATGGCCATCCCCACCATGGTGGGCGCCAGCGCCATTAAGGGGCTTAAGTTCCTGCTTTCCGGCGTGGGCATCACCTTTACAGAGGTCATGGTCTTGCTGGTGGGCAGTGTTGTTTCTTTTGTTGTGAGCTTCTTCATTATCAAGGCGCTGATGGAGTATGTCCGCAAGCACAGCTTCTCCACCTTCGGTGTCTACCGGATCGTGCTGGGCATTGTGGTTCTGCTCTACTTCTGGATTTTCTAAAACTGCATGATTTCCAAATACAAAAAAGGGAGCGTACCCGTGGGTACGCTCCCTGAATTTTTTAATCCTCTTCAATTGGCAGGGGACTCACGACCGGGGTTCCGTCCCGGTTGAGAAGCGGTGTCAGCCCGTAGCCGGAGCCGTGGAGGGCTGACGCCAGATAGTTGACGCCGGTTTCCTTATCCACCCAGATCTGCATAGAAGTTGTAAAACTGTCCTGACTGTAGATCCGGACGAATCTGTTATCTTTTGCCATATTACTCCTTGATGCCTTCTACGATGCCGTTGGCCAGACCGACCATGCCCTGCATCTGGCTGGGAATGATGATCTTGGTGGCCTTGCCGTCGGCGACCTTCTCCATGGCCTCCACAGCCTTGAGCTTGATGACCTGATCGTTGGGGGCCTTCTCGTTCAGCATGGCAATGGAATCTGCCAGAGCCTGCTGAACCTTGCGGATAGCCTCAGCTTCGCCGTCGGCCTTCAGAATGGCGGCCTGCCGTTCGGCTTCGGCCCTCAGAATGGCAGCTTCCTTCTCGGCGGAAGCCTTCAGAATTGCGGATTCCTTCTCGCCTTCGGCGATCAGGATAGCGGACTTCTTCTCGCCTTCGGCGATCAAAATGGCCTGACGGCGGTCACGCTCAGCCTTCATCTGCTTCTCCATGGAGCTCTGGATGTCGGCGGGGGGCAGAATGTTCTTCAGCTCCACACGGTTGACCTTGATGCCCCAGGGATCGGTGGCCTCGTCCAGAATGGAACGCATTTTGGTGTTGACCACATCACGGGAAGTCAGAGTCTGATCCAGCTCCAGATCGCCGATGATGTTACGCAGGGTGGTGGCGGTCAGTGTTTCCATAGCGGCCATGGGCTGCTCGACGCCGTAGGCGTACAGCTTGGGGTCGGTGATCTGGAAATAGACCACGGTATCGATCTGCATGGTGACGTTATCCTTGGTGATAACGGGCTGAGGGGGATAGTCCAGAACCTGTTCCTTCAGGCTGACCCGCTTGGCGATGCGGTCAATGAAGGGCATCTTGAAGTGCATACCTACGCCCCAGACGGCGCGGTAGGCACCCAGACGCTCGATAACATAGGCACGGGACTGCTGAACAACGGAAATGTTGGCAATGAGGACAATAAACAGAATCACTGCCACGCCTAAAAAGAACCAAACCATAATATTACCTCCATAAATTATTCTTTTTTGCTCTCTTGAAAATTAAACTTCCGATACGAAAACCTTTACGCCCTCCACTTTATCCACCTGCACTAAGGTGCCGGAGGAGATAGGCTTACCGGATGTACTGCGTGCGGACCATTCTATGCCGCTCAGCTTTACCTGACCGGAGCCGGCGAGATTATTGATGTCGGTGATGACATAGCATTGCCTGCCGGGAATGGAATCCACATTGGTTGCGCTGATCTTGGGACAATAGTATTTCCTTACCAAAGGGCGCAGACAGGCCAGCAAAGCAGCGGATACGGCCAGGAACAGCACCAGCTGGAGCCAGATGGCGGCGCCCAGAGCGCTTGCGATCATGGCAACCAGTGCGCCGGCCGCAAACCAAAGAGAAACCAGAGCTACGGTGCAGGCTTCCGTTATCAGAAACAGGATCAGAAGACCCAGCCAAATCAGCGTGTTCATATTGTTGCCTCCTTCCTGATTTGATGGGGGATATCGTGTCTATAGAATACCAGAAATACGGCTGCCGGTCAATTGACAAAGTGAATAAATGTAGTACTTTTTGCTTGGAAAACACGCCAATTTTTTCTTGTATCTTGAATAAATGAAAGTAATCGGCAGAAAAGCGAAGGATATTCGGAAAATGGAAAGAAAGTGACGGGGTGTATATGGTTATTAGATTTATTTTTATGGTTATGTGACTGCGACAGAGAGAAGACGAACTTCAAAATTACTCCCCGAAATGGGCGGAAGAGCAAATTTTTAAAGGGCAAATTCTTAAAAACTGTGGATAATTTTTCGGTAACTTTCCCCAAAACGGAAAAATTTCTGATTCCCGGAAATCCCGTCTTCCCGGGGCGTTATTTGGTAAGATGCGCCTTAAATCCGGGGCTGTAAAGGGGACCGCCCTCTGCCGGAACCCACATGGCTTCGGCTTTGCACTGATCGAGAAGCGCCTGTCCATCCTCCCGGTCCAGCAGGAAAAGCGCCGTGGAGAGGGCATCCGCAAGACCGGAGTCCGGGCAGATCACGGTGACGGAGCGCCAGAGCGTGCCGGGAAAGCAGGTATCCGGGTCGATGATATGGTGGTAGGATTTTCCGTCTACTGTGTAGCAGCGCTGATCGTCTCCGCTGGTGACAACGCTGCCTCCGGTAACCGACAGGGTGTGCAGATATTTTTCCCCGCCGTCGGGAGAGCGAATACCGACCACCCAGCCGTTTCCGCTGCTGTCCTTGGGACCTGTGGCAAAAACATTGCCGCCGACGCTGATGAGAAGTCCCTCGGGAGCTTCCCTGACGGCCTTTTGCAGCGCCCAGCCTTTGGCTACCGCTCCCACATCCAACGACATTTCCGGGTCGGAAAGGTAGACGGTTCCGGCATTTTCATCGATGATGAGAGCATTTATGTCCGTGTGCTTTGCGGCCTCGGATAATGCGGCGCTGTCGGGAAGAGCGGCGTGCTCAGGATCGCTCAGCCCTGCGGTGCGGGCCTCGTGCCAGAGCTTCAGCACGCTTCCCATAGCAATGTTCATCCGTCCGCCGGTGAGGGTGAAATATTCCCGGCAGTCCTTCAGCAGAGCAATCAGGGCATCATCCACCTGTACCGGTCGGATGCCGGCGGCATCGTTTACGGTTTTCAGATTGTTAAGCCCCTCGTAATCGTGATAAATATCGAATAAACGGTGGTAATTCAGCAGAGAATCGTGAAGATCCTTCGCTTTTTCTTCAAATTCCTGCTGACTTTTGCCATAACCGGTGATGGTTGTCACGGTGTCGAAAAGGGTCAGATAGGTGGCCTGATATTTTTTCTGCCCTCCGCTGCAGCCGGAAAGCAGCACAGCCGCTGTCAGCAGCAGGGCAATGACAGGTATGATTTTTTTGAGCATGGCATTCCCTCCCAATTCCTTCCCTCCGGGAAATTCGCTTCTATTGTACCTTAATATGCCCGCTGATTGCAAGTCATAAAAAAAGGATAGGAATTGCGGGGGAAATGTGGTACAATGGCCGCAAGAGGTGAGCGATATGGAAGAAAACAGACAGAAAACAGAATGCGGCGAGTCCCTGCCCGCCGAAAGATATACGCCCCGTCCTGCATGGCAGGTCTGGGCGGCACGGATCGGCCTGGTGGTTATGATCCTTGCAGTGGCCATTTACTACCTGCAAATCGCAGGAGGCGGCAGATAATGCGGATCTTAGGCATCGACCCGGGCTACGGTATTACCGGCTTCGGTATGATCGAAACGGAGCGCGGGCAGTCCCGGCTGATCCGCTGCGGCGCCATTACCACGCCGGCGGGAATGGATTTTTCCGCACGGCTGGAAATCATTTATCATGATATGCAGGAGCTTTTGCAGGTGGCGAAGCCGGACACGGTGGCAATCGAGGAACTGTTTTTCGGCCAGAATGTCACCACCGGCATCGGGGTCGCCCAGAGCCGTGGGGTCATTCTGCTTGCCATCCGTCAGGCAGGGCTGGAGGTCACATCCTATAAACCCATGCAGGTCAAGCAGGCGGTAGTGGGCTACGGAAATGCCACCAAGCATCAGGTCATGGACATGACAAAGCGCCTGCTCCACCTGCAGGCCATGCCGAAACCGGACGATGCGGCAGATGCCATCGCCATTGCTTTGTGCCATGCCCGTTCCAGCACTTCTCTGCTGGGGATGGCCCAGAAAATATAGGGGGAACACTATGATTTACTATCTTTCCGGCCCGGTGACGATTTTGGAGCCCGGGCTTGCCGTGGTGGAGTGCGGCGGCGTGGGCTACGGCTGCCGGATCACGGCATATACCGCATCCCAGCTCAAGCTCAATCAGAACGCACGGCTTTATGTCAGCGAATCCATTCGGGAGGATGCTTTTGATCTCATCGGCTTTTCCAGCCGGGAGGAACAGCGGTGCTATGAGCTTCTCATCACCGTCAACGGCGTAGGGCCCAAGGCCGCCATGGCCATTTTGTCATCCGGCGGCCCTCAGAATTTTACCCTTGCGGTAATGACCGGGGACGAAAAAATGCTGACCGCAGCTCAGGGAATCGGCAAAAAGACCGCCCAGCGGATTATTTTGGAGTTAAAAGACAAAATCGGCGGCAGTACCGATGCTCTGGATTTTTCCGGCGGTCCCGTGGCGGCCCCGGTGCAGTCCGGCAATGCCGCCGCCCTTGCCAATGCGGCACTTCAGGAGCTGGGCTATTCTCCGGCGGAAATCGCACAGGCCCTCAAGGGCGTGGATGCAGCCGCATCCACCGAGGAAATGGTTCGCTACGCTTTGCGGGCGATGGTGATGAAGTAAAAAAATCCCTCACAGGAGGTAATTATGAGTCTGGAATTTTCAGAGGAGCTTTCCGCTCCCATTATTTCCCCAACCTTTGCGCCGCAGGATGCAGGCGAAATCGGTCTGCGCCCCAAGCTCCTGTCGGACTACACCGGTCAGGAGAAGGCCAAGGGAAATCTGTCCGTATATATTGAAGCTGCCCGCCGCAGAAACGAGCCTTTGGATCACACCCTGCTCTATGGCCCCCCCGGTCTTGGCAAAACCACTCTGGCGGGGGTCATCGCCAATGAAATGGGGGCAGGTATCCGGATCACTTCCGGCCCTGCCATCGAAAAGCCCGGCGATCTGGCGGCGCTTCTGACCAATCTGAACCCCGGTGATATTCTGTTCATCGACGAAATCCACCGGCTCAACCGGGTGGTGGAGGAAATTCTCTACCCCGCCATGGAGGATTTCGCCATCGATATCATCGTGGGCAAGGGCCCCAGTGCCAATTCCATCCGGCTGGATCTGCCGAAATTTACACTGGTGGGCGCCACCACCCGTGCGGGACAGCTTTCCGCCCCCCTTCGGGACCGGTTCGGCGTGTCGCTGCGGCTGGAGCTTTATACGCCGGAGGAGCTGGCGAAGATCGTCACCCGCTCAGCCACCATTCTCGGCATGGAGATCGACCCCAGAGGTGCCATGGAAATCGCCTCCCGGAGTCGGGGCACGCCCCGAATCGCCAACCGGTTCCTCCGCAGAGTCCGGGACTTTGCCGAGGTCATGGGGGACGGTGTCATCACCAAGGAGGCGGCGGATCTGGCGCTTTCCCGGCTGGAGGTGGACAAGCTGGGTCTGGATGCCGTTGACCGGCGGATGCTGCAGGCCATCATCACCCACTACGGCGGCGGCCCCGTGGGTCTGGAAACCCTGGCGGCTACCATCGGCGAGGAGGCGGTGACGCTGGAGGATGTTTACGAGCCTTATCTTATGCAGCTGGGCTTCCTTACAAGAACCCCCAGAGGCCGCTGCGCCACGGCATCGGCATATCAGCATTTGCACATTCCTTATGAGGGTCAGACACAATTCAGCCTTTAATTGCCTAAAATGGCATAAGTTGTTATGTATATTTGAAAAATTTTGTGAAAATTTTATGAATATAGGATTGACAATCACGCTTTTGTTAGGTATAATCAACCCGTGGTTTAACCACAATTACTACCAGACTCCGCGTTTATACCGATAAGACATTCAGGTTTCACGGGGAATCAACCGAAGAGAGGTAACACCATGTACGAAGATAAGACTTTAGTTTGTAAAGAGTGCGGCAAGGAATTTGTTTTCACCGCAGGTGAGCAGGAATTCTACGCAGAGCGTGGCTTCCAGAACGAGCCCCAGCGCTGCAAGACTTGCCGTGATGCTCGTAAGAACAGCACAAGAGCACCCCGTGAGTTCTTTACCGCTACCTGCGCACGCTGCGGCGGCGAGGCAAAGGTTCCTTTTGAGCCCAAGTCCGACCGTCCCGTATACTGCAGCGAGTGCTTCGCTCAGATGCGTGCTGAGAGAGGCTAATTCGCTAACGAGCCAATAGAAGCAGAGCCGGTTTCCGGCTCTGCTTTTTTGTATAGACACGGAAATGACCCTCGCGCAGGATTCCGTCATCTCCTGCCCCCGTGCAAATGCACTGTCAGACCCACGGCGGCGCTCTTAAGAATATGGGCAAAAAATCCCCGTTCCCTGCATGACACAGGAAACGGGGAAAATTTTTCGTTTTGCCCTTGTGAGGAATTACACCATTGCGCAGGTGATAATTGCCATCTTGTAGACCTCGTCGGCGTTGCAGCCACGGGACAGGTCATTGATGGGAGCGTTCAGACCCTGCAGGATGGGGCCGTAGGCCTCATAGCCGCCCAGACGCTGTGCAATCTTGTAGCCGATATTGCCGGCTTCGATGCAGGGGAACACGAAGGTGTTGGCGTAGCCGGCAACCTTGGAGCCGGGGAACTTCAGCTGGCCAACTTCGGGAGCAACCGCTGCGTCGAACTGCATTTCGCCGTCGATTGCCAGCTCGGGAGCCATTTCCTTGGCGATTGCGGTAGCATCGTGGCTCAGCTTTACGGTGCCGCCCTTGCCGGAACCGTTGGTGGAGAAGCTCAGCATTGCAACCTTGGGGTCAATGCCGAAGACCTGAGCGGTCTTGGCGGTCTCAACGGCAACCTCAGCCAGCTTCTGAGCAGCGGAAACGGTTACTTCGCCGGTGACCTTGTCCACGGTGTCCTGATAGTCGATGTTGATGGCGCAGTCGCCCATAGCCAGCTTCTCGTCGCCGCGAACCAGAATGAAGCAGGAAGAAACCAGATGTGCGCCCTTTCTGGTCTTGACCAGCTGCAGAGCGGGACGGACGGTATCTGCGGTGGAGTAAGTAGCGCCGCCCAGCAGAGCGTCAGCGTAGCCCATCTTTACCAGCATGGTGCCGAAGTAGTTGCCCTTCAGCAGAGCGCTGCGGCACTCGTCGGCAGACATCTTGCCCTTGCGCAGCTCAACCATCTTTTCCACCATTTCGTCCATGCCTGCGTAGGTTGCGGGGTCCAGAATCTCCACACCCTCAATGTTGAAGCCGCCCTTAGCAGCGTTGGCCTTGACCTCGTCCACATTGCCCACCAGAATGGGGGTCAGGAAACCGCCCTCTACCAGACGGGAGGTAGCCTCCAGAATACGGGCATCGTGACCCTCGGTAAAGACGATTTTGCGGGGATTCGCCTTCAAAGTTTCAATCATTGCATTGAACATGATCATCATTCCTCCAAATCATTGGGCCGCAGCCCACATTTCTACATTTTAATTATACAACATCTGTTCCCGCGGTGCAACCCCGTTTCCCGTTATTTTCCGGGGCAGGCGGGCGAAAAAAGATCGAGGACAGCTCCGGCTGTCCTCGATAGCGTTTTCTCAGGAAGTGGGGATCCACTTGGCATAGAGGGTCAGCTCCGCGCCAACGGTGTGCGCTTCGGTGAGGGGCTCATTGCAGGCGGTATCCAGATACCATCCGCCGAAGGTGTAGCCCTCCCGGGTGGGAGGCTCGGGGAGCTGAATGTGATCACCGTACTGATATTTTTCGGCTGCCACATCGGTGCCGCCCCGGGAATCAAAGGTCACACGGTAGCCCGCATCCCGGAGGGAAAACAGGGTTACCAGAATGATGACTGCCACGCAGGCAATGATGATTGCGTCCAGCGCCTTCACGGAGATGTGGACATATCGGTAAAGACCACGGAACTTGGGGACTTCCTGCCCCTGGGTGCGATTTTCTTCCATTACTTCTTTACCAGATACTTGCGCATATCCAAAGAACAAGCGCAGAGGATGATGGCGCCCTTGATGATGTACAGGGCGGCGGGACTGACACCCAGCATGGTCAGTGCCACGAAGATAATACGCAGAATCAAAACGCCGAGGACGATACCGCTGATTTTACCGGTACCACCGACAAACGACACGCCGCCGATGACACAGGCTGCGATGGCGTCACACTCGGCATTCATGCCGGAAACGGAGGAAACGGAACCTGCACGGACACCGTCGATGAAGCCGGCGTAGCCGTACATGGCACCGGCCAGAGTGTGCACAAGAACGATGGTCCAGAAAACATTGACGCCGGAAACACGGGCTGCCTCGGTATTGGAGCCCACGGCGAACATATTCTTGCCGAAGGTGGTCTTGTTCCAGATGAACCACATGAGTGCTGTGAGCAAAATGGCGTACAGCACATACATGGGGATGGGGGTGCGGCCCATGCGGAACAGCTCGCCGCCTACGAAATCCTTATACATCTGGTCCTGTCCGGAAATAGGCTGACCGTTATTGCCGTTCAGATCAAAGAACCACAGAATGACGCCGGTGGTAAGCAGCTGGGTAGCCAGCGTGACGATGAAGGGGTGCAGGCTGAACTTTGCCACGAAGAAACCGTTTACCATGCCGATCAGGGCGCCGATGGCAGCCACAGCCAGCAGAGCCAGGAAAATCATGCCGGGGTTTACGGCAGGCAGGCTGTTGAACATTTTGTTGGAAAGGCCGGATTCCTGCAGCAGAACAGCGGAAATGGCTGCGGTAAGTCCGGTGACACGGCCTGCGGACAGGTCGGTACCGGTGAGGACGATGCATCCGCCGATACCCAGAGCCAGAGGCAGGTAGGCGGCCACCTGACTGATCAGGTTGCCCAGAGAATCCAGTGTCAGGAATCTGGGGCGCAGGATCGCGGTGCAGATGACGAAAATCGCCATCAGAATGTACAGGGCGTTATTCAGGATGCCGTCCATCCAGTAACGCTTTTTATCCTTGGCGTCCAGAAGCTTATACTCCTGAGCGCTGCGCTGAATATTTTTAACGGGATTGATCATAAAAAACTACCTCCTCAAACATACTTGGCAGCCAGCGTCATGATTTCTTCCTGCGTGGTGTTCCGGGCATCCACTTCGCCGGCCACACGGCCGCCGGACATGACAACGATCCGGTCGCACACACCCAGCAGCTCCGGCATTTCGGAGGAAACCATGATGACGGTCTTTCCCTGATTTGCCAGATCCAGAATCAGCTGGTAAATTTCGTATTTTGCACCTACATCGATGCCGCGGGTAGGTTCATCCAGCAACAGAACATCCGGCTCGGTAAGCAGCCAGCGGCCAATGATGACCTTTTGCTGGTTGCCGCCGGAAAGGCTGCGGATTTTTGTCTCCTGAGAAGGTGTTTTGGTGTGCATAGCGTCGATATAGCGCTGGGTGTCCTCCCGCTGAGACTTTTCGCTCAGATAAACGCCGAATTTTTTGTGGCGCTTCAGGCTGGAAATAACCGTGTTGTCCCGGATGTTCAGAATGCTGAAAATACCGGTGGAACGGCGCTCTTCGGTGAGCAGGGCGAAGCCGTTTTTGATGGATTCGCCGGCACTGTGATTGCGGATCTCTCTGCCGTCCAGATAGATCTTTCCGCTCTTCCGGGTGCGGATGCCGAAGATGCTTTCCAGAGTCTCCGTACGGCCGGAGCTGTCAAGACCTGCAAGACCCAGAACCTCGCCCCGGCGGGCACAGAAGGACACATCCTGCAGCTGGTTATATGTACCCGACAGGTGCTTGACCTCCAGATAGACTTCGCCGGGCTTGTTGGTCTTGGGCGGGTACTGGTTGGTAAGCTCACGGCCTACCATGAGGCGGATAATGTCGCTCATTTCCAGCTTGTCGGCAGGCTCCGTGGCGATCCACTGACCGTCACGCATGACGGTGATATAGTCGGAAATCCGTTTGATTTCTGCCATTTTGTGGGAAATATAGATGATGCCGACGCCCCGATCCCGCAGCATGTTGATGATTTGGAACAGGTGCTCCACTTCTTCCTCGGTCAGGGAAGAGGTGGGCTCATCAAAAACGATGACCTTGGAGTTGTAGGAAACGGCTTTGGCGATTTCCACCATCTGCCGCTGGGATACGGGCATGGTGCTCATAATCCGCTTGGGATCCACATCGATGCCCAGTTCCCTGAATACCGCCATGGTATCATCGTACATTTTCTTTTCATTCACGGCGATGCCGCCGATTTTGGGATAGCGGCCCAGCCAGATATTGTCCATAACATTGCGCTTCAGCGCCTGATTCAGCTCCTGATGCACCATGGCCACGCCATTGTCCAGAGCCTCCCGGCTGCTTTTGAAATTGATCTCTTTTCCGTTGAGGTAAATATGTCCCTCGTCCTTGGAATAGATGCCGAAAAGACATTTCATCAGTGTGGATTTTCCGGCGCCGTTTTCGCCCATGAGTGCGTGGACGGTGCCTTTTTTTACTTCCAGGGAAACTTTATCCAATGCTTTCACACCGGGAAAGCTCTTGGAAATGTCTACCATTCTCAGCAGAACATCTTGCTCCATAGAGTGATTTCCTCCTTTTGCCGGATTGATAATAGCGAAGGGCGACTGCTGATGGAGAGCGGTTGATACCGATTTGTCCTTATGCAGAAAGAACAGGAACGATTGCAACCGTTCCCTACCAGAGTTTATAACGAAGATAAGGCAGCTGCCGCCTTGGCGACAGCTGCCTTTCAGAGTGCAGATTCAGAAATTATTTGCCGGTGTAGGGAGCGTAAGCAACATACAGCTTGGAAGCGCAGCTCTTAGCAATGGAGAAGATCTCACCCTTAACGGCAGCCAGAGCCTCAACGGGAGTCTTGCCCTCGGAGATGTTCTTGGCGGTCTGAGCAATTGCGGAGGCCATGCCTTCGGCATCCTGCTTGACGGTACCGGTCATTGCACCGTCGGAGATCAGCTTCTTGGCATTGTCGGTAGCGTCAACACCAAACACGGGGATGGTGTGAGCGGAATCCTTCTTGTTGTAGCCGGCAGCCTGCAGAGCAGCAATAGCGCCTTCGGCCATGCCGTCGTTGTTGCAGATAACCAGCTCGATCATGTTGTTGTTGGCTTCGTTGAAGGAGATAAGGTTGGTCTCCATGTACTGCTTGGCAGCGTCGGCGGACCACTGACCGTTCTGGTCAACCTGATAGTTGGTCTTTGCTTCGGGATCGAAGTAAACCAGCTCGGACTTGCCGTTTTCCTTGAGAACCTTGTTGGCATCTTCAACACCGTACTGGGTACGGAAGATAGCCTCGGCGTTGCCTTCCTGACCCTTGAACATCACATAGGAGATCTTGCCGTCCTTGTTGAGGTCCAGCGTGTCATAGTTAGCCACCACATATTCGCCCACCATCTTGCCCTGCAGGTGACCTGCCTCGGGAGCGTCGGTGCCGATGAAGCAGGAGTTCTTAAACTCGTTCAGAACAGCCTCGTCCTTGCCGTCGTTGCCGATTGCACGGTTGAAGAAGATAACGGGAATGTCGCCGGCCAGCTTCAGAATATCCTTGGCAGTGCCTTCGGCACCGGAAGTAACCACATTGACGATGAGCATGTTGGAGCCGCCGGAAATAGCGGTCTTGATCTGCTCCATCTGGGTAGCCTGATCGGCAGCTGCATCCTGCGTGTCATATTCAAAACCCAGCTTCTCCAGTTCCTTGTTCAGAGCGGCCCGGACAGTGCCCAGATAAATATCCTTGGCATCGTACCAAAATACGGAAACCTTGGTCTTGCCGTCAGAGCTGCCGCTGTTGGCACATGCCGCCATGCCGAATACCATCAGCACAGCCAGAGTAATTGCAATTAGCTTTTTCATCATTCTACCTCCTTAATATGGCCGAGGCTATGTGCCTCTTGACGAAATTAGTGTATCATTGGCAGCTGTTTTTGTAAAGAGTGACAAAAGTATTTCGTAGGATGTTGCAAAATTCCAATTGCTGTTTTGTGCAACTTTTCTCTTGGAAAAAAGGGAGTCTGCAATATACAAACAGATGCACACGGCGCATAGCCACATCGCCCGTAAACACAGAAAATGACCATAAAAATAGCGATGCGCCCGTACCTCGTGAGAAAAATTTCAGAGACGGCGAAAGAAAAATCCTTTCATTTTTCCAAAAGCCGTTGCCGTGGCGCCCTTGTCAGGGTATAGTGAAAGAAAAACAGTATTCGGGGGTGCTTACATGAAGATTCAATTTATCGGCGCTGCGCACGAAGTCACCGGCAGCTGCACATTGCTGGAGGTATGCGGAAAACAGTATCTGGTAGACTGTGGCATGGAGCAGGGAACGGATACCTTCCAGAATATCCCCCTTCCCGTGGCGGCAGGAGATATCGAGGCGGTTTTCCTCACCCATGCCCACATCGATCACTCGGGCATGCTGCCAAAGCTCTATAAGGACGGCTTCCGGGGGCAGATCTATGCGACGGGTGCCACCTGTGATCTTTGCAGCATCATGCTCCGGGACTCCGCCCATATCCAGGTGTCCGAGGCACAGTGGCGCAGCCGAAAGGCCCAGCGTGCCGGCGGGGAAGCGGTGGAGCCTGTGTATGATCTGAACGATGCCCTGGGGGCGATTTCCCGGTTCCGCCGGTGCAGCTATGGGGAGCTGGTGCAGGCGGCGGAAGGGATCGTTTTGCGGTTTACGGATATCGGACACCTGCTGGGCAGCGCCTGCATTGAAATGTGGCTGACGGAGCAGGGCGAAACCAGAAAAATCGTGTTCAGCGGCGATGTGGGCAACAAAAACCAGCCCCTCATCAAGGATCCCCAGCCCGTGTCGGATACGGAGTATCTGGTGATCGAATCTACCTACGGGGGACGGCTCCATGAAGGACGGGGCGACACCGTCGGGGAGCTGGCGCAGATCATGCAGAGAACCTTTGACCGGGGCGGCAGCGTGGTGATTCCCTCCTTTGCCGTGGGCAGAACACAGGAAATGCTCTATGCCATCCGGGAAATCTGCCAGAGGGGTCTGATTCACGGGCATGATGGCTTCCCGGTATATGTGGACAGCCCCCTTGCGGTGGAAGCCACAGGCATTTTCCTCCAGTGTGATAACAGCTGCTTTGACGAAGAAACGGCGGCGCTTGTCAGGCAGGGGATAAACCCCATCTGGTTCGAGGGGATTCGTCTTTCCGTAAGCTCGGAGGAATCCAAACAGATCAATTTCGACCATCGGCCGAAGGTGATCCTGTCTGCCAGCGGTATGTGTGAAGCGGGCCGAATCCGGCATCATCTGAAGCACAATCTCTGGAACAGCGCAAATACGGTGCTGTTTGTGGGCTATCAGGCGGAAAATTCTCTGGGCAGAAAGCTGCAGAACGGCGCTTCCTCCGTGCGGCTCTTCGGCGAAGAGATTGCGGTGAATGCCGAAATTGCCTCTTTGCACGGCACCAGCGGCCATGCAGATCAGGCAGGACTGCTGGAGTGGCTTTCCGCATTCCGGGAAAAGCCTAAAAAAATATTTGTAAACCACGGTGACGATGAATCCTGCACGGCATTCTGCAAATTGCTGACGGATCGGGGCTATGATGTCTGCGCACCTTACAGCGGCGGAGAATTTGACCTGCTGGCCGGTGTCGTCACGGCAAATGTTCAGGGAAAACCTGTGGAAAAGACCGCTGCCCGGAGAAATTCCGGCAGGGCTGAGGCGGTATACGGGGATCTGGAGGCGGCTGCAGAGAGCCTGCTGGCAATGGTCAGGGGGTTCCGGGGCAGAACGAACAAGGACAATGCAAAGCTGGCTTCGCAGATCCGAAACCTTATCAATAAGTGGAAATAATAATTTGAAAATAACAGGATAAAATATCCTGAGCATCCTGAGAAATCGAGGAAATTATCTATGAAAACCCTATTTTTCGGCGGAAAGATCCTTACCATGGAGGAGCCACTATATCAGGAGGCCCTGCTGGTGGAGGACGGCAAAATCCTTGCACTCGGCAGGGAGAGCGACCTGCGTGAGCAGGCGGGGGAATGCGAAAAAGTAAATCTTCGGGGCGGGGCGCTGCTGCCCGGCTTTGTGGATGCCCACAGCCATTTCATTCAGGTGGCAATGTCCCTGCTGCAGGTGTCTTTGGAGGAGGCGCAAACCCCGGAGGAGATCGGTGAAAGAATCGAGTCCTTTATCCTTTCGGAGGGAGTTGCGCCGGGTCAGTGGGTTGTTGCCCGGGATTACGACAATAATCTTATGCCGGATTTCAAGAATCCCACGCTGGCTCAGCTGGATGCCTTCGCTCCGCACAATCCGCTGGTGATCCACCATAAATCCGGCCACATGGGGCTGATGAACTCCATGGCATTGGAAAAACTGGGCATTACCCCCGAAACGCCTGCTCCCGAGGGCGGACGCATTCAGGTGGCGGACGGAAAGCTTACCGGCTATCTGGAGGAAAACGCCTTTATCCAGTGCATCAAGAAAATTCCCATGGCAGAGCCTGGGGAGCTGATGGATGCCGTGGTGCGGGCGCAGGATAAATATGCCTCCTATGGCATTACGACCGTGCAGGACGGCATGGTTATGGATCTCATGCTCCCGCTGTTCCAGATGATCCGGGACAAGGGGCTTCTTAAGCTGGATTTGATGCTGTTTCTGAGCACCGATGTTTATGAAGCCGGAAAGAAGCTGTTCGGTACCCGTAACACGGAGCGGATTCAGGCAGGCGGCATGAAGATCTTTCTGGATGGTTCCCCGCAGGGGCGCACGGCATGGATGCGCGAGCCTTACGAGGGCAGCAGCGATTACTGCGGCTACGGCACGCTTTCCGACGCGGCTGTGGAAAATGCCATGATTTTGGCGGCAGAGCAGGAAACCCAGCTCATCTGCCACTGTAACGGCGATGCGGCAGCGGAGCAGTTCCTGCGGTGCCTTGAAAAAGTGGAAAAGAAATACCCCAATCTTGCCAATCTGCGGCCGGTAATCATTCACGGGCAGCTTATGGGCACAGATCAGCTGGCGAGAGCGGCTAAGCTGGGAGCCATGGTATCCTTCTTTGTGGCGCACACCTACCATTGGGGCGATGTGCATCTGCGGAATTTCGGTCCGGAGCGGGGCGCAAATATCAGCCCCACCGCCAGCGCCCTCAAAAACGGCGTAAAATTCACTTTCCATCAGGATTCTCCGGTCATCGCACCGGATATGCTGGAAACCATCTGGTGCGCTGCCAACCGGATCACCAAAAAGGGCGTGCATCTTAACGAGGCAGAGCGGATTTCCACACTGGATGCCCTGCGGGCCGTTACGGTCAATGCCGCATACCAGTATTTTGAGGAGGATCGGAAGGGCTCTCTGGCACCGGGAAAGGTGGCAGATATGGTGCTGCTGTCTGAAGACCCTCTGGCAGTGCCGGTGGAGGATCTGCGAAAAATCAAGGTGCTGAAAACCTATAAGGAGGGCGTGTGCATCTACACCAAGGCCTGAAGCAGGATACTGTAATTGCAGTATACTATTTTATATAGTACAATATAAAATATAGTATAAACGCAGCACAGGCGTACCGCATGAAGCAGTACGCCTGTGTTTTTCTTTTGTTTTTACCCGGGGTGTTCCGGCGGAAAGCTGCGCCTGCGGCAGTTGGTTACCGGCAGGGGCGAAGCAAATGCGGGACAAGTGATCAGCGGGTGCTCACCGTATTCACACGGTGGTAGAAATTGTAAGACATCACGGTGGCGACTGCCCAGCCGATGGGCCATGCCATCCAAATGCCTGTGCTCTGCAGAGGGATAGAAAGCACCCATGCCAGCACCACACGAAGGATCAAATCCGTAAAGGTGGCAATCATAAATTCCTTCATCCGTCCTGCGCCCCGCAGAATGCCGTCACAAACCAGCTTGGCGGCTACGATAAAGTAGAAGGGGGCAACAATTCGCAGGAATTCCATGCCCACTGCAATGGCGGGGCCTTGGGGATCCTCCATGAAAATGGAAACCAGAGGCTTTCCTGCAAAGAAATAGAGAAGCACAAAGGGAACGCAGAGGGCTGCCACCATTTGGATGCCTGCCCGGAAGCCCTGTCCGATTCTTTCGGGCTTTTCTGCGCCCAGATTCTGGGCGGTGTAGTTGGAAATGCCGTTTCCGAGGGTGGTCAGAGAGGAGATCACCAGATTGTTGAGCTTGATGGCGGCGGAATAGCCTGCCATTACGGAGGAGCCGAAGCCGTTGATGACACTCTGAATGATGATGTTGCCCACGGAAATGAAGCTCTGCTGCAAAATACTGGGCAGCGCCACTACGCTGATTCGCTTCAGCAGGGGCCATGAGAAAACAGGCACCTTTCCCTCCGTTTTGATGGTGCGGAACCGACGAAGTACCACCATCAGAGCCAGTATGCAGCTGATGCCCTGACACAGGAAGGTTGCCCATGCCACACCGGCGACACCCATATCGAAAACGGTCACAAAGAGAATATCCACGGCGATGTTGGCGGTGGAGGAAACGGCAAGGAAAAGGAAGGGGGTCTTGGAATCTCCCAGGGCGGAAAATACACCGGTGGATATGTTGTAGTAGAACACGAAGGGCAGACCCAGTATGTAGATATCCAAATAGAGCTTGGAATCTGCCATGACATTGGCGGGTGTGTTGATGAGGGTCAGCAGGGGCTGGCAGAAAATCAGTCCCAGAACCATCAGCAGAGCACACAGTCCCCCGCCGGCAAGGAAGGTGGTGTAGGCGGCGGTTTTGAGCTCCCGATACTGTCGTGCGCCAAACAGCTGGCTTACGATAACGGAGCAGCCGATATTTGTGCCGAAGGCACAGGCAATAAAAATGAGAGTGATCTCATAGCTGTTGCCCACAGCAGCCAGTGCGTCCTCTCCGAGAAATTTACCGGCAACCAAGCTGTCGGCGATGTTGTAAAGCTGCTGAAAAATGATACTGCCGAAAAGGGGCAGACAAAATTTCCACAGCACCGTGGAAGGTTTTCCAACGGTCAGGTCACGGTTCATGGCAAGCACCTCGATAAAAATTTGTATTTTTCTGCAGGGGGAAAGGAAAAAATCTTGGGGTTTTCCTTAAAAATTCCCCCTCCACCCGAAAAAACCCGGCACGCAGGCCGGGTTTTTGTCTGTGGATTATACGGTGAGACTGTTCTGAGCGGCCTTGCGCTCCTTGCGGTGCAGGGCGATATAGAACAGGAGGAACTCCGTAAGGAAAGTTACGACCCAGGAGATCCAGTAAGAGGAAAACAGGCACTCCAGAGTATGATATTCGGGGATCTGAAATACCGTGGCAATCCAGACGATTCGCAGTCCGCAGACTCCCAGCACCGTCACCACCATGGGCACAAAGGAGGAACCGAGGCCCCGGAGAGCTCCGGTGGTCACGTCCATCAAACCGCAGAGAAAATAAGGAATGCAGATGTAAGCCATTCGCAAAACGCCGTAGGCAATGGCCTCAGGAGAATCGGAAATGTAGAATTTCAGCAGATAGGGGGCGGCAAAATAGGCGCCGAAGCCCAACACCAGACCGGTGACGATCACGGACAGCGTGCTGACCAGATAAATCTTCCGAATCCGCCGGAATTTCTGGGCGCCTGTGTTCTGACCGATGTAGTTCACGGTGGTCTGGCTGAAGGCATTCAGGGACATATAGACGAAGCCTTCGATATTGCTGGCGGCACCGTTGCCGGCGATCAGAATATCACTGTCAAAGGAATTGATAGAGGACTGGATGAGGACATTGGAAATGGAGAACAGGCAGCCCTGCACACCTGCCGGGAGACCGATGCGCAGAAGCTTCAGGAAATCCCGCTTGTAAATGTGCATTTTTTTGAAATGGAACCGGCAGGCATCGGTGCGCTGCATCAGCGCCCGCAGTACAAGCGCGGCGGAAATGCCTTGGGAAATAATGGTTGCAAGGGCAACGCCTGCCACATTCATGCGGAATAATACAACAAAAACCAGATTGAGGATCACATTGATGACACCGGCCACGGTGAGAAAAATGAGAGGCCCTTTGGTGTCGCCGGCGGCACGCAGAATGGAAGCGCAGAAGTTATACAGCACCGTAAAGGTGATGCCGGCAAAATAGATCCGCATATATACGGAGGAAAGCTCCAGAACATTGTCCGGGGTTTTCATCATTTTAAGCAGAGCCGGGGAAAAGTATACGCCGATGACAGTCAGAATCACACCGCTGATCAAAGCCACGGGAATGGCCGTATGAATGGTCCTGTGCAATTCCTCGTCCTGACGGCTGCCGATGGCGTGGGCCACACTGACGCCTGCACCGACGGACAGTCCCACAAAGAGGTTCACAATAAGGTTGGTAATTGCGCCGGTAGCGCTTACAGCACCCACGCTGATGCTGCCGCAGAACTGGCCGACAACAATCAGATCCGCAGCGTTAAACAGCAGCTGCAAAACGCTGGAGAGAATAATGGGGACTGTATAGCGAATCATGCCCAAAAACAGAGGGCCTTCCAGCATATCCGTGCTGCGCTGTTTCATGCAAATCGTTCCTTTCAACATTCTTCTGGGATATTATAGACGGTTTTTGTAAAATTTCAAGTAAAAAGCAGAAGTTTTATGTTTTTTGTTAGAAATGCGCAAAAAAGACGGGGATGGAAGGTTCCATCCCCGTGGTTTTTAAATTTTTATGAATGCCCGGAGCCGTTACAAGCAGCGCATATGGCGTCACTTCCGGCAATCATCCTTACGGTCGTAGTGGTAGCAGACCTCGTTGTCGGGGTTAGGCTCGTCGTTGGCAAATTTCTGCAGGTTGTCCACCGTGGTGTGGGCAATGTTGTCGAGGGCTTCGTTGGTGAGGAAGGCCTGGTGAGAGGTAACGATAACATTGGGCATACCGATCAGACGCACCAGCTTATCGTCCTGCACGATTTCACCGGAGTTGTCCTCATAGAAGAGGTCGCCCTCCTCCTCGTAAACATCCAGACCGGCGGCACCGATGATCTGCACCTTCAGACCGTTTACCAGAGATTCGGTATCAATGAGGCCTCCCCGGGAGGTGTTGATAATGACAACGCCCTTCTTCATCTGCTCCACGGAATCATCGTTGATGATATAGCGGGTCTCGTCGGTCAGAGGGCAGTGAAGAGAGATTACATCGGCCTTGGCAAACAGCTCCGGCAGCTCCACATAGTGCAGACCGCTGGCGGGGTTGGGGAACTTATCGTAGGCCAGCACTTCCATGCCGAAGCCCTTGCAGATGTCGGCGAAGATGCGGCCGATCTTGCCGGTGCCGATGACGCCCACGGTCTTGCCGTGAAGATCAAAGCCGGAAAGACCTGTAAGGTTGAAGTTGAACTCCCGGGTACGGTTGTAGGCCTTGTGGATCTTGCGGTTCACACACAGCAGCAGAGCCATGGCGTGCTCAGCAACAGCGTAGGGGGAGTAGGCGGGCACACGGAACACATGGATCTTGCCGTAGCAGGCACGGGTGTCCACATTGTTGAAGCCGGCGCAGCGCAGGGCGATGACCTTTACACCCAGTTTGTAAAGCTCGTCAACCACCTTTTTATTCAGAACATCGTTTACGAAAACGCAGACGGCGTCAAAGCCGGCGGCCAGAGAAACGGTATCCTCGTTGAGTCGGGTCTCAAAATATTTAATTTCCAGATCGGTGTCTTTTACGCAGTTATTGAAGCCGGGAATGTCATAGGACTTTGCGTCAAAAAAAGCAATTTTCATCAGAAAGACTCCTTCCATGTATCTTGTATTATCAATAATTATGATATCTAATATACAGAAGAAAAGCAATAGGTTCTTTATAACAAATATCGCCGAAAAATTTTGTTTCCTTTCGCTATTTTGCAAAATATCCAAAGGAAAGCGGCAAAAAAAGCAGGTGCTTATCTCCCGCAGACGATACAACAGGAAAAACAGAAGAAAAAGTTTGAAAACCGGGGGAAAAAGGCGTTCTTTCTGAGGCCGGAGGATGGGGGAAGGCATTCAATATTTTGCCCACACGGATATGAAAAATATTCTCCTCAATATCCGGCAGGAACTGACCGGCCCGCCCTAATCGGCATCGTCACAACCGGGAAATTTCCTGAGCCACGGCATCCCGAATGTCTCCTACCATGTAGAGGGAGCCGTAGGCCAGCACCACAGAATCGGCGCCTGCTTTTTGAAGAGCCAGCTTTACCCCGTCCTGAACACTTTGGCAGGGGGTGGCGGGCTTTTGAAAACGGGAAAGATACGCCTTTAACGCCTCCGCAGGGAGCGCCCGGGGAGAAGCCGGTGTCACCGTGATAAATTCCCGGGCAAAGGGGGCAATCTGGCTGTACATACAGCCGTAGTCCTTATCCTTCATCACTCCGGTGAGGACGATGAGGGAGCGGCCGCCCAAATAATCCCGGATGTTTTCCGCCAGCGCACCGATGCACTGGGGATTGTGCCCGCCGTCTACCAGAAAGAGGGGCTTTTGGCAAAGAACCTCAAAGCGCCCGGGCCAAAAAACAGAGCGAAGCCCCTGCCGGAGTGCATTTTCCGGGATGGAAACACCCTGTTCCCGCAGAACTTCCGTTGTTTTCAGCACCATGGCGGCATTTTTCAGCTGGTGCGCTCCCAGAAGGGGGATCTGCAGATTTTCATATCCGCCGGCATGGAAAACCTGCCCGGAAAAATCATGGGAAACCGGACAGATGCTGTCAAAATCCGCTTTTTGCAGTCTGGCATGGCAAAGCGCACAGCGCTCCTCAAATACCTGCTCCACCGAAGGGGCGGCAGGGTAAATGACGGCTGTGCCGCCCTCCTTGATGATGCCCGCCTTGGCGGCGGCGATTTTTTCCAGAGTGTCCCCCAGAAATTCCGTATGGTCGAGGCCGATGTTGGTGATGACGCTTACCAGCGGAGCGGAAATGACATTGGTGGCATCGAGTTCGCCGCCCATGCCGGCTTCCACCACGACGAAATCGCACTTTTCCTCTGCAAAATAGGAAAAAGCCATGGCGGTTACCAGCTCAAACTCCGTGGGACGCTGGGGCAGAGCCTCTGCATGGGGAACCACCCGGGCCGTGAGGGCCGCCAGCGCCTCATCGGAAATGGTATTTCCGTTTATTTGGATGCGCTCATGGAAACGGTGGATAAAGGGGGAAGTGAACAGCCCTACCCGATACCCTGCCGCCTGCAAAACGGCGGCAAGCATGGCGGCGGTACTGCCTTTGCCGTTGGTTCCGGCAATGTGGATGCAGGAAAGGCGGTTCTGGGGATTTCCCAGACGCGCCAGCAAAGCCCGGGGGCGTTCCAGCCCCGGGGTCAGTCCTCCGTGAGGAAAGGAATGGATCCGGTTTAAGGCTTCGGTAACAGTCATGGCAGAACCTCTCTGTTCTCTCAGCAGATGAGAAAATTATCGTAAATATATTGTATCGGAGTTTCGGGAAAAAACAAGAGGGGAGAAAAAGATCGATTGGGAGGCTCCCCGAAAATCAGAAGAATAGACATATTCCGGCTTCGCGCCGTTTCCATTTAGCAGAGGCTCGGCGCTTCCTGCCTTAAAAATTAAGAAAGTGCAAATTATTTTTGAATAGCCCCGCTTTTATGAATTTCCCTGTTGACATTTTGGATTAAGTATCTTATTATCGATACAAATGGCATAAAAGGATAACAAAACACCTTCTTCTCCCCGGCGGAAACCATTTACAAGAATTTGTTACAATATGGAGGATATGAATTATGGCTAGATTTACTCTTCCCAGAGACCTGTACCACGGCAAGGGCACTTTGGAGCAGCTGAAAAACCTTGAAGGCAAGCGTGCGATGATTTGTGTGGGCGGCGGCTCCATGAAGCGCTTCGGCTTCCTCGACAGAGCTGTTTCCTATCTGAAGGAAGCAGGTATGGAGGTCGAGATTTTTGATGGCATTGAGCCTGACCCTTCCGTTGAAACAGTTATGCGCGGTGCGGATGCAATGCTCAAGTTCCAGCCCGACTGGATCGTTGCCATGGGCGGCGGCTCTCCCATCGATGCAGCCAAGGCCATGTGGATCAAGTACGAGTACCCCGAGGTTACCTTTGAGGATATGTGCAAGGTTTTCGGACTGCCGAAGCTGCGTAAGAAGGCACATTTCTGCGCAATTCCTTCCACTTCTGGCACTGCTACCGAAGTGACCGCATTTTCCATCATTACCGACTACCACAAGGGCATCAAGTACCCCATTGCTGACTTTGAGATCACTCCCGATGTGGCCATCGTTGACTCCGATCTGGCGGAGACCATGCCCAAGAAGCTGGTTGCCCACACCGGCATGGATGCTATGACGCACGCCATCGAGGCTTATGTCTCCACTGCCAACTGCGCATTTACCGATCCGCTGGCAATTTTCGCCATTACCATGATTCAGAGGGATCTGGTGGGCTCCTACAACGGCGACATGGAAAAGCGCGGCAATATGCACAATGCCCAGTGCCTCGCCGGCATGGCTTTCTCCAATGCTCTGCTGGGTATCGTCCACTCCATGGCCCACAAGACCGGTGCCGTGTTTGAGGATCAGGGCGCACACATCATCCACGGTGCTGCAAATGCCATGTACCTGCCCAAGGTCATCGCTTACAATGCCAAGGATCCCGTGGCTGCTGAGCGCTACGCCACCATCGCCGACTATATGCATCTGGGCGGCAGCACGGTTGCTGAGAAGATCGACCTGCTGATCGCACACCTGCGTAAGATGAACGACGAGCTGAATATCCCCCACTGCATCAAGCACTACGGCAAGGACGGCCTGCCGGCAGAGGAGGGCTTCGTTCCCGAGAACATTTTCCTGGAGCGTCTGCCCGAGATCGCAAAGAACGCTATCGGCGATGCCTGTACCGGCTCCAATCCCCGCCAGCCCAGCCAGGAGGAGATGGAGAAGCTGCTTAAGTGCTGCTACTACGATACCGAAGTTGATTTCTGAGATAACCCCTGATGCAATCCCCAATACATGGAGAAGCGGCTGCGTTTGCAGCCGCTTTTCCGCCGATCAAGAGGTGACAGAATATGGATAATCTTCTGGACAGCCGGGGCTTTACGGAAGCCCAGGCCATCGAACGCTATCGGGAGAAAAACTATCCCAAGCCTGCACTCACTGCGGATATCGTTATTTTCCGCCGGGAGGGCGATGCTTACAGCCTGCTGCTGGTTCGTCGGGGCAACCATCCATTCCTTGGAAAATGGGCACTGCCCGGGGGCTTTGCCGATGAGGGCGAGACCGTGGAAAACACCGCCGCCCGGGAACTGACGGAAGAAACCGGCGTGGAGGGAGTACCCCTGAATCTGGCAGGTATTTTCAGTAAACCCGGCCGTGACCCCAGAGGCTGGGTGGTTTCCGCCGCATTCTGGGCTGTGGTGGATTCCGCACTGACAGTCCGGGCAGGTGATGATGCAGCGGATGCCCGATGGTTCACACTCCGCAAAGAAAAGGATACGCTGACCCTTGTGGGCGGTGATATTGTGCTGACAATGGATGATTTGGCCTTTGACCATAGCGAAATTCTGAGCAGGGCCATCTGTCAGGCAAATCTCAAACTGTAATATCCCCTGCAGCCTGTAAAAAAATCGCCCCGGTACGCATTTTTCGTACCGGGGCATTTTTCTGGTGCTGATATTTATAACGGATTTGATTTACACTAATCATTACCGGCAGACAACATGCATATCCAGAGAAGTTTGAACTCCTAATGATTGATTGTCAAGGCTTCCGCCTTTTATCGTCTGCTTAAAACCATATTTTTATAACTTTTATGATAAAATCAGTTTGCTTATTCGCTGCCATTATTGCGGTTATAGTACAAACGCGAACACAAACATATACGGTCATACAGAAGTCGAGCGCGAAAAAGCAGGATGCTATGATTGCCGCTGTTAAGGCAAAAAGGGGGCCGAGAAAGAAGCTCTGAAACAGGCCTGATTATAAAAACAGCCCCGGACGGAACAAAATTCGCCCGGGGCAAAACTTTATCAGATTTTGGTATGCCTTAAACAGCAGAGATTAGTTCTGCGACAGAAATTCTGTAACTTCGGCATATGCAGGAATGGAAGATGCGGCGCCCATACGGGAAACCGCAATGGCTGAAGCTGCGGAGGCCTCCTTCAGAGCAATGGACGGTCCGGCACCCCGGCACAGGGCAGCCAGAAAATATCCGCTGAAGGTATCACCTGCGGCGGTGGTGTCCTGAACGGAAACTTTGAAAATAGGGTGCTGCAGCTTCCGACCGCCCTGAAAAAACAGGACGCCGTGGCTGCCCAAGGTCATAATAATGGCAGCGTGGGGGTAAAGCTGTGCTAGCTTCTGCAGAGTGAAATCGAAATCGCTGCTTTCCGGCACGCCGGCCAGCTGCGCTGCCTCAATTTCGTTGACCATGAAATAGTCAATGTATTCGAGTGGCAGGGACTGCAGATTTTTAGGCATGGGGGAGGGGTTGAAGGCGGTTTTGAGACCCCACTCATGGGCTTTGCGGATGATATAATCGATCAGATTGGTTTCATTTTGCAGAAGTACAATATCCTCGGGCTTGCTAAGGTCCAGAACGGAATCAATATATTCTTCAGTCAGCATCTGGTTGGTGCCGCCGTAGACGATGATCCGGTTCTGACCGGCATGATTGATCTCAATGACAGCGTGGCCGTTGGGCTGATCGATTTTCTGAATCCGGGAGGTGTCGGCTCCGGCCTGCCGAAGCAGATCCAGGAGAAACTGTCCGTCATTTCCGATGCAGCCCGCGTGCAGCACCTCTGCGCCGGCTTGGGCAGCTGCGATGGACTGATTCAGGCCCTTGCCGCCGGGAAAAATCTGAAAGTTTTTTGCGAAAACAGTCTGGCCCGGTTCTACGAAATTGTCCACCTGGTGTACATTGTCGATGTTGAGGGAACCGAAATTTATGATTTTCATTTATGTCAATCTCCTGTCAAAATAATATAGTCGAAGTACGGAATCCGAAGAAAAGGTCACTCGGAAAAGACATAAAAAACCAGTGGCTAACGGGCTGAAACAGCCCTGCAAATAAAATCTTAACACAATAAAGAAAAATGTCCACTATACAAACTCTATAAAAAATCCGGAGTCAGTATATGCATATTTACAAGCTGCTAAATTTTCTGCGAGAATTGCCCAGACCCAAAGAGGGCGTTTTCAACAGTTTTTCGTTTCAGGCAAATATTTTTTGTTCCCTGATGGTGGGTGTGATCAAATGTCGACCAGGGGCGCTATTTGACAGAGAGAACTTTGCTGTGGTATACTTTGGCTAAAAAGAAGACGAAAATGGATAACAACGTGTATAAAGTAACCAAAGTCTGGAAAGGGGTACATTCTTGGATAAGAAAATTTCCGTTATGATTGTGGATGATGAAAGGTTTGCCATTGAGGACCTTAGCACGCTGGTAAACTGGAATGATCTGGGATTTGAGATTGTAGCTACCGCATTTAACGGTTCTCAGGCACTGATAAAATATGAAACATACCACCCGCAGGTTGTTTTTACGGATGTGAAGATGCCGTTTATGGACGGTATTGAGCTGATCGGCCGTCTGCGGAAGCTGAACCCCGATGTGCAGTTGATCCTGCTGACCGCCTTTGAAGATTTCGGGTATGCCCGGTCTGCAATTCAGCAGGGTATTACTGATTATCTCGTCAAAAGTGAAATCAATCAGGCCAGCCTGACCAACGTGCTGGAAAAAATCGCAAAAACCGTCCGCCAGAAAAATCAGTACCAGATCATGCTGACGGATAAATGCGTGGAATCTTTTTTCTGGTCCAGGGAAGCAACGGAAAGCCCGGAGGAAAAACTGCTGCTGTCCGGCAGCTACTTTTTCCTGCTGTTTGAACAGGATGAACCGATCATGCTCAGTGGCGAAATGGTGTCGGATTTCCGGAAAGTTTCCGGCAGCGCAATGGCAGAAGTGATTCGCCGGCAGGATTATGGACAGATGGAGCTGGTGGCTGCCAGCGTCCTGCCGAAGCAGAGAACCCTGGCATGCTTATCTACTGATAATGTTTCCGTGGCAAGCATGCAGTCCTGGATTTATCAGATGGCAGGCTCGGCCAGGAAAGCACTGGAAGCGGAGTCCGGCTATAGTTTTACTGTTTACGCATCGGAGCAGAGCATGACCTTTTATGAACTCAAGAGCATTTTGCGCAATGACGATTTTCTGCTGGGTAAAAAATATTTCCATATAGCCGAAGAGCCCATTGCCCTGAAGCGGGAAATCGCAGCAAGACAGGAAAACAGCACGATTGACATTCAGCCGGTGGTGCAGGCCTTCAAAAATGAGGATGCGGAGGAAATCAATGCTGCCCTGGATCAGATCTATGACGAAATCTGCCGGAACCAGAGACAGCGCCAGCTGTGCATGGTTTCTCAGGACCTCTATTATCTTCTTTGCAATTCCACCAAAAGCTTCGGTACGGGAGAAAACGTGGATGTGGACCTGAGCCCGGATCAAAACTGGGGAGAGTGGATGGATGCCGCATCCATCCGAAAATGGATGAAAGCTAAGTTTTCCAAATTGCTGGAATTACAGCAGAAAGACAGCAGCATGGGATACTCCAGACCGGTAAATGACGCCATTGCCTTCATTAACGAAAATTATTCGGATCCGGATCTGTCGCTGAAAAAGATAGCGGACCAATTGCACTTAAGTGTGGGGTATCTTTGCGCAATGTTTAAGCAGGAAACCGGGGTTACACTGAAAAATTATATTACGGATGTCCGCATTGAAAAAGCAAAAAAACTTCTGGAATCAGACTATATGAAGATCTATGAGATCTGCGAGGCGACTGGATATCAGTCAAGCCAGTATTTCAGTCAGGTATTTTATAAAAAAGTCGGTGTTTATCCGGCTGAATACAGGAAAAGAGGGCATCTGAAAAATGAAGCATAAATCCCTTAAAAAACAGGTGTTTGCACGTTTTGCCCTGATAGGTGTTTTGATGCTGGTTTTGGCAACAACCGTGGCAACGGCGGTATTTGCACCGAGAGAACTCCAAGCTACCATAACGGATTCCGAAAACAATAACCGGGAAATCATTAAGCAGCTGGAAAACCTGCTTAAAATGACCGACAGCTATATTGAAAATTTGGCGTTATCCGTATCCCACAATGCGGAAATCCAGAATTATTTTGACCATCCGGACAGTGTAACCCAAAATATTGCTACACTGGCCCTTAATAATTTGACCAGCTATGAAGGCGTGGTCAGAGCCGTAGCTATGGAAATCAGCGATGTACCATCACTGGATTCCCTGAACCGTATCTGCGGGGAGGACAGGGAACTTTTGGAGTCTGATTGGTACCGGGGCATCGAAAAGGACCGGTTTAACCGGACGGTTTCCCCGGTATATCAGGTGCAGATAAATTCCGTTAATTACTATACCGTTGCCTATGTCCGTACATTCTACCAGAATAACCGGTGGTGTACCTTTGTTGTATTCCTTTCATTGAATGATATTATCTACGATTCTACGCTGATCGGCGGCAGCAATGCAGACTGCTTTGCGTTGCGCAACAAGGACAGAAGCATTTTCTACAGCGTGGGAAATGAAAAATATTTGCCGCTGCTGAGCGAACCCGACAGCATAAACAAGGAGGAGCGTATGAGAAGCGCCGGAGGCGTTCTGAGCACGGTCAACTCAGCCAACAATGTGTGGAGCGTTGTCTCATTTGTTTCCAACAAAACCATATTAAAAATGCTGGTCCCCTACATAATGGCAATTCTTGCGGCAATCGCAGTATGTCTGCTGCTGACGCTGGTGGCGGTTTCCAAAAGCATTGAGACCATGCTGAAGCCGATTATCCGGCTGTCCCAGGTCATGGACCATGCGGCCAAGGGAAACCTGGACAGCAATGTGGATGTGGACCGGGACGATGAGATCGGGCTGCTGGAAACCTCCTACAATAAGATGATCGATGACCTTCGCCACAGCATCCGGGTGATTGCAGAAAAGGAAAAAAAGGCCCAGCAGGCAAAATTCAGCCTCCTGGTCAGCCAGATCGACCCGCATTTTATCTGCAACACCATCAACAGCATAAATTATCTGGCCAGGAGGGGTCGCTGTGAGGACATTGTAAAGGTCAATACGGCGCTGACGGCCATTATCCGAGACCGCCTGCGGATGAACGACATTCAGGTGACCGACACCATCGAAGAGGAAATGGGTGTAATCGGTCAGTATCTGACAATCGAGAAATTCATGTACGGCGGCGATTTGGAAGTGGTATGGGATGTGGATGATGAGCTGAAGCAGCAGATGATTCCTAAGAACATGATCCAGCCACTGGTGGAAAATGCTCTGTTCCACGGCCTAATCGATGAAGAAACCGGCCAGCTCTCCGGCCGGCTGACCATCAAAATTTCGAGAACCGAGGACGGAATTGACCTCTGCGTAATGGATAACGGCCTTGGCATGGACGAGGAACGCCTGCAGAATGTGCTGCGGGAAAGCAGAACACCGGACGAGCGAGGCAATAAAATCGGCCTGTCCAACATCCGGAAAAGACTGTATTATTTCTTCGGAAATGACGATGCCATGTCTATTGCCAGTGAGCCCAATAAAGGTACAGCAATTACGCTGCATCTCCCGGCTAATCCTGAAATTTAGTCATAATGCATAAATAACCACACAACTTTTTGGCGTGTGGTTGTTTTTATGCTCAAAAATTCAACAAAAAATGAAGATTGTGGTGTATGTGTTTCTTATTTTCTCCCCTATAATAATAGGCAGAAGAGGTCAGCGGAACAATGACAGGAGGCAAGAAATATGCAAAATGAGAACAGCCTTTTCTGCGCAAAGGGAATTTGTAAAAGCTTCGGCCCGATTCATGCACTTGTGAATTTTGACATTTCCATTCCCGCCGGAGAAATTAGAGGACTGGTTGGAGAGAACGGCTCGGGTAAATCCACATTCTCGTCAATTGCAGCAGGTATGCAGAAATGGGACAGCGGTGTTATGTACCTAAATGGTCAGGAATATTCTCCCGCAGATACCGTTGATGCCATGAGCAAGGGAGTCAGTATGGTTGTGCAGGAACAGGGCACCATCAGCAGGATTTCTATTGCAGCCAATATTTTCTTTGGTAAAGAAGCAATGTTTGTCCAGCACGGCATCCTGAATGTCCGGAAAATGAACCAGGCAGCCAAGAAAGCGCTGGAAGACATCGGCGTAACCGATATAAACCCTGCAGCCATGATCGACACGCTGTCCTTTGAGGACCGTAAACTGGTCGAACTGGCCCGGGCGCTGTATGTAAAACCGAAAATCTGGGTGGTTGACGAAACCACTACTGCATTGTCCGTTTCCGGCCGTGAAATTCTGTACCGCCTGATGAATAAGGTGCGAGACGAGGGCGGTTCTGTTATTTTCATTTCTCACGATATCGATGAGATCATGGACAAGTGCGATTCCCTGACAATCCTCCGTGACGGCGTTCTGACCGGAAACCTGAAAAAAGAAGAGTTTTCCGCAGATACCATCCGTCAGCTGATGATCGGCCGTGAGCTTTCCGGCCACTACTACCGGGAAGATATGGGCGAGGAAATCAATCCCAAGGTTGTTCTGGAAGCAAAGAATGTAACATCCGGCATGCTGCAGAATGCAACCGTGCAGCTGCACCAGAGCGAGATCCTCGGCATCGGAGGCCTCAGCGACTGCGGAATGCATGAACTCGGCAAGGTGCTTTACGGACTGGTCAGGCCTTCTGCCGGTGAAGTCCTCAAGGACGGCACCGAAAAAGTAAGAGATGCCGCCTGGGCTGTGAAGCACGGCATCGGATATGTCTCCAAGAACCGTGACACAGAATCCATGATGCCAATCTGCAGCGTCCGGGACAATATCTGTCTCCCGTCGCTGAAGGACCTGACAAAACACGGACCCATTTCCAACAAGAAGCAAAAAAAGCATGCGGAAGTTTGGGCCCGGCGTATGGAGGTCAAGGCGGATTCCGTCGCAACTTTCTGCAACACCCTCAGCGGCGGAAACAAGCAGAAAGTTGTATTGGCCAAGTGGCTGGGCAAGGGCACGGATATTCTGATTCTCGACTGCCCGACCCGAGGAATTGACGTCGGTACAAAAGCAGCAATTTATCAGCTGATTGAGCAACTGAAAAATGAAGGTAAATCCATCGTCCTGATTTCGGAAGAACTTCAGGAACTGATCGGTATGTCCGACAGAATCATCCTTCTGAAGGACGGCAAGATTTCCGGCGAGTTCTACCGCAGAGACGGCCTCACGGAATCAAAACTGATTGAAAAAATGGTCTGAAAGGTGTGCGCAAATAATGAAAGAAAAAAGAAGACTGCGGCCTGACGGACGCAAAGTTCAGGCTTTGCTGATGAATAACATTTCCTTTATCGGATTGATTCTGGTTGTGGTGCTGTTTGAAATTCTGTCAGAGGGGTTGCTGCTGGGTAAGCGCAACCTTATGAATATTTTCAATAACTTCTTCACAATCGGCATGATTTCCATGGTCTACACATTCGTGCTTTCCATCGGAGAGCTTGACTTGTCAGTAGGTGCCATTGTCGGATTCTCTGCTGCAATGGGTGCATTTGCTTCCAAGATCAGCCTGTGGCTGATTCTCCCGGTGGCTGTTCTTTCCGGTATTGCAATCGGACTGCTGAACGGCTTCACAATTGCAAGACTCCGCGTCGAGTCCTTTATCGGAACCCTGGCCATGTCCTTTGTAGTCAGAGGACTCACAACCTGGTTCCTCAACGGATCTGTCGGAGTGCCGATTCAGATGCGTTACTTCGATAAAGACTGGATTAAGGTTACCGTCGCTGTTATAACCATGGTAATCCTGTATTTCACCTTTGAACGCTGTTCATTCGGCAAGCACTGCCGCGCAGTCGGTGCGTCCAAGGAAGCAGCCAGACAGTCCGGGGTAAAGGTTGAAAGTGTTCGCCTGCTGGCATTTACCCTCTGCGGCCTGCTGAGCGGATTGGTCGGATTCTTTACTCTGATCCGTGCTTGCACCGCATCTTCCAACACCGGCAATGCACTGGAATTTGATGTCCTTCTGGCAGTCCTGTTCGGTGGCATGCCTCTGACAGGTGGCTGGACCGTTCGGTTCCGTGCCGCTGTAATCGGCAGTCTGGCCATGGCAGTTCTGAAGAGCGGCATGTCCCTTGCCGGCATCGACGGACTGATCCAGCAGGTTGTCCAGGGCGCAATTCTGGTAATCGCTGTTGCATTGAGCTTTGACCGCAAGAATGCAGCTGTGATTAAGTGATTCTGTACTTTACAGGTACAATCCCTGTGAAAAATTTTAAGGAGGAGTAAACAATGAAAAAATTTCTGGCACTGCTTCTGGTAGCGGTTATGGCATTCGGCCTGCTGGCTGGCTGCTCCAACTCTGACAAGAAGGATCCCGACAAGAAGCCCTCCGGCGATGCACCTGCTGCATTCAAGATCGGTTTCCCCTGGGATACTGCAAGCACCGACCCAACCTGGATTTCCATTCACAAGAGCGTTAAGGCTGCAGTTGAAGCTGCCGGCGGTGAACTGATCACTGTTAAGACTGACCTGACCGCTGATACCCTGATCAACAACATTTCTGAGCTGATCAGCCGTAACGTCGACGGCATCCTGTTCATGCCTGCCGCTGACTCTATGCTCCCCACTGTCGACGCAATGTGCGCCGAAGCCGGTGTTTACTGGGCAACCATGTTCAGAACCATCAGCGATGACAACATCCGCAAGCAGGTTTACGATTCCAAGTGGTTCGCAGGCAGCTGCAACGAGGATGACGAGCAGTGCGCTTCCAACATCGTCAAGAAGATGGCTCAGATGGGCGTTAAGAACCTGTGCTGCATCAACATTGCAAAGGGAGATACTTCCTCTGACCTGCGTGATAAAGGCGCAGCAAAGGGCGTAAAGGAAGCTGGTATCAATCTGCTGAACACCACCTACGGCATCACCGTTGAGACCGATATGACCAAGACCATCGAAAGCTACATCGCTGCTTATCCTGAGATGGACGGCATCCTGCTGCTGGGTACTTACTGCCCCGGCGCTCTGCCCACTATTGAGAAGGCTCTGGCTGACCACGGCAAGGCCGGCAAGGTCACCGTTGGCCGTATCGACTTCGATGCTACCATGGGCGATTACCTGAAGGATGGTTCTTTCCATGTTTCTTACGGTGGACAGCAGCAGATCGACCCCATGATGTCTGCAGTTATCCTGGTCAACAAGGTTATCGGCACTCCCATCAAGGAAGATGGCCCCTCCGTTATCATCACGCCTTACCTGGAGCTGACCTCCGCTGAAGAGGCTGCTGATTACAACAAGTACTTCCTGGGCGACACCACCATTTACAACGAGGAAGAAATCAGAAAGCTCATGATCAAGTTCTACAACAAGGACATCAACGAAGACTACATCTACAAGCTGCTGGATACCTTCTCTGTGGCTGATGTCGTAGCCCGTCACAGCAAATAATTTGCATCCCTGAAGTTTAGAAACACAAATAAGACCGTGCAGGCAGATCCCTGCCTGCACGGAATTTTAAATCTCAGAATGTTCGTATTAGAGAAATGAATCAAAAAGGTATGGTCAGATATGAAAAAATTCTTGATAAATACCGCAAAGACGCTGTTGCTGCCTGTCATCATTTACTGCTTTTTCCTGTGTATCAGTTTTGAGAGATTCAGCAACTGGAACTGTGTGTATACGATCTTTTTACAATCCATCATTCCAACAATCACTGCTTACGCTGTAGCATACGGCAATATCTGCGGCATCTTCGATTTTACAATCGGTTCCCGTGTTATCGTCAGCGGCGTTGTGGGAGGCCTGTTAGCATCCAAGTACGGTTTACCTGGAATGATTTTGGGCGCATTTGCTGCAAGCTTCATTACTGCAGCGGTTACCGGCCTGCTGAACTGGTTCCTGCGGATCCCTTCTCTCGTCCTGACAATGGGCCTGACCATGATTTTTGAAGTTGTTGGAAAGATGATGGCGGGACGGTTCGGTTTCGTACAGATTGACACCAAGCATGCTTTTCTCGGAGCTTCCCCTTATATCGTGATTATTTTTGTGTTGTCTGCCCTGATTTTCTATTTCATTGCCAATCATACCAAGTTCAGCTACCATATGCGTGCTGTCGGCAGCAACGAAGTGGTAGCCGGGAACGCAGGCATCATGACAAATCTCGTTAAGTTCAAATCCTTTATTTACGGCGCAATTTTCATTGCCATTTCCGCAATCCTCACTCTGAGTCAGTCCGGCTCCGTCGGCGCTCAGACAGGCCTCGGAAGTGTTGCAATTGTTTTTAAACCCCTGATCAGTATTATGCTGGCCATGGTATTCCAGCAGACCTGCACCCTGACGATTGGTATTTTCGTCAGCCAGTTCAGCCTGAATATCATCTTCATCGGCCTGATCGCAATTGGTATGCCGGATACATTCCAGGATGTTGTTTTGGGTGCATTCCTACTGCTTGTCATGATTTTTGCTCAGAATACAGAACGCGTCAGCAACAGGCTGGCTGCCAGAAAAAACGTGCGGCTTGCCGCACGCGGATAAACGAAAGGAAGTATTTATTATGAAATTTCCTATTTTAACCGAAGAAGAACGTAAGATGCGCCTTGCACCTCCCACCGGGAAGGTTCATGTCGTAATCGACTCAGATACATATAACGAGGTGGACGATCAGTTTGCCATTGCCTACGCAATGATGTCCCCTGAAAAGCTGGATGTTGAGGCTGTTTATGCAGCACCCTTCTCCTCCACCTTCCTGGCCAATGTCATGGGTGAGACTGTCCTGCCTATGACCTCCGTCATCGAGGAGGGCCTGGAGCAGAGCTATCAGGAGATTCTCCACCTTTTCTCGCTGCTGAAGATTGACCCCGCCGGAAAGGTTTTCCGCGGTTCCCGTAGATACATGTCCGAAAAGGATGTGCCCGTTGAGAGCGATGCTGCAAGGGATCTGGTCCGCCGGGCACATGAGAGCGAAGGCCCCCTGTATGTTATTGCCATCGGTGAAATCACCAATATTGCATCTGCAATTCTGATGGACCCCTCTATCATCAAGAAGATCGTAGTGGTCTGGCTCGCTGGTCAGCCTCTGGACTGGCCTAATGCCATTGAATTTAACCTGGGTCAAGACTTGCTGGCCTCCCGTACCATCCTGGACAGCGGCGTTCCCCTGGTTCTGGTTCCCTGCATGACGGTTGCATCCAACCTGACCACTACTGCTCCCGAACTGGAAACCAATCTGAAGGGCAAGACCTGCGTCGGTACTTACCTGACTGAGATCGTTACCAGCCAGCTGAATCAGAAAATGGGCATTAACTGGCTCCGCCTGTTCAACAAGACCTACTGCAGGGGCCTGGACGACTACGGCGATGCCGGCGTTCCTACGACCACCACCGCTGTGGCACCTTCCAGAATTATCTGGGATATTTCCACAGTTGCTTACATGATCAATCCGACCTGGTGCCCCACCAGCCTGGAGCCTACTCCCTGGCTGACAGATGACTGCTGCTGGAAGCTGGACCCCAGCCGTCATGTGATGCGCATATGCAAGTACCTCTACCGGGATGCCGTGTTTGGCGATATGTTTGCAAAGCTCAACCGCGCACCACAGTAAAATCAAATCCGGAAGGAGTCATGATAATGTGTGCTTCCCATAAAGTTGTTGTAATCGGCGATATTTTTGCAGATATGCTGACACAGCTGGTGGCTTATCCCAACAGCGGCGACGGTACCTACGGTACACCGCTGGTTTGTAACAGCGGCGGCACCGGCGGCAACATAGCAGCCGGTCTGGGCGTCCTTGGCACCGATACCTCCGTCATCTGCCGCTTGGGTGACGATGAAATCGGCCATTTTCTGAAGGACGATATGCTTAAGTATCATGTGGATAATCAGGGCATTCTTCTTGATTCCGACTATGCAAGCGCTCAGGTGATCATCGCTGTCACGCCAGACGGCGAGCGAACCATCTGGGTTCTGGCCAACGGCTCCGCGTATGAGCAGCTAAAGCCTGCCGACCTGGATTATCTGGATAAGGTCAAGCCGGAAGCAATTTTTGTATCCGGTGTCATGATGGGTATCCATCCTGCGGAGGAAAGTATTCTTGCAGCCCTGCCGGCATGGAGGAAAAAGGCAAAAATCTACTTTGATCCCAACCTGCGTTATCCTCCGGATGCTGTACCTCCCGCTGTCAGGACTTCCCTGCAGAAGCTTTGTGGGCTGAGTGATGTAGTCCTTACCGGCAAGAGCGAAATGGATGCGCTGGATCTGCGTCCCAGGGCCGGTCAGACCTTTATTGTTAAGAGTGGAAAAAAGGGTTCCTGTCTGCTGGATGAGCAGATGAAAGTCGTCTATAGCCAGCCTCCTACTGAGCATGTTGCAGTAGACGCTACCGGCGCGGGCGACACCTACGCTGCAGCCTATGTCTATGCGGAAATGTCCGGAATGAGCGTGGAGAAGTCCATGGAATATGCTACTGTGGCAGCAGGAATTTCCGTTACCCGGTCCGGCGCCCGCGCAATGCCCTCCAGGGATGAAATCGAAGATTATTTCAAAAAGGAGAAACAAGCATGAAAATCAATTGGGATGATTATTATTTTCCAAATGAAATGCTGGAGCAGGCCAATGCCATTGAGAACCTGATGAAGGAGCTTAAGGATCAGTTGGCTGCTGTTGCCAAAAAGGCATCCGGCGTTAAGCGCGTATATATCGTGGGTTCCGGTGATTGCTATTTTATCGCTTATGCGGCTGCCTATGCGTTTCGCAAGTATGCAGGCATCGATGCAGCAGGCTTTGAGGCGTATGATTTCTATCTGATGAGGCCCAAGGTCGATGAAGAGTCTATGGTCGTTATCTTCAGCTCTTCCGGAAAATCCCTGTATGTGCTTAAATCTCTGGAATATGTAAATTCCTGCCACGGTATCGCAGTCGGTGTTACAAACCATGCCGACAGCCCTCTGGGTGTTGGCTGCAGCATTCCTCTGGTGACCACTGCTACCGGCGTATCCAAGTCTTTTCCCACCAAGACCAGCACCAGCGGATTGACCCTCATGTATGCGCTGGCAGCACAGATGGGCAAGGTTATGCAGCCTGAGACGGCTGAGACATGTGATGCTCTGCTGGATGAGCTGGAAACCAAGGTCCCTGCCATTATCCGCAGAATATATGACGAAGAGTATCCAAAGATCAAAGCCAATGCCCAGAAGTTCCTGGAGGCCCGCATCTATGCCTTTGCTGGCAGCGGCCCTGCTAGAAGTGCCAGCATGATCGGCGCTGCCAAGGTCATCGAGACAAGCCAGTGCAGAAGCATGACCACAAACGCAGAAGAGTACCTGCATATGAACGGCTTTGCCATTAAGAGCCCGGATGCTGTTATCGTAATCGGCAACAACATCAGCGATCACCGCGAGCAGCAGGTCGTCGAGTATGCCCATAATCAGTGTGCACGGGTACTGGTCATCGGCGATGTGGCCTGCGAGGAGTGCGAGACCGTTGTACATGTAGCTCCCTTTATAGGCGAACTGGGCGAGTGTTCCGCAGTTCTGCCCAGTATGGTTGTGCTGCATCTGTTTGCCTGCGAGCTGTCCCGTCTGTCCTTCAAGGACCCAGATGCTCCCCACGATGTGGACCTGAAGCATGTTATTGATCTGCTTTATACCGGTCCTGTAGCAGGATGGCAGGTGTAAGACAATGAAGGAAATTCAGATTAGAACCGAAGGTCACAAGCTGTACAATATTACTGACCAGGTTCGGGAGATTACAGAATCCAGCGGTGTTAAGGAAGGCATTTGCCTTGTATATACCCCCCATTCCACAGCAGGCGTTCTGATTGCCTGTGGCATTGATCCCAATGCTCTGATGGATGTTGACAGATTTGTCCGGAAGCTAGTGCCTATCGACACTCCTTTTGAGCATATCTGCGATCCTGCAACAGATGCAGCCGGTCACCTGAAGTCTATTCTGACCAATGCTCAGCAGACTTTTCCCATTTCCAACGGAAAGCTGATGCTCGGCAGTTCTCAGGAGATTTACTTCTTTGAGTTTGACGGTCCCCGCAACCGTAAGGTTTACGTTCAGATAGTAGGAGAGTGAGCGGTATGTTTTCTGAACTGTGGCATGGGCGGAAACCCGTGATCGGCATGGTGCATATGAAGGCTCTGCCCGGCGCACCCGGATATGCCGGCGATCTGAAGCAGATCTATGATGCAGCGCTGGCAGATGCGGAAGCACTGGCAGAGGGCGGAGTGGATGCAATTCAGATTGAAAATCAGTTTGACACCCCATATTTTGTCGGCAGCAATATTCGGCCTGAAACCGTTGCGGTTCTGACCGTGGCTGCCAGCCATATTAAGGCCCATTTTCCTGAGATTCCCATGGGGATTAATGTTCATCTGAACGGCGCTGAGCAGGCATTGGCCATCGCAAAGGCAGCAGGAGCTGATTTTATCCGCTGCTTTAACCTGATGAATGCTTATATTTCCAACAGTGGTTATGTGGGTCCGGCAGCGCCTTCCCTGATGCGGTACCGTAAGGCAATTAATGCTGAAAACATTATGATTTTCGGGGATTTCCAGGTCAAACATGGCAGCCATGCCATTACAGCAGACCGTACCCTGGCTGAGAAAGCCCATGATATTCAGACAAGCGGTGCAGAGGCGGCGATTTTGACCGGAACTGCGACAGGTATTGCTCCGGATGCCTCTCTGGTTGGAGAGGCTCGCAGCAGACTGCAGATCCCTCTCCTGATCGGCAGCGGACTCAATGAAAAGAATGCTGCACAGCTTTGGCCGTTGATTGATGGTGCTATTATTGGCAGCGGCTTTAAAACGGACCATGTCCTTTCTGCACCGGTGGACCGTGAACTGGTTCAAAGATTTATTCATTTGATTCGATAATTTCTCCCTATAAAGAATTTTGATGCGATAGGATTCGAAACAAAACGGGCGGCTTGTTGCAAAGCCGGCCGTTTTGTTGTCTGCAGTCAATATCATATCCTGCTCAGCATTCAGAGAACGTTCAAGCAACAAAGAAATGGTCAAAAGGTAGAGCGGAAGAACCGGCTTTCGCAGCGCCGGTATGCGGCGTGAAAAATCAGGAACAAGAAAGAAGCCAGAAAACAGGCCTGATTATAAAAACAGCCCGGGCCGGATATAATTCCGCCCCGTGCAAAACTTTATTAGATTTTGAGGTACAGTAAACAGAAAAAACTGGTAAATAGATCATGACATTTTCTTTGCCCGGATTTAATAAGAACACCGGCCGGCTGTCAGCCGATGCCTGCTCAGCTTTTCTGACAGCCTTAATACTTTATAACAGGATAATCCCCAGAATACCCGCAATCAGAATCAGAAGAATTGTTGACAGCTTCTTTTTGAAAATTGCCCTGCAGAGGGCTGCCGCGGAAATCAGAATGACAGTAATCGGAAAATGCGGAAGATTAAATTTCAGACTGCGTCCCAGAGTGACGCGGTTGAAAACGACCATAAAGATTTCGGTAGACAGAACAATTCCGTTGATACATGGTTTCAGAACTTTTAATGGTATCACATAAGGACTCGCCAACCTCAGGTATCTCTGGAAAGTATGCACAAGGATTATCGGGATGCCCATCCGGGAATGGCGTGGGATATGGAAATTCTTAAGCTACGGAATGAAGGACACACTTTGAAAGAAATTGCGGAGAAGCAGGGACACAAAAACCACAGCGGCGTTCAAAAACATATCCGTAAAACTGGAGAGGCCTACGAAAAGAAATTTCTTTTGCTGCTCAAATTATAAAAAATACAAGAGGCAGCAGTAAAACCCGGCACTATATTTGGGCAGATGCAGTGAAGCAGATTGTCATGCTGGAGCTTAAGCGCTTGGCATCGTTTCTTAAATGCGATAAAGAAGAATTTGCAGAACTCCTGCAAGAAAAAACGAACCGGGATATTTACAGGGAAATCAAGGTGGCAGAGGCGGAACTTCAGAAGGCTGTGACCCGGAACGAACAGGCAGCAAGGCTGTATGAAAAGTTTTATGAAGATAACGCTACCGAAAAAGTTACCGATGAATGGTTCATGCAGCCCTCCCATGAATACGAAGAGAAAGGGACTGGCAAAAATCGGACACAGCAGGTGGTAATCTAGTATAAATTTGTGGTTATTCTGGACTTGCCCCAATGCCGCGGTAACTACAGGGCAGACACTCGAAAAGGTGTAACAGTAAAATATTTAACCCAGTCCGCATAAAAAGGAGCAGACTTTTGGCCTGCTCCCTCCCCAAAAATATAAAAATCGAGTGTTCATAACCTGAAATCCGTTATGAACACTCGCCATGGTGCGGGTAACAGGATTTGAACCTGCACGGTCGCCCATTGGAACCTAAATCCAACGTGTCTGCCAATTCCACCATACCCGCATATAAAATTCCCTCTGTTTTTACACGGGGAGGGAGCCCGAGGCGGGGCACACAGCCTGATTCGCATGAGCACATTCTATCATGGCTTTTTCGGGATGTCAACTTGCAGTGCAGGGGCACAGAAAGAAAAAATTGTGGAAAGTGTGCGTATATGCGGCAGGATGGACTGCAAAAATATGTGATTGTGCTTGACATTCCCCGTGTTCCTAGGTAAAATAAGTTTGGTATAGTGTGCGCTGCCCGCCGGCATTACAGGGCAGCGTTTCATGTAGATCCGGCGTAAGCCGGGGGACAAGCGTTTTGCGCCTTGTGTGGCGTTTTGTTTTGAATTTTTTTGCCCTGCCGGGCAGATTTTTTAATTTACAAATATCCACCGGGGTCCATTGCGTACCCCCCTTTCGCTTATGCTTATTTTTAGTGAAGGAGGTGCGCTCAGGTATTATGGATTTGTATTTAGCGGTTATTTTAATCGTCGTTTGTGCCGTGGTTGGCCTTGCTGCCGGTTTCGGTGTCGGTGTGGCATACCGTAAGAAGGTAGCCGAGCGGGAGATCGGCTCCGCCGAGACGGAAGCTACCCGCCTGATCAACGAAGCCATTCGCAGCGGCGAAAACCGGAAGAAGGAAATGCTTCTGGAGGCAAAGGACGAAATCCATAGATCTCGCACAGAGTACGAAAAGGAAGTCAAGGAGCGCAGAGCGGAGCTTAGCAAGCAGGAGCGCCGTCTGCAGCAGAAGGAAGAAACATTGGACAAGAAGTCCGATGTTTACGAGCGTAAGGAAGAGGAACTTTCCAAGAGAATGACTGCCGTTGCCCAGACACAGGCAGAAGCTGAGGAAATCAAAAACCAGCAGGCAGCGACCTTGGAGACCATTTCCGGATTTACGCAGGAAGAGGCAAAGGCTTTCCTGCTTCAGAGCGTGGAGGACGATGTTCGTCACGATACCGCGATGAAGATCAAGGAAATCGAGCAGCAGATGAAGGACGAGGCTGAGGAGAAGGCAAGAGAGATCATCGCCACCGCGATTCAGCGCTGCGCTGCCGATCATACCGCCGAGACCACCGTTTCCGTGGTGCCTCTGCCCAACGATGAGATGAAGGGCCGTATTATCGGTCGTGAGGGTCGGAATATCCGCACTCTGGAGACGATCACCGGCGTGGATCTCATTATCGACGATACCCCCGAAGCAATCACCGTGTCCAGCTTCGATCCCGTCCGTCGGGAAATCGCAAGACTGGCTCTGGAGAAGCTCATTGCCGACGGCCGTATCCATCCTACCCGCATTGAGGAAATGGTGGAAAAGGCCCGCAAGGAAGTGGACCGCACCATCCGTGAGGAAGGCGAGCGTGCCTGCTACGAAACCGGCATCAACAATCTGAACCCGGAGCTCATCAAGATTCTGGGCCGCCAGAAATACCGTACATCCTACGGTCAGAATGTGCTGAACCACTCCGTGGAGGTTGCCCAAATTGCAGGTCTTATGGCATCCGAGCTGGGGGTCGATCCGGCACTGGCAAAGCGTGCAGGCCTGCTGCATGATCTTGGAAAGTCCATCGACCATGAGGTTGAGGGCAGCCATGTGCAGCTGGGCGCAGAACTGGCTCGCAGATACAAGGAAAATCCTGTGGTTGTCAATGCCATCGAGGCACACCACGGCGATGTGGAGCCCAAGACGGTCATTGCCGTTCTGGTGCAGGCTGCCGATGCCGTTTCTGCCGCCCGTCCCGGCGCACGCCGTGAGAATGTGGAAAACTATGTCCGCCGCCTGCAAAAGCTGGAGGAACTCACCGGTTCCTATCCCGGCGTTGAGAAGGCATACGCCATTCAGGCCGGTCGGGAGGTTCGCATCATGGTCAAGCCCGAGGTGGTGTCCGAGGATAATATGATCCTGCTGGCACGGGATGTGGCCAAGAAGATCGAGTCCGAGCTGGAATACCCCGGCCAGATCAAGGTAAATGTGATCCGGGAGACCAAGGCTGTGGAATACGCGAAATAAGAAAATTCCCTCGAACGAAAATTCGAGGGAATTTTTTGCGCTTTTTTGGGAAATACGAGTTAAGATCGGCAGCTTTTCTACCGAATGCGGCAGTATTTTTCGCCGGGAATCACAGTTTTTTCCCGGATTTTAAAAAGCTCACTGGCTGTGACAAAGGTAAAGCCCCGCGCCTGCAAAATATCCACAATGGCAAGCGCCGCATCCACTGAGCTGTCGGACATATCATGCAGAAGAATGATATCTCCATCCTGCACATGCTCTGTCACCCGGCGGATCACCGACGCAGCATCCTTTAACGCCCAGTCCTTGGGATCCACCGACCATTCCAAAATCCCCAGATTTTGCTGCTTTGCCGTTTTCTGGATCGCCGGGGACGTTTTTCCTCCCGGGGGACGCAGAAAAACCGGGTTGCATCCCTTGGGCAGCAGCTGCCATGTCATCTGCAGTTCTTTGGTAATCTGCGATGTGCTCATGGCGCTCATATCGTGGTGGCTGTACCCGTGGAAGCCGATTTCGTGCCCTTCATGGAAAATCCGCTGGCCCAGCTCGGGGTAATTCTCCAGCCGATAGCCGCACAGCAGAAAATTCGCCTTTACCTGCCGCCGGGCAAGGCCGTCCAGTAGCCGCTGGGTAAATCGTCCGGAGGGGCCGTCATCAAAAGACAGCACCACATATTTTGTGTCTTCTTCCGCCGAAACGGGAACTACCGCCAAAGAAAGACATATTATCAGCAAAATGAGCCGTTTCATGGGGTTTTCTCCTTTCTTTTGTTTGACTTAGCCGTGATAATGCGCTATGATAACAGGCGGAGGGATGAATTTATGGAACTCATTTGTCCCCTTTGCGGCGAAGCTCTTCGCCGGGAGGGAAACGCCTGCCGCTGTGGCAGAGGCCACAGTTTTGATATTGCACGGCAGGGATATGTGAATCTTCTGCCCGTTCAGCAAAAACATTCCCTGCACCCCGGCGATACCCGGGAGCAGGTTGTCAGCCGCCGGAGTTTTCTGGAAGGCGGATTTTACCGTCCGATTGTGGACACAATGATTGAAAACGCCCGGGATCTAGCCTGTACCGGCCCGATTATGGATATCGGCTGCGGCGAGGGATATTACGGAAGCCGCCTGCAGCAGGCACTGGAAACGGAGCTTCTGGGGCTGGACATTTCCAAAGAGGCCGTCCGGTGGGCGGCGGCAAAGTATAAATCCGCACAATGGATCTGCGGCACCGCTTCCCGTCTGCCGGTAGCGGATCACAGTGCCGGGATGCTGTGCAGTATGTTTGCCCTGACATTGCCGGAGGAATTTCACCGGGTGCTGCGCCGGGACGGATATTTTTTTCAGGTTTTGGCGGCGCAGGATCATTTGATGGCGCTGAAAAACATCATCTATCCCCAAATTAAACTGCGGGAAAAGGATTCCAGCCCCGACCTTCCGGGCTTTGAGCAGGTTCGCTCGGTTCCCATCCGTTTTTCCTTTACTGTGGAGGGGCAGCAGGTGCAAAATCTGCTGAGCATGACACCGCATCTTTATCGGATCACAAAAGAGGGCGCTCAGGCGCTGGAGCGGACAGACCGGCTCACCGACACTGCCTGCTGTGTGCTGAACATTTATAAGCCGCTGTGACAAGGTTTACTTTTCCCGAAAAGGCTGGTATAATGCAGAAAAAGATTTTGACATTTTTTTGAAGGAGGCACGGACTTTGGGTATTGAATTCGAGCTGAAATTTTCGGCAGATCCGGAAGATCTGCAAAAAATTCGGGAAGATTTTGGTGAGTTCAAAGCGTTTTCTATGGAATCTGCCTATTATGACACCCCGGACGGTGCCTTTGCCGCAGGGCATATGACCCTGCGCCGCCGGCAGGAAAACGGACGATCTGTGTGCACACTGAAAACCCCCAGTACCATCTACGGGCGCTGTGAGTGGGAAGTGGAGCAGGAAAGAATTGAGGATGCCGTTTTGGAGCTTTGCCGGATGAGCGGCCTGGAGGAACTGGAGCGGGTGAATCATAAAAATCTGGTGCAGGTCTGCGGAGCATCCTTTACACGGCTTGCAAAGGAAGTAGAATTTTCCGGCAGCATTGTGGAGCTGGCGCTGGATCAGGGATTCCTCACCGGCGGCGGTCACAAACAGCCTCTCTGCGAGGTGGAGGTGGAGCTGAAAGCCGGAAGCGAAGCTGCGGCCACCGCCTGGGCGAAGTCCCTTGCGGGAAAATACGGCCTTCGTGCAGCACATAAAAGTAAATTCTGCCGGGCTTTGGCCTTGGCAAAGGGAGAATAATATGCCGTTTTCCACACTTTTTGAAAAATATGACAGTCTGGTGCTGTTTGACACCGAGACCACCGGGCTGCAGTTTGCCCGGGATGAGATTATCGAATTTGCGGCCGTTGTGGTGCAGCAGCATAACGGCGAGGCCGTTGTGACGGAGCAGTACGACGAACTGGTGAGCCTGTCCCCCGGCAACACCGTCCCCGAAAAAATTGAAGCGCTCACCGGAATTTCCACGCAGGACATCCGGGAGAGAGGCCTCAGCAAGACACGGGTGGCGGCAGATATTGCCAGACTTTTTCAGGGGAATGCCCTGCTTTTGGCATATAATGCCCACTTTGATTTGAGTTTTCTGTATTATATGCTTCTGCGGGACGGAGATGCAGCCGTTTTGCGGGGGAAGGACAAGCTGGATCTGCTCACCGTCTACAAGGATCGCCACAGCTATCCCCACAAGCTGTGCTCCGCCATCGATACATACGGCCTTTCCGAAAAGGTTGTGAACTCCCACCGGGCTGTGGATGATGTCCTTGCCACGGTTGCGGTCATGGAGGCAATGGAAAAGGAAAAGGACGATCTTATCCGCTATGTAAATCTCTTTGGCTTCAATCCGAGGTATGGCGTGGAGGGCAAAAAAATTGCCTCCGTGTCCTACAAGGCCCAGCCCTACGATCCGGTTGAGCCTTTGTATCTGTAACACAAACTTGGAGGTAATGTATGGATAATGTTCTGGTAATCGGCATCGCAGGCGGCACCGGCAGCGGCAAAACCACCCTGATGAAGAATCTGACCGCCCGGTTTTCAGATGTGGTCTGCGTTCTGAGCCACGATAACTACTACAAGCGCCACGATGATTTGCCTTATGAGGAGCGCTGCAAGCTCAACTACGACGAGCCGGACGCCATGGACACCAGCCTCTTGGTTTATCATTTGCAGGAGCTTCGTCAGGGGCACGCCATTGACTGCCCGGTGTATGATTTTACTGTCCATAACCGCAGTGATAAGACGATCCACGTGGTGCCGAAGCAGGTCATTATTGTGGAAGGCATTCTGATTTTCGAGAATGAAGAGTTGCGAAACCTGATGGATATCCGGATTTTTGTGGACACCGATGCGGATGTGCGGCTCTGCCGGCGAATCAAGCGGGATGTGACCAAGCGCGGCAGAACTTTGGAATCGGTTTTGCACCAGTACCAGTCTACGGTGAAGCCCATGCACGAAAAATATGTGGAGCCATCCAAGAAATACGCCAACATTGTGGTGCCGGAGGGCGGCAAGAATACGGTTGCGCTGGATATGATCGTGGGTCGCATCCAGCGGCATCTGGACGAAACAAAGGAGATCTGAAATGCAGGCGAAAGCCTGATTTTGATATAGACGGCACACCGCATACACTCGGGTGCCGGGACGGAAAACGGAATATCAAAAAATGCGTGCCGCAGATCATTCTGCGGCACGCTGTTTCTTTAGTTTACCTGATTCTCGCCGGGGATGGTCACATCGGAAGTTCCGAAATAGGTGTTCAGAATTTCCTTTGCAATGTTGCCCATAGTGAGGCCGTGGCCGGCCTTTTCGCCGTATACGGCAATGGCGATCTGGGGATCGTCAAAGGGGGCATAGCAGACAAAGGAACCATTGTCAGAGCCGCCGGAGTCGGTTTCGGCAGTACCGGTTTTAGAGGCTACCGCAACGGGATAATTTGCGAAGATGGATCTGGCGGTACCCTCTTTGGAAACGGCCAGCATACCTTCCGTGTAGGTCTTGTAGGCATCGTCGGAAATCTGAAGCTGGCTGACAATCTGGGGGGTATTGACAAATTCCAGCTTCTTGTGATCGGAGGAAATCACCCGGTTCAGGAAGGTGGCCTGATAGCGGGTGCCCCGGTTGGCAAGAGTAGCCGTATAATTGCAAAGCTGGATGGGGGTAAAGCGGTTTTCAGACTGACCGATGGCGGTCATGATCTGGTCGGCCCGGTACCACCGGGCATCGTCGCCCTTGAACAGCGCGGCCTTGGTTTCGGGATTGGACCGGTGGCCGGTTTCCTCAAAAAGCTCAATGCCGGTTTTTTCACCCAGTCCCAGAGCCTTTGCCGTGGCATCCATAGCACTTTGATTGATCCGGTCTCCCAGTTCATAGAAGAAGTAGTTGCAGGAGACACAGAGGGCGTCCCGGGCGTTGATCAGGCCGTGGGTGTTGCCGTGCATGGAGTATTCCAGACATTTTGGCGAGAAATTGGGGTATTTCGTAAAGACGCCCTTGGTCAGAATACGGTCACTGCCGTTAATGACACCGGAGTCGATCGCCGCAACGACCATGGACATTTTATAGGTGGATCCCGGCGGATAGATGGCCTGAAGCGCCCGGTTATACATGGGAGCGAAGGGAGCTTCCATCAGTTCGTCGTAATTTTGCCGGAAGGTGGTAAGATCGTAGGTGGGGTAGCTGGCGCAGGCCAGAACCTTGCCGGTTTTGACATCCATAACCACCACGGCGCCGCCTTCCACATCGCCGCCGTCGGGGACCTTCGAGCCTTGGGGCAGGGATTCCTTATCCACCCGAAGGGAGTGGATCAGGGCATCCAGCTGATCCTCAGCAGCGGCCTGCAAATTCATATCGATGGTGACTTCCACATTTTTTCCGGCCACGGGGCGCATTTCGTTGCCGTTCTCGTCCCGCTTGTAGTACTGATCCACCAGCGTTCCGTCGGAGGTGACCACATCCACACGGGTACCGTCGGTACCGTGGAGGTAATCTTCAAAGGCCAGCTCAAAGCCGCTCTGACCTACCTCAGCATCCATGGCGTAGCCTTTTTCTTTGTATTCCTCCCATTGGCTGGGGGAAATGGCGGCGGTGAAGCCCAGAATATGGGCGGCGTATTTGGTGTTATAGACCCGAACCATGGATTCTTCGGTGTAAAGACCGGGAATGCTCAGCTCCAGAATGGCGGACAGTGCTACATTGTCCACATCCTCCAAAAACACATAGTTGGAAAGATTTGTGATGTCTCTGCGAAGATCCAACTCGTAGCGCAGACCGATAACGGCTCTGGCATCTGCATCAGACCAGTTTTCGGGGATACGGTAAAGCTCCCGCAGCTTACGCATCAGAATGGGAGCGGCAACATCGGAATCCAGATTGCTGCGCTTGGGCAGGTATGCCTGAAAATAGCCCTGCCATGTGGCGTTATAGTCGCTGAGGGTATAGGTGAAGGGGGCGTCCTTGGATACCGGGAAATGATCCACATACTCAATGCCCAGCTCCCGGCAGGTCTGCACCAGCCGGAACAGGTGGTCATTGGTGCCCGGGGCACTGATGATGACAAAGGAATTAAAAACCAGATTATAGGTAGCCCGGTTCGTCACCAGCACATTGCCGTTCTGATCGAGAATATCGCCCCGGGCGGCTTTTACCCGGGTGACACTGTAATATTTTTTCACATTATCTGCATTTCCGTCGGATTCAACGACCTGCAGACCGTAAAGCCGCAGAGCAAAGCCGCTGAGGATGAGGCAGAAAATGCCTAAAATAATGGATATTCTTCTGCGGGTTATTCTTTCCATGATTCTCCTCCGATTTTACCAATGGATACAAAAACGGGATACAGCAGGGGCATGACTGCTGCCGAAAGGGCACCGCCCAGACAGAAAACGCCCAGCCTTTCCACGGAGGTAAAACCAAGAAAGGCTTCCAAACCAAAGACACACAGATGATAAAGCATTTGCGCAGCGGCGGCGCACAGCAGAATGGAGCCGAAATCCTTGCGCAGATAGCTTCTGCGGAAAATGTCCATCAAAACGCCCAGAACCGTCAGCAGAGCAATGGCGTAGGATCCGGGGGCACTGCCGGAGAAATAGTAGAAACAGCTGCCCAGCAAAGCAAAGGGGGCGGCACTGTCCGGCTCCAGCAGAATGCAAAACAGCAAAATCCCGCAGGGAACCAGAGCGGTGGTGGCACCGAAAATGCGGACGCGGGACATAATGACATCCTGCACCAGCGACAGCAGCACCAGCACCAGACCCGTCAGCAGCCATTTGAGAATCACAAGGCGCTGCCGCCGGGTAATGTAGAGCTTGCTGAGGGTACCGGAGTGTTCCCGGTCGGGCTTAAATTCGTACTTTCTTCTAAACATGGGCTCACTCCGTGCTGAAATTCGTCAGAATGAATACCTGTTCCAGACTGCTCATATCTGCGGCGGGCTGCAAAAGGGCAAATTTGGCGATACCGGTGTCGGTAAAGCCCGCGTCGATGACATAGCCCAGAATGAGGTTTCGGGGGTAGACGGTGGAACCGGTGGTGACCACCTGATCCCGGTTGCGGATCACGGCGGAGGAGGGAAGATATTCCATCATCAGCAGACCGTCATTGCCGGTGACATATCCGCCCTTGACCATGCCGCTGTAACCGGAGGCGGAAATGGTGGCGCTGATTTCCAGAGAGGAATCCAGAATGGATTTGATGACGGAATAGTTGCTGCCGGCCTCGGTCACAAGGCCGACCACCTGGCCGCTTTCCGTAATGGCGCACATACCTTCTTGAATACCGTCGGATGATCCCCGGTTGATGGTGAAGGAATGTGTCCAGTCGTTGGAATCCCGGGCAATGATATAGCCGTCCACCAGCTGATAGTCCTCGTGATTCTTTTTGAGCTCCAGCAGATCCCGCAGACGGTCGTTTTCCCGCTTGATGGATTCGGCATCCCGGGCATCGTCCTGAATCTGGGAAATCTGATCTTTCAGGGATGTGTTTTCCGCTTCCAGAGATTCATAGCGGAAAATATAGTCGTAAAGCCGCTCTGCCTGAGCGGTCAGGGCGCTGGCACCGGCCCGCAGAGGGGTAAGCACACCCTGCACAAACATCTGACCCACGCTCAGATCGGTCAGATTGGATACCACCGCCAAACCTGCCGCCAGCAGTACGGCGGCAGCCAGCAGGGCTTTTACTTTTGTGGTAAAGAAATGCCTCATAATATCTCCTTAAAAAAGCTCCGGTGCCACAGCGCCCAAAATCTGCCGCAGGCGGCACACGGGAAGCCCCATGACATTGTAGTAATCGCCCACCATTTTATCGGCAAAAAGGGCGGCACCGCCCTGAATGCCGTAGGCTCCTGCTTTGTCCATGGGTTCTCCGGTGGCCACATAGGCCCGGATTTCCTTTTGAGAGAGGGGGCGGAAGTGAATGTCCGTTACCTCGGTGCAGGTGGTAAATTTGCCCTTGCAAAGGACGGTGAGGCCGGTCATCACCTGATGATCTCTGCCGGAAAGGAGGGTGAGCATACTTTCGGCCTCCTCCGGGGAGTGGGGCTTGCCCAGAATTTTTCCCTCGCAGACCACAATGGTGTCGGCGGCGATGACAATATCCTCGGCCTGACAGGGTGTGGCCTCTGCCTTTCGGCGGCTGACCCGGGCAACCTCATCAAAGGGGGAGGCGTTTAAATCCATAGTTTCGTCGATGTCGGCGGCACGGACGGCAAAGGGAATACCGAAAAGCCCCAGAAGCTCCTGCCGACGGGGAGACTGGGATGCCAGAATCAGCTGCATAATGATTTCCTTTCCGGGGGATTACTCAAGCCCCCGCAGATATAGTCCTCTGGTGCAGGCACCGGGGTCAAAGGGAGGGGGATTGAGATAGGCGGACAGCACATGATCCACTTCCCGGGGGCCCTCTGTGGTAAAGTAGAGCCGAACGGCCCAAAGTCCCATTCGGGCCAGATCGTCCTGACGATCCAGCCAGCTGAGTTTTTTGCCGTTGAGCAGGATGCTGCGGCATTTGTCGCCGTCTTTGATGATGGGGAATTCCGCACCGGTCTTGTCCATCAGCTTCACGGGGCCGAGATTGCAGGTGCAGCTTCCGGTGCGCCCGCGGATCAGACAATTTTCCGTGACCATGAGGGGGAGCCGTCCGTAAGCGAGGATCTCGCAGGGAACGGCCTTGCTCACATCCCGGATCTGAGGGAAGGTCATTTCAAAGCTCAGTGTGGCGGAAATCAGCTCCAGCTCCTGCATCATGTTCACGGCACCGGAATTGAAGATGTTAAGACCGTAGTCGCCCCGGATGCGGAAGCCCATTTCCCGGGCAACCACCAGAAGCCCCAGATTTCCCACCAGAAGATCCCGGACACCCATTTTGCGAATGGAGATCAGATCATCCTTCAGCCGCCCCAGCTCACTGTCGTGAACGATCCGGGGCAGCACGGCGGTGACCCGAACCTTGCGGTTCAGCTCATGGCAGAAAAGAGGATCCAGAGCCAGAATGTGCAGCGGGACATAAATGCTCTCCAAAGGCATTTTCAGAAGCCTCGGGGTGATCTGCTCCGCAGAGGTGACCTGTACCACCAGCCCCGGATGCTCATAACGGCCGGTGACATTCTTGACCTTCTTGGGGCGCATGAGCTTGGGCTGCTCACGGCGGCTTCGCAGAGCCGTGAGCTGACTGAGCGCATCCCGCCGCAGAGCGTTGATGGCGGCGGCAGAAAGGGTCAGACCATCCCCGATGCGGGCGGTGACACCGGCACAGCGATAGGGCGTTCCGCCGGTTTTTTCCAACCGTGAGGCAAGCGCTTCCTCTGTCAGCATAATTGCGCGGGCAAGTTCAGGTCTGGGGCCTTCCACGCGGCAGCTGCGTCCCTCCGGATCGGTAACTGTCAGCGAGGAGCCTTCGGCGTCGATCACGGCACTGAAATGCACGGGAACCAGACCGTTTTCCGTGGTTTCGTAGGTCTGCCGCATCCGGCGGAGCCAATCGGTGTTTTCTTTGGTTTCCTCACGGATACCAAACATATCCTGACCCACATGACCGGTATAATATCCATCGGTAAAGCCCTGACGGTTGAAAGCGGTGGCAAGCGTTTCCATCATTTCCCGGGTGACGGGTTCCCCGTCCAGGGCCTGCCGGTAGACATGGGTGACGGCGGCCACATATTCCGGCCGCTTCATCCGACCCTCCAGCTTGAGGGAGGCAACGCCCATATTCTCCAGATCCCGCAGGTGACCGATCAGGCAGTTGTCCTTGAGGCTCAGGGGGTATTTATTCTCCCAGCGGCCGTAGCCATAGCTCTGGCGGCAGGGCTGGGCGCAGCGCCCCCGGTTGCCGGAGCGTCCGCCGATGGCGGCGGACAGGTAGCATTGGCCGGAATAGCACATACACAGTGCGCCGTGACCGAAAACCTCAATTTCAATGGGGGAATTCTGGGTGATATACTGAATTTCCTCCCGTCCCAGCTCCCGGCTGAGAACCACCCGGCTCATGCCCAGGGCGGCGCAGAAAAGCACGCCCGGCAGGGAGTGAATTGTCATCTGGGTGGAGCCGTGGATGGGAATGTGGGGAGCGATCTGCTTGCAGAGATTCACCACAAAAAGATCCTGCACAATAAAGGCATCCACGCCGCTGATGGCGGCGCTGCGGATGAGCGCGGAGACATCTCCGGCCTCCCGGTCGGAAATAAGAGTGTTTAAAGTAAGATGCACCGCAACGCCGCGGACATGACAGTATTTCACGGCTTCGGTCAGCATCTGGGGTGTGAAATTTTTTGCGCCCTGACGGGCATTAAAAGTGCCGCTGCCAAGGTAAACTGCGTTGGCACCGTTCTGAACGGCGGCACGCAGAGCTTCCATGGAGCCGGCAGGGGCCAGAAGTTCCAGCATAAGCAAATTATCTCCATATGTGTATACTTGCTTACAGTATAACATAAAGGGAGGCTCAGTTCTAGTCTACATAATGAATTTTTCTTAAATTCTCGGGAATTTCCGGCTGGGCACATGAATTTAAAATATTCGGAAATACTAGGGTAGAAATGGCAAAACCGGCAGAAAAACTGCCGAAAACCAAATGGGAGGTATGATTCATGGAAATCGGTACCGTGAAGGAAAAACTGACCGCCGACAAAAGGGCGGCCTGCCTTGAGGGGCAGACGCTGCTGTTGATCCGAACGGAAAATGCGCTGGTGGCAGCGCTGGATCATGCGGGCGCTTCCGTGGGGGACCGGGTGCTGGTGGTGACCGGCGGTGCGGCGGAAAAATACAGCATGAATGCTGTAACGGATGCCGCCGTGGTGGCGGTAGTCGGATCTTCGGGCGGCTGTTGCTGCGGATAAAAAAACAGGCGTGGTGCTTTCACCACGCCTGTTTTATATATGTCCGTAGGGGAGTGCCGCAAGCGCAGACTGCGCTGCGGGTCGTCACTTTCTGACAGGCAGAAAGTAACCAAAGACCTGCCCAAGGGGGGCTATGCACCAAGCCGCCCCCCTAGGAGAACCCCCTCCTAAAATTTCAGGCGAAGCACTTTAACACGCTGTGCGGATATGTAAGCGATATCCGCCTCCCGGCACACAGAAAAACAGAACTGTGCAAGAAAGTTTTCCCTGTTAGAAGTACGGTGCAGGTATCGCTGCGCACCTTAACTTTTCAGAGCGACGGCAGGCGGGCATTGCCTGCTTGCCCGCATCAAGGGCGCAAAATGCACCATTTGACGGTTTCAGAGGGGATTTTTAAGGGGGCGCCTTTGTAAAAAGCCCCCTTAAATCGCATTCTTTCCGTCTCTTTCTTGGCGAAACAAGAAAGAGACATAAGCAAGGCTTAAACTGATTCGTTGCGAACTCGGAGCGCAGATTTCTGCGGGACCCCTTTCGGTGCCACAGGGCTGCGGCATCAGGGTTTGCTTGCATTCAGGGCATCCACGGTAATATCCGGATAGGGGTTTACATACACAGTCCGATAGGTATGGTAAATCACCATGCCGGGCTTGCCGCCGGGAATGCGCTTTACCTGCCGCACCGGCGTCACATCTACCGCTATGTTCTGACCGGAGGCAGTTTCGGCGTAATAGGCCGCCAGCTGCGCCGCTTGGGTTACGGTGTCATCGGGAACTGGCTTTCCGGCACAGGCAATGATTACATGGCTTCCGTGCACCTTTTCCGCATGGAGCCAGATGTCGTCCTTTCGGGCGGTTTTAAAGGTCAGTTCCTCATTCTGACGGTTGTTCCGTCCCACATAAATGGAAAAACCGTCGGTGGAAACGAAGTGCATGGGCGGCAGCTTCTTCTGCCGGATTTTCTTCTTGTCCCCGGCGGAACGCAGATATCCGGCATCCCGAAGCTCCTGCCGGATTTCCTCTAGCTCCTGCTCCGTGGCGGCTCTGCCCAGCTCCTCCAGAACGCTTTGCAGATAGTCCAGCTCCTGCGCACCGATTTCCAGCTGGTGGGTCAGCTCCTTTTCGGCGTTTTTCATCCGCGTATAGTCCTTGTAAAACTTGGCGGCATTCTGCTGGGGAGAAAGAATGGGGGAAATGGGAATGTCGATGACCTTCATTTCCTCGTCATAGAAATCTTCCGCCTGCAAAACACGGGAGCCCTTTACGATCCGGTGGATATTGGCGGTGACAATGTCTCCCAGCTGGCGCAGACGCTCCCGGTCATGGGTGGCGGTCAGTTCCTTTTGCTGGATGGCCATTTTCTTTTTCAGGCGCGTGCAGAGATTCTGCACGGTTTTCCGTACTGCCTGTCCCTTTTGCCGCATGGCATCCTTCTGATCCCGAACGGTGTAGTAAAGGTCGAGAAGCTCGGAAAAGCCCTGGGCCTCTTCACAGCCGCCGTATTGCCGGAAGGGACAGAAGGCAAACTGCTTTGGGATGCCGTTCTGACAGAAATAGCTGGGGACGGGGTGGTTGAGGTTTTCGCTGAAAAACAGGAAAAGTTTTTGCGCCACCGGGGCAATTTCCAGATTTTCCAGCCGTGCGTCCACATCTGCGGCGGCGTACAGCGCCGCCTCCCGGCAGATGAGGGGAGATAGTCCCCCCAGCTCGTCCATCAGCCGCTGGGAAAGCAGATCCGCTCCGGGAGCGGAGAGAATTTTTTCATAGTCCCCGGCGGTGAGCTCCATAGGATTGTGCTTGGTGACAGGCTCGGGCGACTGGTAGTAAAGACCCGGGAGCGCCTGCCGTTTGGCAGATTCATCCAGACCGATGCGCCGCAGGCAGTCGATGATCCGATCCTCCGGGGAAAGGAGATAAAGGTTGCAGGTTCTGCCCATAAGCTCGGCAACCAGCTTTTTCTGAACCCGGTCGCCCATTTCGTCGATGCAGTCAAAGGTCAGCACGGCGCACCGCTCCATGGGGGGCTGTGTGACAGACACCAGCCGTGCGCCTGATAGGTGCTTTCGCAGAAGCATGCAGAACATGGGCGGCTCCGCCGGATTTTCCGGGCTTGCGGCGGTGAGATGGAGCCGGGGAGCGGTGGGGTTCATGGCAAAGAGGAGCTTTGCACGGCCGTCCCGATGCTTAAAGTGAATGATCACCGTGTCTCTGGCAGGCTGGTGGATTTTTTCCACCCGGGGCTCGGAAAGCGCCCGCACTTCCTCCAGAACGGCGGTGAGATAAAAAGCGTCAAATGCCATTTTTTGCCTCCAGAATCATCAGAAACAGCTCATTGATCCGCTCCGTTTTTCCCGCAAGGTACAGAGCACCGAACAGGGCTTCCAGACCGGTGGCCTTGGCATATTCTCTGGCGGTGGCGGCTTTGGGAGCGGCATGGGAATGGGCGTTTTTGCCCCGGCGGAAATAGTCCGTCTCCTCCTCGGTAAGGTGGGGCAGAAGCACATCCGCAAAAGCGGCCTGCGCCGGTGCGTTTACCATGGCCACGGTATTTTGGTGGAGATTCTTTACGGTTTTACCGCCCTGGGCACACAGGTAACTGCGGCAAAGCACTTCGTAGACCGCATCACCGATGTGGGCAAGCCCCAGATTGGAGATGGCGTCGATTTTGCTTTTGGGCAGATTCAGCTGAAAATAGTTTTCCATAGGTTATCTCCTCGATTCAGAAGAAATTGGGCGCAAAGCCCGGTAAAAATGCCGGTCAGGATGCTGACGGCAATCATAATGGGCAGATAGACTGCCAGCGCCGGGGTGCGTGTCAGGACAATGGCCATGAGCATCTGCCCGACGGAATGGGCAACGGCTCCCAAGGCACCTGCCACCCACAGCTGGTGAAGGGTCAGCACCTTTTTAAGACCCACGGTCACAAGAATGCTGAGCAGTCCGCCGGCGGCAGAATAGAAAATCATCCCGAAATTTCCGGCGAACACGGCACCGAGAAAAATTCGGCAGAAAAGAATTGCGGCCCCCTCCTTTGCGCCCATGGCGAACACCGCAAACACGGTGACGATGTTCGCAAGTCCCAGCTTGATGCCGGGAATCGGCACCAGCGGCGGAATCTGGGCTTCCAGCAGGAATATGGTCAGAGCAATGGCGGTGAGAAGTGCCATCTGCACCAGCTTTTTAACTTTCAAGCTACCGCCTCCTTCGGCTATGCGCATACCAGATTCTCGTGGAAATGTAAAGAAAATCAGTTAAGTGCATTAAATGAGGTCAAATCAAAGGTAATTACCGTGTAAATGTGGGTATTTTCCTGCTTGGTAAGATTTTCTTCCAGATATTCCCGGATCGCGGCCTTGCGGGAATCCATGTCACCGGGGAGGGAAATGTCAAAAATCAGATTGGTGTGTCCGCAGCCCTTCACCAGACGGAAATCGTGGAGTTTCAGCCGGGGATCTATCTGGGTCAGCAGGTCTTCGGTGGATTTGCGAAGACGGTTCAGCTCGGGATCGTCAGTCACCACCGGGTCATAGTGAATCACAAGGTGGATGTTGTGGCTTTTGAGGCATTCCCGCTCCATGTCGTCAATCAGCTCGTGGCAGGTCAGGGGATCCTCACGGGTGTCCATTTCCACATGGATGGAAGCGAAGCGCTGACCGGGGCCGTAGTCATGAACCATCAGATCGTGGTAGCCAAGCACCTTTTCCTGACGGCTGATGTAGTCAACGATCAGCGCCTGGAGCTCCGGGCTGGCGGCTTCCCCCAGCAGGGGGCTGATGGTTTCCTTGGCGAGGGAGGCACCGCTCCAGAGGATCAGCAGAGCCACGCCCAGACCTACATAGCCGTCGATATTCAGATGGGCGTATTCCTGAATCAGCGCAGCGGCCAGAACGGCGGAGGTGGAGAGAACATCGTTGCGGCTGTCCTGTGCCACGGCGTTCAGTGTACCGGAGTGGATTCGTTTGCCCAGCCTGCCGTTAAAAAGGGACAGCCACAGCTTTACGGCAACAGAACCCAGAAGCACCCCGGCCAGCAGACCGGAAAATGCCACGGGGCTGGGGTGAAAGATTTTGGCAGCGGAGCTTTTTGCCAGCTCGAAGCCGATGACCACAATGATGGCAGAAACGGCGAGACCGGACAGGTATTCAAACCTTGCGTGACCGTAGGGATGGTCGGCATCGGGAGGGATCTCCGCCAGACGGAAGCCCAGCAGTGTCACGATGGAGCCGGAGGCATCCGTCAGGTTGTTCATAGCATCGGCGGTGACGGCAACGGAGCCGGAAATCAGACCCACCGCCAGCTTCCCGGCAAAGAGCAAAATATTGCAGACAATGCCCACAATGCCCGAGAGTTTTCCAATGGCGGTGCGCACTTTGGGATTTTCCGTGTCGGAAGAATTCTTTACAAAAAGCTTGAGTAATAGATCGGTCATAAAACTGCCTCCAATACATCAGGGTTACCCTGCTCAAAATGTAAAAAAATACCGCTTAAAACGGTGAAAGATCCCGGCGCTTCACCGGGGCGGATCCTGCAGATCCTGAAAATATTTGCAATGGGCGGTATTCTGCGGAAAAAAATAAGTGACTTTGCGGAAGAAATGATGTATGATAATAAAAACCGGCATATCCCTACTATTATATGGGAAATGCCCGGGACTGTCCAGTAGAATTTAGGAGGTTTTCCGATGTCTCAATATAAAATTATCACTGACTCCGGCTGCGATCTGCCCAAGGAGATGATCCGGGAGCTTGGCATTGTGCATACACCGCTGTATGTCCGCTTCCGGGGGGAGGAAATGGAGGACGCCGTGGATGACAGCATCCGCACGCTTTATGCGGGCCTGCGTGCCGGCGAAAATGCCACCACCTCTGCCGCCAATCCCGAGCAATGGAAGAAGGTCATTGCCCCGGTGCTGGAAGAGGGACTGGATGCACTGGTGCTGACCTTTTCCTCCGGCCTTTCCACCACCAGCCAGTGTGCATTCATCGCCGCTGAGGAGCTGCAGGGTCAGTTCCCCCAGCGCAGAATCCGGGTGGTAGATACGCTGTCTGCCTCTTTGGGCCAGGGCCTTCTGGTGTGGTACGCCTGTCAGAAGCAGCAGGAGGGCATGGAGCTGGATGATCTGGCGCACTGGGTGGAGGAAAATCGCTTCCACCTGTGCCACTGGTTCACGGTGGATGACCTGATGTATCTTAAGCGGGGCGGACGGATCGGCGCTGCCACTGCCGTGATGGGTACCATGCTGAATATTAAGCCCGTGCTGCACATGGACGATGCCGGACACCTTATCAATGTCTCCAAGGCACGGGGACGGAAGGCTTCTATCGATGCTCTGGCAGCCAAGGCAGGCCAGCTGGGACTTCCCGGCAAGAACGAAACGATGTTCATCTGCCACGGCGACTGCATTGAGGATGCCGAGTATCTGGCCGCACAGGTGAAGGAAAAGCTGGGTGTCAAGAATGTGTTCATCGGCTATACGGGAGCGGTCATCGGTTCCCATTCCGGCCCCGGAACGCTGGCACTGTTTTTCATGGGCGAACACCGATAAAAAGGCGAAACCGCCGGGATTTACAGTCCCGGCGGTTTTTTGCGCACAATCAGGGGCGGATGCTTCTTAAGAGCGCTCCGTCCCCGGGAAATGATGACAGGCTTTCCCTGTTGGCAAAATGCCGCCGCTATGTTATACTGTGAAAAAAAGGAGGATGGCGGATGAATCGGAAAGGAAAACAGAAATGGATGTTGATTTGTGTCGCTGCCATTGCGGTGCTTACCCTGCTCTGGGGCGTTTGGAGCTTTATGGACAGCCTGATGCCATCCGCAGATCCGCAGACCCCCAGACAGCCGGAGCCTCCGGCACCTGCGGCGAACCCCTATACGCCGGAGGATTTTCACTTTGCGGACGGGCGCATGACCCTGACCGCCGGAAAAGCCGTGACGGGTATTGATGTGTCGGGACATCAGGGGGAGATCGACTGGCAGGCGGTGAAAGCCGCCGGTGTGGAATTTGCCATGATTCGGCTGGGCTACCGGGGGTATTCCAGCGGTGAAATTTGTGAGGATAAGTTCTGGCGGGCAAATCTGGACGGAGCACAGGCGGCGGGCATCTCCACGGGAGCCTATTTTTATTCTCAGGCCATAAGCCCGGAAGAGGCCGGGGAAGAAGCGGAATTTGTGCTGGGACTTTTGAAGGGAAAAACGCTGGATATGCCCCTTGTTTTTGACTGGGAGTATGTCAGCGAAACCGCCCGGACTGCCAATGTGGATCGGAACACCCTGACGGCAGCCACGAAAATGTTCTGCGAAACCGTAAGGGCCGCCGGCTTCCGGCCCATGATCTATTTTAACCGCTCTCAGGCAAGGGATATGCTCCGCTTGGAACAGCTGACAGATTACCAATTCTGGCTTGCCATGTACGATGCGCCTATGGATTTTCCCTTCCGGGTGAATATGTGGCAGTATACATCCTCGGGAAGCGTCCCCGGCATCGGGGGAAATGTGGATATCAATTTATGGTTTCTCTATGAATAAACCGCCGCCCGAAAGGGCGGCTTTTTTCCGGGGTGCATAAAACCCGGCAACTTTTGACCGTCTGCGTATATCAGGGGACAGGCAAAACCGAATTTTCCCCAAATATGACAGGGAGGTAAAAAGTTATGAGCGGCAAAAAAATCATCTGCCTTGACGCAGGGCATTACGGAAAGCAGAACCGGTCTCCGGCGGTGCCGGAATATTATGAATCCGACTTCACATGGAAATTCCACCTGCTTTTGAAGGCGGAGCTGGAATCCTTGGGCTTTGCGGTGCGCACCACCAGAGCCGAAAAGGATAAGGATGTGGCGTTGACGGAGCGGGGCAGGGCATCCCGGGGCTGTGACCTGTTTCTTTCCATCCACTCCAACGCTGTGGATGGCAGTGTGCACGAGAATACCGACTACCCCTTGGCAATTGTTTCTCTGGACGGAGAGAGCAAAGAGCTTGGCGGTCTTCTTGCGTCGGCAGTGAAAAAGACCATGCAAACGGCACAGGGGAAACAGGTCTGGACGAAAGCCAACAGCCGTGGCACAGACTGGTACGGCGTCCTCCGGGGAGCGGCTGAGGTGGGCACCTCGGGCATCATTTTGGAGCACAGCTTCCACACCTGCACCCGCAGCGCCCGTTGGCTTATGGATGACGAAAACCTTGTGAAGCTGGCACAGGAAGAGGCCCGGGTGCTTGCGGGCTATTTCGGTGTGGAAAAACCGGAAAAATACTACCGGGTTCAGATCGGTGCCTATACCGGCCGGGAAAATGCTGAGAAGCAGCTCCAAAAAGCCAGAGACGCCGGGTTTACGGATGCCTTTATCCAATTCGACTGAAAGCCTTCCCCGGCAGAGGGAGCAGAGAGTATAAAAAAAGCAGCTTACGCAAGTAAGCTGCTTTTTTATGGGGTGGATGATGGGACTTGAACCCACGATCTTCAGAGCCACAATCTGACGC
>JAHHRX010000029.1 GCA_020025545.1 Oscillospiraceae bacterium | reverse complement strand
CTCAGTGGTCAGGTTGTCGAGAGTGGTCTTGACGGGCTCGTTGGTCTCGGGAGCGTTGGTCTCGGGAGCGTTGGTCTCGGGCTTGGTTTCGGGCTCAGTGGGCTGAACATCGGGCTCAGTGGGCTGAACATCGGGCACGGTGGGCTGTTCGGGCTCAACAGGGGTGGTAGAGTCCTTCGTAGAGGTGAGTGCCAGTGCAAAGTAAGATTCCTTGCCTGCATCGATCTTATTGTAGGCACTCCAGGTTTCCTTGGCTGCATACCACTGCATGTAAGCATCGCGAGCGGAGTTCTTTATATAGAACAGTCCGTTGCCGGCATCTTCAAGGATCCACTTGTTGTTGGGGGCATCGAGGCTCATGCTGGTGAACTTATCCTGCATACCCAGCTTTTTGCCGCCCACCAGGATGGAAACGGTGCCGTCACCGTTATCCTGGATGGTCCATTTTTCGGTGTCACCATAGCCGGTGAGCTTGTCGTCAACAACAGAGACATCCTTGCCGGTGTTATAGAAGGAACCCTCGGGCCATACAGAGCTCATAGCCTTGTTGTGGGCAGGAGCCCAGACAACATATTCGCCGTTCTCAGGCAGCTTTGCAGCGGGAGTGCCGGGCTTATTGTAGTCGGTCTCGGGAACATTGGGGGTAACAGGGGGAGTGGGCTTGCCGTCGGGAACGGTGATGGTGCCGTCCTTAGCATAGCCGGAGGGGGTAGTCATGTTCTTAGGAATCTGACGGCCGAAGAGCTTCCATGCAAACTCCGGGAAATCAACAAATACATTGCGGACGCCGGTGATGTCCTGTACAGCATCGTTACGGCCCATTTCCCAGGTGTCAACAGGGTCTTCCTCCATCCACTGGAGAAGGACATCCAGATTTTCCATAACACCGCTGGAACCCCACATTTTCTGAGTGTTGCCCCAACGGACATAGACATAGAGAACGATTCTTGCGCAGTCGCCATGCAGATTGTACGCTCCGTGGCTCTCCCTGTTCGGATCGTAGAAGCTGGGGCCGTAAGCCGTATTTCCGCGGGAACTGTTTTCACTTTTGGAAGTGGGACGGAGCATCATAATGTCGTTTTCGTCATTTCCATCCAGTCCCTTGCTGTTGGGCCAGGTGTGCTCACGATTCCATGTCGCTCCGCCATCCCAAGCTCCGTTCAACTGCGTTCCGGAGTAGAAGGAAGAGATATGGGCGGTATCGTTACGGACACAGTCTGTATACCGATAGAGATCTCTTGTTTCATTGTAGCTGGTCTGATGGCTGTGATGAGACTTCATCATCTCCTGCAGGGCACCGTACAGTTCGCTCTTAGGAGCGTCAGACTGGCTGGTACCGCCGTTGGGAGTATTCAGCTTGTCAAAGCTGGAGTTGCCGGTATAATAGGAACCGGCGTAAGTGGTTAAGAATGTAGAGTCTTCACCACGGGCACCCCAGTTTGCCAGATGACCGTCAACTTCCTTGTACTGAACATCGGAAGCTTTGGTATAACCGGTAGGGGTAGTTGCATTTGTTCCTGCAGCGCTGACGCTGACAGTAAACAGCGACAGAACCAAAGAAAGCAGGAGCAGCAGAGCGGCTGCACGCTTAGTTGTGTGTTTCATAATTTCTCCTCTCCATATAATTGGTATGTAAAATTATAGCACATTATGCAATAAAATGGAAGAGGAGAAGCTGCAATTGACATAGAAATGACATAAATTTTTCACGCAAAAACATGTCACGCTTACCTGTGGACGGTGTCAGATCAGAGCCCCTGGGCTGCATAGAAAAGCGCCGCAAACCACTCGAACAAGCGGCCTGCGGCGCAGTGCGAAATTATTATTTCAGGATCATCATATAATTGAAAAGGGCAAAGAATACTGCCCATTCCGGATCCAAAGATTTGACAGAAGGGGCAGTATCTTTATGGTTTTGAGACAAGAAGGAGAGAATGAGTTACTTTTCCGCCAGATATTCTTCGGCGGCTCCGATGGCACAGGCACCGTCTGCGACGGCGGTGACTACCTGACGCACAGCTTTCGTGCGGACATCGCCTACGGCAAAGACACCGGGAATATTGGTTCTGGTGGACTCGTCTGCCACGATGTATCCGACTTTGTCCAGTTCCAGCTGACCGGCCACAAGCTCAGTTGCAGGCTTTCTGCCGATGCTCACGAATACCCCGTCGCAGTCCACAGTGGATTCCTCCCCGGTGGCAACATTCTTCAGACGGATGCCGCGGAAGGTGTCATCACTTAAAAGCTCGGTAATGACGCTGTTCCAGCGAAGTTCTACATTTTCTGCATTCATAAGGGGCTCGTGGTAGATTTTTGTTGCCCGAAGACTGTCTCTGCGGTGGACAAGGATTACCTTTTTTGCCACTCTTGAAAGAAGCAGCGCATCGGCCGCTGCAGTATTGCCGCCGCCGACTACCACCACGGTCTTGCCGCGGTAGAACATTCCGTCGCAGGAGGCACAGTAATGAATGCCTCTGCCGAGAAGCTCGTTTTCCCGCTCCACGCCCAGCTCTCTGGGGTTTGCGCCGGTGGCAATGACAACAGCCTTTGCATAGAAGTCGCCGTCAGCGGTGACGATTTTCTTCACATCGCCGGAAAGCTCCAGAGAAAGAACTTCTGTATAGGTGCTCTTTGCACCAAAACGCTCAGCGCCCTGCTTCATCTTGTCACCCAGAGAAAAACCGTCGATTCCCTCCTCAAACCCGGGGTAATTGTCGATTTGATGGGTCAGTGCCATCTGACCGCCTGCGGCCAGCTTTTCCAGAACCATGGTATCAAGACCTGCCCGTGCTCCATAGAGTGCGGCAGTGTATCCGCCGGGACCGCCGCCTACGATCACAACATCATAAATATGCTCCATAACAAAACTCCTTGCTGATTAAAATCCGTTAAAACCGAAAAAATCCTTTCGTTTTCCTTATCATACGATAGGATACCCGTCTTTCTCTGTGATATTATCACATAAAAAACGGCGCGGCAAGTATTTGCCGCACCGAAAGAAGAAATATTTATCAGTTGTGCTGACCGCACTCGTCGGCGTGCTCATGATGGCTGCAGATGGAACCGGTGGATTTCAGCTCGCCACGGAGATAAGCTTCCACAGCGGTACGAGCATCGCCCTGTACGCCCAGAATGACCTCTACACCGCGCTCGTTGAAGATATCTGCGGCACTGCCGCCCATGCTGCCGGCGATGATGACCTGTGCGCCTTGATCAGCCAGAAAGTTCGGCAGGAAGCCGGGACGGTGGCCGGGATTGGGAACGGTATTTTCAGCGGTGACCTTGCCGCTTTCGCAGTCGAAGAAAATAAAGCTTTCGCAGTGACCGAAGTGACCGGCCACGGTGTTACCCATTGCAGCAACAGAAATTTTCATAGTCATGATCTCCTTTTATAATCCAAGCAGTTCGCTTGTTTTCTGATAAATGGTTTTCAGTGCATTCCTTGCGGGGCACACTAACCGGCAGCCGCCGCAGCTATGGCAGACTTCAGTGTACACCTTGGGGACTTCCCAAATCAGATCAGCGCATGGTGGATGTCTCATTTTCGCTGCTGATCTCACGGTGACAGCGGCGCTTACAGCAAAAGCTGCGGCCGCAGTGATCTGCGCTGCCGTCACAGAGCTGATAATCCCCGCCTTCGATACGCAGGGGTCTGCCTTCTGCCAGAGCATCGGCCAGCTTTTTGCGGGCTGTGGTGTAGATTTGCTGCACGGTAGTTCGGGCAATTTTCATATATTCGCCGCATTGCGCCTGAGAAAAGCCCTCCCGGTCGATGAGGCGGATGCTTTCGTATTCGTCCACTGAAAGAACCACAGGACTGCTGTCCGCTCCGGGGCAAACAGGGGTAAAGCCCTGGTTTTCCGGCAGGCGGCACACTCTTCTGCATTTGCGTGGTCTTGGCAAGGCGACCACCTCCTTACATGATTGGCATATGCCGTTTATAAATATAGTGTAGCCAAGTTAATGGCATATGTCAATAAAGAATTGACAATCTAAAAAAATTATTCTATACTTAGAAATCATAAAGGAGGCACAGACTATGGAACTTGCAGAATTTTTTCCCATATGGAACAAGCTGACGCCGGAACAGCAAAACCGTCTGACCCAAGGGGCTCGGTATCAGCATGTGAAAAAGGGAACCGTTGTGCATAACGGCTCTATGGATTGTGCCGGATTGTTTTTGATTGGTTCCGGTCAGCTGCGAGCCTATATCCTCTCGGAGGAGGGGCGGGAAGTGACGATCTACCGGCTCTTTGAAAGAGATGTATGCCTGCTGTCAGCGTCCTGCATTATGCGCAGCATCCAGTTTGACATTACCATTGAAGCAGAAAAGGACTCTGCGCTTTGGGTGATTCCGGCGGATGTGTACAGGCAGCTGATGGATGAGTCCGCTCCGATTGCGAATTTTACCAACGAGATCATGGCCAGTCGTTTTTCGGATGCAATGTGGCTCATTGAACAGATTATGTGGAAGAGCTTTGATAAGCGCCTTGCGGAATTTCTGATTGATGAGGCGGCGCTGGAGAAGACCAAGGTGCTGAAAATCACCCACGAGATCATTGCAAACCATCTGGGCTCTGCCCGGGAGGTGGTTACCAGAATGCTGCGGTACTTCCAGGGCGAGGGGCTGGTGAAGCTTACCAGAGGTACGGTGGAGATTCTGGATGAAAAAGGTCTTGAAAGTATCAAAGACAGCTGAAATGCTGCCAAACCATAAATACAGGAGCTGCTGCAGAAGATAGATTCTGCAGCAGCTTTTTAAAAAAGGCCTGACAAGAAATTTAAATACCTGTTCTGCTTCTGAACCACGGAGATTTTGCGGATCAAGCGGAAAAAACGGAGCGTGTTGTTTTCAACACGCTCCGTTGCTGTATGATACATATTGCCCTGTGAACCGGGTGAAGATTGCTGTTTTTACAGCATTGCCAGAATCTGGCTCTTGGACTTTGCGCCGACAGACTGCGCGGCAATCTGGCCGTCCTTCATTACGATCAGAGTGGGGATGCTTGCGATGCGGAAATTGGAAGCCAGATCGGGCTGCTCATCCACATTGACCTTGCCGACCTTGATATCGGTGCGCTCTTCGGCAATCTCTTCCACGATGGGAACGACCATACGGCAGGGGCCGCACCAGCTTGCCCAAAAATCCAGCAGAACGGGCTTGTCGGAGTTCATAACTTCTTCCTGAAAGTTTTCTTTGGTGATAATTAAAGCAGACATATTTTTGTCCTCCTGTTCATTTAATCTTTATGCCCTTATTATAGCAGTAAATTCCGGGTCCTCTGTGATTTTGTCACATAGCAGGAAAGATTTTGAATTTAGTATGCGCAGGCTCTTAAGATTTATGCTTTTGCAAATGAAAAAGCCCGCAGCCCAACAGCACAGAAAGACAGGTAACGTTATTTTGACCGCATTACAGCTTTCTTAGAATCCGAAAGTGCAGTTTAATAGTCCGCAGGGATTTTTCCCTGCTTCACATCGTTTTGGATGCCCGTTATGGTATCTGCGTCCAGATAATGCTCCAGAATCTGCTTTGTAGCGGTGTCTCCTTTGCGAACCAGAACCGTTGCGGTAGAGTAGGCGGATACATCTCCGATGTTGTCCAGAGGAATGATATTGAGATCCTGATGGTTGGATTCCAGAATTTCATCCAGATTCCAGATGCCGGCATCAATGCGGCCGGAACAAATGGCAGAAACGGTCTGGTGGGCGTGGATCTCTACATATTTGATATCCTCCGCGCCTTTGCAGACCAGCTCTGTGATATGCTGCTGGTCAGGGGAGGTGCGGTCATAAGCTACCCGCATTCCGTTTTCGATGCCCTTAGCGTTGGGGTCCCGCAGCACCAGCACATGGCCACTCAGATAGCTGCCGGGACCGAAATCCATAGCGATCTCCACATTTTTTTGTGTGCGTACGGCTTCCTCTGCAGTGTATCGGCTGCATACAATGAACTGGCAGACATCTGCGGAAATAAGACGAAGACGGCTTTCTGCGCCTCTGGCGTATAGCAGATTAAAAGTCAAAGGAGAAAATACCTGGTAGAGAGCTGTAGCAAATCCCTGATAGCTTAAAGAATAGGGCAGGGGCATGGCAGCAAGCAGTTCCTTCTTGAAAGTACATTCCTGCAGGCGGCGATAATTGATTTTTTCAATATAGGTTCCCAAATAGCCACGGCTGATCAAGCTGATTGCGCCCTTTTCCTTCAGATAAGTAACGCTGTTTTGCACCGTGCCACGGGATACCTGCAAAATTTCTTCGTATTCAGAGACGGAAGGAATCCGGTCCCCTGCTTTTCTGCTCATGAGATCCTGTGCTAAGCGGTTTACCGCTACGCCAAGTCTCTGGTACAATAAGTCTGCCATCCAATCACGCTCCGATTCATTAGTGTAAAAATGCTGTAGTGCTAATGTATAATATACAAATTTGTGTATATTATACATAAATAGTTTAGCACTATTGCTCCGTTTCGTCAAGCTATAAAAAGATATTTTGTCAGTAACACAACATTATATGTTCATTTTTAGTCAAAATGATAGAAAAATATGGAAAATTATGGAAAATTAAGACACTCTTAAAACAGCAAGATTATATAAGAAAAATTTCCTGCAAACGGGGTGGGAAAATGTAAAACTCCAAGGATCCTTCACTTTGTTTCTGCTGTAAGGCATGCGAGAAAGCTGCCGGAGCATTCTGAAAGGAAAGGGAAGCAGCGAAATAAGGATATGACTGCTGGGGCGTGCCGCAATCTCTGCGGCACGCCCGATTTTTATCCTTTTTGCTTCCAATAAGCTCTCTTGGGCTGATGGGGGACTTTGAGATGATCCCAGTCCGTCCAGAACACCATGCGCCCCGTACATTTTGTCCTGCGCGAGTTTTGCCTGATACTGCCAAATCACAGCAAGAACGCCATGTGTCAGCCGATATTTACAATTATGATTGTACTTTATTTGCGGCATATTGGGCATGATAACAAAAGGAGGAGATGCTATGGCTTCGTTTCTTGATAATAATTTTCTCTTAAGCAATCCTGCTGCTGTAAAGCTCTACCGTGAGTACGCCGCCGGAATGCCCATCTATGACTATCACTGTCACATTGACCCCAAAGATATCTATAAAGACAGACGCTTTTCCAACATCACCCGGCTCTGGCTGGAGGGGGACCACTACAAGTGGCGCATTATGCGCTCCAATGGGGTAGCTGAGAAATTCATTACCGGCTGCGCACCGGATCGGGAAAAATTCCAGAAATTTGCCGAGGCTTTGCCGAGAGCTGTCGGAAATCCCATGTACCACTGGTGCCATCTGGAACTGAAAAATTTCTTCGGCTACGAGGGAAATCTCAGCGGTCAGACGGCTCAGGAGGTCTGGGAGCTGACGGAAAAGAAACTGGCTGAGCCGGCTTTCAGCGCCCGAAATCTGATCCGTATGAGCAATGTGGCTATGATCGGAACGACGGACGACCCCTGCAGCGATCTCAAATATCACGGCCTTTTGGCACAGACGGATTTTGCAGCGAAAGTGTATCCCAGCTTCCGCCCGGATCCTGCCCTCAATATTCATAAGGCGGGATTTGCGCAGTATATTGCAAAACTTGAAAAAGCCGCCGGCTTCAAAATCACAACGGCGGCGGATGTTGCCGAAGCGCTTTCTTCCCGGATGCACTTTTTTAATTCCATGGGCTGTCGGGCTGCCGATCACGGTCTTGACTATGTAATGTACTGCATCCTGCCGCAGAAAGCACTGGATGCGGTTGTGCAAAAGGCGCTGGCAGGAATGGCTCTTACAAAGGAAGAAATCGAGGGTTACCAGACTTATCTGCTGCTGCACTGTGGAAGAGAATATCATAAGCTGGGCTGGGTCATGCAGATCCATTTCAGCTGCATGCGCAATCCCAATACCGCAGCCATGGCGGAACTTGGCCCCGATGCAGGCTTTGACTGTATGGCATCCACAGACAGCTGCGGAGCACTTTTTGCTTTGATGGATGCGTGGGAGAAGGAAAACGCCCTGCCAAAGACCATTCTGTACAGCCTGAATCCTGCGGATAACCAGTGGATCGATACCCTGCTTGGGGCGTTCCAAAGCGATGAGATCCCCGGCAAAATCCAGCACGGCTCCGCATGGTGGTTCAACGACCACAAAACGGGTATACAGGATCAGCTGACAAGCCTTGCCAATCTGGGTATTCTGGGAAATTTCGTGGGCATGCTGACGGATTCCAGAAGCCTTCTCAGCTATGCCCGCCACGAATATTTCCGCCGGATCCTGTGCAACCTTCTAGGGACATGGGTGGAAAACGGAGAGTATCCGGCAGATATAAACTTTTTGGGATCTCTGGTGCAGGACATCTGCGCAAATAACGCCAAACGGTATTTTAATTTGTAATTACGCTCAGGAGGGATTGCTATGCCAATGCAGATGGTTTTCCGCTGGTACGGCGAGGGAAACGACAGCATCAAGCTCTCGGATATCAGACAGATTCCCGGTGTGACCGGCATTGTGTGGGCGCTGCACCACAAAATGCCCGGTGAGGTCTGGGAGATTTCGGAAATTGCAAAAGTAAAGAAACAGTTGGACGAATACGGCTTTCACATGGATGTGGTGGAGTCTGTGAATGTCCACGACGATATCAAGATCGGCCTGCCCACCCGGGATATGTATATCGAAAATTATAAGCAGTGCATCCGCAATCTATCCCGGTTCGGCGTTAAGGTCATCTGCTATAATTTCATGCCCGTTTTCGACTGGACACGCTCCGATCTTTTCCATCCTCTGGGGGACGGCTCCACCGCCCTTTACTACGAAAAGAATAGGATCCAAGATGACTACAAAGCCATGGCCAAGTACATTCTGGACTTTACGGAAAAGTACAATATGTCGTTTCCCGGCTGGGAGCCGGAGCGTATGGCAAAGCTCGACGAGCTTTTTAAGGCCTATAAAGGCGTAGAGCACGAAAAGCTCTGGGCAAATCTCAGGTATTTTCTGGAGGCGATTATGCCGACCTGCCGGGAATGCCAAGTAAAAATGGCCATTCACATGGATGATCCCCCTTGGGACATTTTCGGACTGCCGAGGCTTCTGGTGGACGAAAAGAGTATCGACCGGTTTCTGAAGATGGTGGATGATCCCTGTAGCTGCCTGACTCTTTGCTCCGGTTCTCTGGGCGCAAACCCCGAAAACAATGTGGCGGATATTATCCGCAGGCATTGCGACCGGATTGCATTTGCGCATATCCGGAATGTGAAGCACTTCCCGGGCGGGGACTTTTCCGAAGCCTCTCACCGGGACTGCGACGGGGATACCGGAATTCTCGAGATTCTGAAAGCCTACCACGACTGTGGCTTTGCAGGTTATATCCGCCCCGACCACGGCCGGCACCTGTGGGGGGAAGGCCCCGGCACCGTCCGTCCTGGCTATGGGCTGTATGACCGTGCAATGGGCATTATGTATATGCTTGGTGTGTGGGATATGCTGGATAGACTGGATGAAAAAACTAATAATACTCTATAGAAAATGAGGTAAGCATTATGAATCTCCCCTTAAATATTGACTTTACCGACAAGGTCGTTGTAATTACCGGCGCCGGCGGACTGATCTGCGGCGCCATGGCCGGCGCCTTTGCCCGGAGCGGTGCCAAGGTTGCGGCGCTGGATCTCAACGAAGCTGCTGTCAGGAAGCTGGCAGAAGAACACAATGCCGATGGCTATGTGTGTCGCGGCTATCAGGCCAATGTCCTTGCGGCGGAAGATCTGGAGGCTGTTCATCAGGCAGTTCTGAAGGATTTGGGTCCCTGTGACATTCTCATCAACGGTGCCGGCGGCAACAATCCCCGGGCAACCACCGACAATGAGTATCAGCACGAGGCAAAAGAGGGAGGGAAGTCCTTTTTTGATCTGGATCCAGGCGGTGTGGACTTTGTGTTCAAGCTGAACTTTCAGGGGACCCTGCTGCCCACCCAGATATTTGCCAAGGATATGGCGGAAAGGCAGCACGGATGTATCCTGAACATTTCTTCCATGAATGCCTTGACACCTCTTACCAAAATTCCTGCATATTCCGCCGCTAAGGCTGCAATTTCCAACTTTACCCAGTGGCTCGCCACCCACTTCGCCGGAACAAACATCCGCTGCAATGCCATTGCCCCGGGTTTTCTGGTGTCTGCACAGAATCGGTCTTTGCTCTTTCATCCCGATGGGACTCCCACTGCCCGCTCGGCTAAAATTCTGAGAGGCACCCCCATGGGCCGCTTCGTGGATGCTGACGAGCTGCTTGGCGCTGCCATGTTCCTCTGCGATGACAAGGCGGCTTCTGCAATTACCGGTGTGGTGCTGCCCATCGACTGCGGCTTCGCCGCCTATTCCGGCGTATAAGGAGGGGGCAGATGTGGAGGTTTTAGAGAGATTTGCAAAAGCCGGGGTGGTTCCGGTTGTGGTGCTGGAGCATGCGGAGGATGCCGTCCCCACTGCCAATGCCATGGCTGCCGGCGGCATTGATGTGATGGAAATTACCCTCCGCACGCCTGCGGCTGCGGATTCCATTCGGGCAGTTTCCGAAAACTGCCCTCAGATGCTGGTGGGGGCGGGCACGGTTGTCAATTTGGAGCAGTGCCGTCTGGCGGTCAGTATGGGCGCAAAGTTCATTGTCTCCCCGGGCTTTGACCGGGAAGTGGTGGCGTGGTGCATTGCGCACCATATTGCCGTGACTCCCGGCTGCGTGACTCCCACTGAGATCATGGCGGCCATGGCAATGGGCCTCAAGGTGGTCAAGTTCTTTCCTGCCAATGTCTACGGCGGTCTGAAGGCAATGGAGAGCCTTTCGGCTCCTTTTGGGGGAATCCGGTTCATTCCTACCGGCGGCGTAAATGCCCGGAATCTGCGGGAGTACATGGAAGCTCCCTTCGTTCACGCCGTGGGCGGCAGCTGGGTTTGCCCCAAGGCGGAGATTGCGGACGGAAATTTTGCGCATATTACCCGGCTTTGCGCTGAGGCACGCCGGACTGCCCTGGGCTAACAGGCAGAAAGGAGTTTTACCATGGCAAAAATCGTTACTTTCGGTGAGCTGATGCTGCGGCTTCAGCCCTATCACTACGAGCGCTTTGTGCAATGCGACCATGTGGCGTTTTCCTTCGGCGGCGGCGAAGCCAATGTGGCGGTGTCCCTTGCAAACTACGGCATGGATGCCGCATTTGTCACGAAGCTCCCTGCCCATGCCATCGGTCAGGCTGCCGTCAACAGTCTGCGCCGCTACGGCGTGGACACCACCAAAATCGTCCGGGGCGGCGACCGGGTGGGCATTTACTTCAACGAAAAGGGCGCTTCCCAGCGTGGCTCCGTCTGCATCTATGACCGGGCACATTCCGCCTTTGGGGAGGCAAAGCCCGAAGAGTTCGACTGGGATGCCATTTTTGAGGGCGCTGATTGGTTTCACTTTACCGGCATCACTCCGGCGCTGGGGGAAAATCTGGAGGAGATATGCAGGGAAGCCTGCAAGGCCGCAAAGGCCCGGAAAATGAAGATCTCCTGCGATCTCAACTACCGCAGCAAGCTCTGGAATCGTGAGCAGGCGAGAAAAGCCATGACAGAGCTTTGCCGATATGTAGATGTGTGCATCTCCAACGAGGAGGATGCCAAGGATGTGTTTGGCATCGAGGCAGAGGCTGCGGATATTTGCGGCGGCAAGCTGAACCATCAGGGTTACAAATCCGTAGCCAAGCAGTTGGCGGACAAGTTCGGCTTTGAGATGGTGGCAATTACCCTGCGGGAGAGCCATTCCGCTTTCGATAACGGCTGGTCTGCCATGCTTTACAATGTGGCAAAGAATGCGTTCTGCTTCTCTAAAACGTATGACCTGCACATCATCGACCGGGTGGGGGGCGGAGATGCCTTCGGCGGCGGACTGATTTACAGCCTGCTCACCGGCAAGGATACCCAGTCTGCGGTGGAATTTGCGGTGGCTGCATCTGCTCTGAAGCATTCCGTTGAGGGAGACTGCAATATGGTCACCGTATCCGAGGTGGAGAAGCTTGCCGGCGGCGACGGCTCCGGACGAATCCAGCGCTAAGCGTTTTGCATCTATAACAGCGCGCAGATACTGCGGACAAGGAAAGGACAATACTAATGCGAACTGAGATTATTTTGAATCATGCCCTCTTTGCAAAATCCGGTGAGACGCAAATCCGGGTCTCTCTGCCTCATACATGGAACAGTCTGGACGGACAGGACGGCGGAAACGACTACTGGCGGGGACACGGGATCTATGAGATTCAGCTGCCGGATCCTACGGCGGGGAAACGCCAGTATATTCAGTTTGAAGGCGTAAACCACATTGCAGCTGTCAGCTGCAACGGGACCCGGCTTGGTGTGCATCGCGGCGGCTTTTCCACCTTCCGGTTTGAGCTGACAGCGCTGATGCAGCCGGAAAACAACATTTTGACGGTGAATGTGACCAATGAGGAATGCGATGTTTACCCGCAGCATGCGGATTTTACATTCTTCGGCGGCATTTACCGGAATGTGACCTTTATGGAAACGGCACCTGCCCATTTTGACCTGCTGCGCAGCGGCACACAGGGCGCGTTCGTAACCCCATATGTGACCGGCACCACCCGAATCGATGCTTTTCCGGTGGATGCCGAGGGCTGCACTGTGTCGGCTGAGCTTTTGAATGCCGCAGGTGATGTTATGGCCTCCGGCGAAGTCCCGGCTGAAGCACATACCGCCATGGTCATGGAACTGGCAGAGCCCCGCCTTTGGAACGGCACAGCAGATCCCTATCTCTACACCGCTCGGCTGACCCTGAAAAAGGACGGGGAAATCTGCGATATTGTGAGCGTTCGCTACGGCTACCGCAGCTTCCATGTGGATCCGGAAAAGGGCTTCTTCCTCAACGGAAGGTCCTGCCCCCTTCACGGAGTCAGCCGCCATCAGGACCGTCTGGACAAGGGCTGGGCCATCAGCCGTGACGACCACCGGGAGGACATGAAGCTCATCCAAGAAGTGGGGGCCAACACCATTAGGCTTGCCCACTATCAGCATGATCAGTTCTTCTATGATCTCTGCGATGCGGCCGGCATGGTGGTTTGGGCGGAGATTCCCTTCATTTCTCTGTTCCGCCCCGGCGAAGATGCCAGACAGAACACACTGGATCAGATGAAGGAGCTGATTGCACAGAATTATAACCACTGCGCCATCTGCTTCTGGGGCATCAGCAACGAAATTACCATCGGCGGCGAAAGCGAAGCGCTTTACCGGAATCTTGGCCAGCTGAATGCGCTGGCGAAGGCCATGGATCCCAGCCGTCTCACCACCATGGCGCAGGTGAGCATGGTTCCCATGCATTCCGAGCATGTGTATATCACGGATGTTCAGAGCTACAACCATTATTTCGGCTGGTACGGCGGAGAAATCCAAGACAATGCCCTGTGGCTGGATGAATTTCATCGAAAGAATCCCGATCGTGCTTTGGGACTTTCTGAGTATGGCGCAGAAGCAATTCTTGCATGGCATTCCGAAAAACCGGAAAACCATGACTATACCGAAGAATATCAGGCGTATTATCACCGAGAAATGCTGAAAATCTTTGCAAAGCGTCCCTACCTCTGGTCCACTTATGTGTGGAATATGTTTGATTTTGCTGCCGATGCCCGGGACGAGGGGGGCTGCAAGGGCAGAAACAACAAGGGGCTTGTGACCTATGACCGCAAGACCAAAAAGGACAGCTTCTTCCTCTATAAGGCATACTGGACAGAGGCCCCTATGGTGCATATCTGCGGCTCCCGCTTTACAGACCGTGCGCCCGGACAGCGCAATGTGACTGTCTACACCAACTGTCCTGCAGTGACGCTGTATCTCAACAAGGACAGGGTAGGCAAGTGCAAGGCGGTGGATCACGAGTGTGTCTTTAAAAATGTGCGTCTGGCGCAGGGGGACAACATCCTGACGGCAAAGGCATCGGGTGCACGGGATGATCAGATCCTTCTCAGAGGTGTTAAAGAGCCCAATCCCGACTATACGCTGCCGGATAGCCGTGGCAATGCCGGGAACTGGTTCGACAGTGACGGGGTGGAGCATAATATGGAGTTTCCGGAGGGATACTGCTCGGTTCGGGACAAACTGGGGGAGCTTTTGGATCACCCGGAGGCAGGCCCCATGCTGAGAGAAATGATTGCATCCATGGCGGCGCAGGCTGGCATGGGCAAAAGTATCAGCGGAATGCTGGGAATGCTGCGCTCCGTGCGTCTGGAGGAAATCATCAAGATGGCAGGCAATAAGCTGCCGGATGGAACGGCCTTCAAGCTCAATGAAAAACTGATCCGGTTCAAAAAATAAGCAAAAGGATTTCGGAATCTATGCCTCAAAATTCTCAAACTCCCCGCCCCTTCGGTATGCGGGATAAGATCGGTTACCTTCTGGGAGACCTTGCAAATGACTTTACCTTTATTTTTGCTTCCGGCTTTCTGCTGAAATTCTATACCGATGTTCTGGGTGTCAACTCCTATTGGGCGGGTATTCTGTTTCTGACCGCCCGCTGCGTGGATGCCTTTACAGATGTGGGTATGGGACGCATTGTCGATACTATCCCCCCCGCTGCAGATGGCCGTTTCCGCCCATGGATCAGGCGTATGGCGATCCCTATTTTCATCATTAACACACTGATGTACTTCCATCCCGCCGCCCGACTGCCCGTGACAGGACGAATTATCTATATGTTTGTCACCTATATCCTATGGGGCAGTGTCTTCTATACCGCAGCAAACATTCCTTACGGCTCTATGGCATCTGTTATTGCCGAGGATCCCAGCCGGCGCACGAGCCTGTCCACCTTCCGCAGTGTGGGTGCTACGCTGGCCGGCGGCGCCATCGGCATCATAGCGCCGCTGGTGCTCTTTCAAAAGGTTGACGGCCAGTCCGTTCTGCTTCCGGAGCGGTTTACCTTGCTGGCAATCATCTTCGGCCTCTTGGCTATGGCAGGTTACTACGCCTGCTATAAGCTGTGTACCGAGCGCATTCATCTCCCTTCTAAAAAGCGTCAGCAGGGTGGGGGATTCTTCGCACTTACCAAGGTGCTGCTGAAAAACCGGGCGCTGATCGCTGTCATCGGGGCCGCCATCGCCATGCTGCTGTGCCAGCTGCTGGGCACCGCCATGCTGAGCTATGTGTTTCAGGATTACTTCAACAATGCCGACCTGATGATTTTCGGCGGTATGGCTACGGCTCTGCCTACCCTCATCATGGCACCCTTTGCCGGAAAGCTGGCTGACCGCTTTGGTAAAAAGGAATGCAGCATCGCAGGCTGCGCCATTGCCGCGGTGTTCTATGGCATCCTTTTTGTGATTCACACCCGCAATCCTGCGGTCTATATCACGCTGATGCTTCTGGGCTCTGTGGGCATGGGCTTCTTTAATATGGTGATCTGGGCCTTTATCACCGACATCATCGACTATCAGGAAGTAAAGACCGGCAGTCGGGATGACGGAACGGTTTACGCCATCTATTCCTTCAGCCGTAAGCTGGGCCAGGCCATTGCCGGGGGTATCAGCGGCTTTGCCCTGTCCGTGGTAGGCTATGTGAGCACTACCGCAGGTCAGACTGTCCAGCAGTCCCGGTCTGCGCTGGACGGCATTTATAATATTTCCTCTGCGGTTCCCTGTCTGGGATATCTGACGGTTCTGCTTCTGCTGGCCTTTGTGTATCCTCTCAATAAAAAAGCGGTTGAGGAAAATGCCCGGATTCTTGCGCAGCGCCATGGGCAGCAGAAAACGGACTGATTTTCACATCCACCTTAAAACCACCGGCTTCGGCCGGTGGTTTTTTGCCGGTTTCCCTTGCTATTTTGAAAGGGAAAAGCTAAAATAGAAGTATCAATACTTTGACCCACGGAAGGAGCTACCCCCATGGCAGGCACAATGGAAATTCAGAAAATCAGCATTACAAAGCTGCGGGTGGACTGCATCGTAAATGCGGCAAATCAGCAGCTGCAGCAGGGAAGCGGCGTCTGCGGCGCAATTTTTGCGGAGGCAGGTGCGCAGCGGCTGGAAAGGGCCTGCAGTCTCTACGGCGGCTGCCCGGTGGGGAAGGCGGTGCTGACTCCCGGTTTTGAACTCCCAGCCAAGTATATCATTCACGCTGTGGGGCCCAAATGGAGCGGTGGACGCAGCGGTGAGCCGGAACAGCTTTGGAGCTGCTATCAGGAATCTATGAAGCTCGCTATGGAGCATAACTGCCGCAGCATTGCGTTTCCGCTGATTTCTTCCGGTATTTACGGATACCCGGCAGAACCTGCGTGGAAAACTGCCCTGCGGTCGGTGCGAAGCTTCCTTGCGGAGCATCGGGACTACCCTGTAAAGGTCATCTTTGCCGTGATCGACGATGCAATGCTCACAATGGGAACGGCACTTCTGCGGGAGATGGAAGAAAAGAGCCGTGCTGCCGCCGAAAAGGAGAGGCAGCGCCATGTGCCTGTTTGCAGCATGAGCGCAAATACCACGGTGTCGGGGTATTATGTGCTGCAGGCGCCGGTGATGAAAACCACTGCTGCGGGCAAAACTTTTTTGAGCGCCGCCGTCGGGGATAGAACCGGCAGCATCCCGGCAATTTTCTGGGACTATGCAGGCCCCATCGGACGGGATGAAAGCGGCAGCGCCGTGTTTATTAAGGGACAGATTTCGGAATTTAAAGGAGCTTTGCAGATCACGTTGGACAGCCTGCGGCTGGCAAAACAGGAAGAACCGGTGGAGCCGTCCCTGCTGGTGCAGACAGCACCGATCGACGGTGAGGCGCTGTACCGGGAAATTGAAGAAATGGTGGAAACCATGGGGGATAAAGACTATAAAGCCGTTTGCCGGGAATTCCTTGGGCGCTTCGGCGAGGAATTTAAGACCATCCCGGCTGCCAAAAGTGTCCACCACAGCTTTCTGCAGGGACTTCTGATGCACACGGGCACCATGCTGAAAGCTGCCCGGGAGCTGGCAAAACTGTATCCGGCGGTTATTGACAGGGATTTGCTGCTGGCGGGAACATTGCTTCACGATTTTTCCAAGCGGGAGGAATTTTCCTTCTCTAATCTGGGACTGGTATCCGGTTACTCCGTCAAGGGGCAGCTGCTGGGGCATTTGACTATGGGCGCCATGGAGGTGGAGCACATCGCCCGGGAACTGGGGATTCCGGAGGAAAAATCCATACTATTACAGCATATGCTGTTGTCCCACCACGGAAAACCGGAATACGGTGCAGCGGTGGAGCCTATGTGCGCCGAAAGCGAACTGCTGTCCATTATTGATATGTTGGACAGCCGGATGGAAATATACAGGGAGAACATGGAGCAGACCCCTCTGGGAAAATTCAGCGACAGAATCTTCCCGCTGGACGGACGGCGAATTTATCGTCATTACGACCCTGAAAAACAGTAAAATTTAAGCCTAAAAGGAATTTCTCCTTGCCGGCTTACTGCGCAATCGGCAGGAACAGGAAAGTATGTCCCCGGCAAAACCGACTTCTATTGACAAAGTTCCTGCCTAAGAGGTATAATACCAGCAAAATGAATATCGGTTTGAGTGCTGCCGTGATCGTCCAGACCCGGCAGAGAATAGTGAATCCGGTGAAAATCCGGAACGGTGCCGCCACTGTATGCGCAGAGGAACTACACGGGACGAAAGTCATCCATTGGGAAAAGCCCGAGAAGGTAGTGTGGAATCCGGAGAAGCGTAAGTCAGGAGACCTGCTCAGGCCAATGCGCTGATACTTGGGTAGGGGCGGGCAGATATGTTTGTTGGCAGAAATTCGGCTGCGGCAGTCACATGGACTGCCGCAGTTTTTTTGTCCCTTCTCCTTGCTGCGCAATCAGGAAGGAAGATTAGTTTGATTTGGTCGGTTATGGCGCTTTGCGTTGGCTTTTGTATTGATTTGCTGGTGGGAGATCCCCACAGCATTCCCCATCCGGTGGTGCTGATTGGAAAGTGGATCTCATTTTGCGAAAAGCACCTGCGCCGTATTTTCCCAAAAACCGAGAGGGGAGAAAAGGTGGCAGGCGGTGTGCTGTGGATTCTTGTGGTAACGGTGTCTGCGGGAATTCCTCTGGGGATCCTGTGGCTCTGCCATAGCATCAGCCCGTGGCTGCGACTGGTGGCGGAAAGCCTTATGTGCTGGCAGATTTTGGCCACCAAATCCCTGCGGGATGAAAGCATGAAGGTATATGCGGCCCTTCAGACCGGGGATTTGGAGAAATCCCGGTATGCGGTTTCCATGATTGTCGGCAGAGATACCGATGAATTGGATGCACCGGCCATTACCCGGGCTGCTGTGGAGACTGTGGCGGAAAACACTTCCGACGGCATTGTAGCTCCCATGCTGTTTCTGATGCTGGGAGGAGCGCCTCTGGGGTTTTTCTACAAAGCCGTGAATACCATGGATTCCATGCTGGGATATGTGGAGCCTCCTTACCGAAATATCGGCATGTTTCCTGCAAAGATGGATGATGTGATGAACTTTTTGCCGGCCCGCATTTCGGCGTTTCTCATGCTGGGCGCGGGAAAGCTGCTGGGTATGGATGCGAAAAACGGCTGGAAGATTTTTAAGCGGGATCGGTTTAACCATGCAAGTCCTAATTCCGCACAGACGGAATCTGTCTGCGCCGGACTGTTGGGACTGCGTCTGGCGGGAGATGCCTGCTACCACGGCGTTCTCCACCGGAAAAAATATATCGGAGATCCGGTGCGATCCATTGAAATCGAAGATATTCCCCGTGCCTGCCAGCTGCTTTATGGGACAGCGGCGCTGTCGCTGGCAGCCTGCGTGGGGGTAAAACTACTCTTTTGGGCGGTGATATAGATGCTTTTTCAGAAAACGAATCCCCATGGGGGCGATATTTACGGCGGAACGGTTAAACTGGATTTTTCTGCCAACACCAACCCCTTCGGTACGCCCAAGGGAATCATCGATGCGGTGCGTGAGTGCCTTCCTCAAATGCACCGCTACCCGGATCCCTACTGCCGGGAGCTGGTGGCAGCGATTGCTGACCATGAGCAGGTGCCTCAAAGCAGCATCCTCTGCGGCAATGGCGCCGCAGAGCTCATATATGCCTTTGCACAGGCGGTGCGCCCCAAAACGGCCATGGAGCTTGCCCCTACCTTTTCGGAGTATGCCCTCGGTCTGGAGAGAACCCATTGCCATATAGAGCGGCATTTTCTTCGGAAGGAGAATAATTTTGCCGTGGGGGAGGACATTCTGGCGGCTGTTGCAGAAAAAAGCCCGGAAGCGGTGTTTGTCTGCAATCCCAACAATCCCACCGGACAGCTTGCGGGGGAAGAAATCCTTACAAAGCTGGCACAGCTCTGCCGTGAAAAAAATATCTGGCTTTTTGTTGACGAGTGCTTTCTGGATCTGACGGATGAAGGGAAAAGTCTGAAATCCTGTCTGCCGGAAAATCCCCGGCTGGTGATTTTGAGGGCCTTTACCAAAAGCTACGGCATGGCGGGGGTGCGGCTCGGTTACTGCATGAGCGCAAATCCTCATCTGCTGGCGGAAATGTCTGCGGCGGTGCAGCCTTGGAATGTGTCGAGTCTTGCGCAGGCGGCCGGCGTGGCGGCACTGAAAGAGAGCGCATTCTTGGAAAAGACCAAGGTGATTATCAGACAGCAGCGGAAATATCTGACCGACGAACTTGAAAAGCAGGGCTTCTGGGTGTGCCCCTCCCGGGCGAATTTTATCCTGTTCCAGGGGCCGGAGAATCTGGGAGAGCGCCTTGCTGACATGGGAATCGCTATTCGCAGCTGCGACAATTATCAAGGTCTTGAAAAGGGTTGGTACCGTACTGCCGTGCGGCTCCCGGAGGAAAATAAAATGCTGATGGAAGCCATCCGGCAGACGGCGGAAAGGAAATGACAATGGCTAAAAATATAATGATTCAGGGCACCATGTCCAATGCGGGCAAGAGCCTGCTCTGTGCGGCGCTTTGCCGGATTTTTAAGCAGGACGGATACCGGGTGGCCCCCTTCAAGAGCCAGAACATGGCCCTCAACTCCTTTATTACTGCCGACGGCGGCGAGATGGGGCGGGCACAGGTTGTGCAGGCGGAGGCGGCAGGAATTGCCCCGGATGTGCGGATGAATCCGATTCTGCTGAAGCCCACCACAGATGTGGGCAGTCAGGTGATTGTCAGCGGTGCGGCGCAGGGAAATATGAGCGCCGCGCAGTATTTCGCAAAGAAAACTTCGTATATTCCCACCATTATGGATGCCTATCGTTCTCTGGCTGCGGAAAATGACATTATTGTGATCGAGGGCGCAGGCTCTCCTGCGGAAATCAACCTTCGGAAAGATGACATCGTCAATATGGGTATGGCAAAGCTCGTGGATGCGCCGGTGCTGCTGGCAGGCGACATTGACCGGGGAGGCGTATTTGCCCAGCTATACGGTACAGTCGCACTGCTGGAGCCGGAGGATCGCAAGCGGGTAAAGGGTACTATCGTCAATAAATTCCGGGGCGACCGGGCGATTCTGGAGCCGGGAATTGCGATCCTTGAAGATCTTTGCGGTGTTCCGGTGGCAGGTGTGATCCCCTATGTTCATGTGGATATCGACGAAGAGGACAGCCTTTCGGAGCGTTTCTGCCGTAATCAGGAGCGGAAGCTGGTGGACCTTGCGGTGATTCGGCTGCCGCATATCTCAAACTTTACCGATTTCAGCGTATTTGAGCGGTATGAAAATGTATCCCTGCGGTATGTGGATCGGGTGGCCGATCTCCATGCGCCGGATATGATCCTGATTCCCGGAACCAAAAGCACCATTGCAGATCTTCAGTGGCTGCGCCAATGCGGTTTGGAGGCGGCAATTCAAAAATCCGCCGCAGCCGGTACCCCCGTCTTTGGAATCTGCGGCGGCTATCAGATGCTGGGCAGCCATATCTCCGACCCGGATCATGCGGAAGCGGCCTCGATTACGGAAATCGACGGACTGGGACTTCTGCCCATGCATACGGTGTTTCGCGGTGAAAAGGTTCAGATCCAGACGGCCGGCACCTTTGGGGGCATTGAAGGAATATTTGCAGGGCTGAACGGCCTGGAATATCGTGGCTACGAAATCCACATGGGACGGAGCACGGAAAAAATGCCCACGGTGCTGCACAGCGGCAGGGTTTACGGCAGCTATGTCCACGGAATATTTGATGCTCCCGGAATTTCGGATGTGATTATGCAGGCAATCTGCCGCCAGAAGGGCATCGATTTTGCGGCCTTGCAGACCTTTGATCTGGAACAGTATCGCCAGAGCCAGTATGACAAGCTGGCAGATGCGGTTCGGCAGGGAATGGATATGGAGCTTGTCTACCGGATCCTTAACCGAGAGGTGTGACCGTGGGCAGAATTTTTTGCATTATCGACGGCATGACCGACCCGGAATTTTCGCTGACCGAGTATCCCAACATGGCGGGCATGAAGGTTTGGGGCTATGTGGATACCTGCCACGGGGCACCGCCGGAAAGCCTCGGATGTATTCTTCGGCTTTTGGGCGTAAGGAATGTACCGCCGTATCTTAGGGGATATGCCGAAGCGCTGGGGGCAGGAATTGCGGTAGAGCCGCAGGACCTTGTTTTGCGGGGCAGCTGGTTTTCACTGGATGCAGCGGGAAGATGCACTTCTCCCATGGAGGCACCTCAGGATATTCCGCAGCTGCCCGGGTGCCGATATTATCCTCTTGAGCAGTATAAAAGTCTGCTGGTGTTTCCTGGCTTGGCATCGAAAATCCAAAGCCTCACAACCTATCCGCCGTATCTTTGCCATGGGCAGGCAGCGGATGCCCTTTGTCCCAAAGGGCTGCCGGAGGTCGAGAAGGTGTTTGCTCTTTTACAAAGCGAGAAGCGGTGTCTGATTCCGTGGGGACAATCTGTATCATCGGCATTTCCGGCATTTCCCGAGAAAGCCAGGGTGGTTTGCGGCACGGGTACAGTAAGGGGAATTGCAAAATTACTGAAAATGGAAATCGTGACAGTGGCGGGTGCTACCGGAGATGTGGATACCGATCTGAAAGCAAAGACCGAAGCAGCGCTGACCGAAGCGGGGGAGTGCCCCTTTGTCTTGCTGCATATCAACGGAGCGGACGAAGCAGCTCACCGCAAAAATCCCCGGGAAAAGAAAGAATTTCTGCAAAAAATAGACAGTACAGTAATTCCACGTCTGCTCAGTTCAGAATATGGAGTTTATGTGATTGCAGACCATGGCACGGATCCCGAAACCGGCAGGCACTTGGACATGCGCCAGATCATGCTGTGCAAAGAATAAAATTGCAGTGCAGTGAAAGTTTTCAAAACAGCAATCCATCCGAATGCGGGGAAACCTGCCGATCCTATCGTAATAAGAAACGGCACCTAATACCGGGAGAGCCTGCGCTCCTTTGGTGTAGGTGCCGATTATTCTGAGGCTTTCTGTGGAGCCTGCGCGAAAAGGGGCCTTTTCCGCCTTCCAGAGTCCGGCGGCAGCCATAGATGAGAAAAAATTGCTCATGTTCAAAAAAGTACTTGACTTTTTTTGCAGGTGTGGTATAATTCAAGAGCTGTCTGACAGATGGCACGCATATGGGGGTATAGCTCAGCTGGGAGCACGGTAAAAGCGGTTACACACCCCACATAAGAAATTAAATATACCAAAAACACTTCGCTGAGAAACCTATGGGGGTATAGCTCAGCTGGGAGAGCGCTTGAATGGCATTCAAGAGGTCAGC
>JAHHRX010000028.1 GCA_020025545.1 Oscillospiraceae bacterium | reverse complement strand
CGGACAGCTTATTTATTCTAGCACATCATCTTTGATTTGTCAAGAACTTTTTTCAAAATCTTGCAAATTTTTTCGATTTTGTACTGGATTTGTGCGCTTCACTTGAGCGCTCAGATATAATATCAGATACATCCAGAAATGTCAACACCTATTTTTCATTTTTTTGAATTTATTTTTAACTGTCTGTAAACCCACGGTGAACGCAAAAAAGAGGCCCTCTGTCCGAGGGCCTCTTGGGGGCATCTATGGAATGATTATTCTGCATCCTCCAGCAGGCCGAAGCCGCCGTCATTTCTGCGGTAAACCACTGCGAAGGCACCGTTATTGTCCTCGTCCCGGAATGCGAAGAAGTTATGCTCCAGCAGATTCATCTGCATTGCCGCTTCTTCCCGGGTCATGGGCTTAAAATAGAACTTCTTGACCCTCACGATACTGAGGTCGTCCTCTCCCTCGTCTGGAATAAAGGAAGTCTCCTCCACAGTGCGGGAGAAAGCATCCTGACGCAGGCGGCGAGCCAGCCGGGTCTTGTTCTTGCGGATCTGTCCTTCGATGGTACCAACGGCAGCATCAATGGATGCAAACATATCAGAAGTACTCTCTCTTGCCCGGAACCAGGTGCCGGCGCCATGAACGGTCAGCTCCACATTGTTCCGGTTTTTCTCGACAGAAAATACAATCAGTGCTTCCGCATCCTCCTCAAAGTAACGGGCCAGCTTCATAACCTTTTTTTCGGCATAAGCATGGACATTTTCGGGCAGTTTAACCTTTTTCTCACTGTACTGAAACTTCATAAGCGGCAGCTCCTTTCGTATCACCGGTATCTCCGGTGTATCTGGACTATACCATGATTTTCAGAAAGCGGCAAGGGGTGCGGAATTTATTCTTCCAAAAAATCTTCGTCATCCAGAAGCTCTGTCATTGTGAGATTATAGACATCCTCTGCCTTCTTTTCAAAAAGGCGGCTCAGGCGCACAGCCTGACGCTGATCCGGAGCCACCAGCTCCAGTGTCATCAGATTTCCCATCTCATCGTCAAGCGACATGACCACCGAAAAATCCCCGCTTTCTCTGGGGATCACCTGGGTTTTCACAAAGCTCTGGCGGCGGATCTGCCGATTAAAGCGAGCCACAGCATTCTCCGCCTTCTGCTTCACGGTAAAAGCGATGGAATCCTCTGTCAGCGCACCGGCCTCCCGGCCCTTATCGGTGATCTCGTACTTTTCCTCCGGCAACTCGGTCAGATGGCCGGATTTCACCATCTCCGGAATGGCCGTACAGACATCAAAATAGCTCAGGCAGTCGTCCTGATAGCACAGTTCATATATTTCCTGACTGGATATGGGGTAATTGGTTCTGGCTGTGACAAACAGGATCAGCACCTTCACATCCATCATATCGTGAATAAATCCAAGTCTTTGCATATGCTCACCTCTTGCCTATATTATATCCGAATCAGGGAAAAAATCAAGCACAACCGGGTTTGCGGATGCATATTCTGGGGGCAGAAAGGGTGATCGTACATGAAAGGAATTTTCGTCTGTTCCGCCGGGAATAATCCCGCTCTGCGTCAGGCGCTGGCGCATTTACAGGCCGAGGGCATCCATATAACATCGGATGTGGCGCCGAATGCGACCCATCTGCTGCTGCCGGTGCCGAGTCTTGAAAGCAATGCAAACATCCGGGGCGGCGGTGCGCTTTCGGATGTTCTTGCCCATTTGGATAAGAAGGCGACTGTGATCGGCGGTAATCTAAGCGGTGATTTCGGCGGGCGCAAGGTGGTGGATCTGTTAAAAGATGCCGATTATGTGGCAGAAAACGCCGCCATCACTGCTGACTGCGCCGTCCGCACAGCCGGGGCGCATCTGCCTGTCGTCTGGAAAAACTGCCCGGTGCTGGTGATAGGCTGGGGACGCATCGGAAAATGTCTGGGGCAGACTCTCCGCAGATTGTGCGCCGAGGTCACCGTCTCTGCCCGAAAAGAAACCGACCGCGCCATGCTCCGGGCGCTGGGGTATCACGCAGCCGCCCCGGAAGATCTTGCAGGGCAGCTTGGGCACTACCGGGTAATCTTCAATACCGTCCCCGTCCCTGTCCTCACACAGCAGCAGCTGAAGCTGTGCCGTCCGGACTGTCTCAAGATTGAGCTGGCATCCTATCCGGGGCTGTCCGGGGAGGATGTGTTGGTCGCCCGGGGACTTCCCGGGAAAATAGCTCCGGAATCCTCCGGGGCACTGATTGCCCGAAAAGTCATGGAGATTTTAAAGGAAGGAGGCGCCCGGAAATGATCGGTTTTGCCATGTGCGGATCCTTTTGCACATATGCCAAGGTCTTTCCCGTAATGAAAGCGCTGGCAAAGGATTACCCCCTGCTGCCTATTTTCTCTCCCGCCGCCTACACCGTGGATTCCCGGTTTGGCTCCGCCCAGTCCCATATTCTGCAAGCCGCCCGAATCTGCGGCAGGGAGCCCCTGCACACTCTGGAAGAGGTGGAGCCTATCGGCCCTAAAAAGCTGCTGGATGCCCTCATTGTTGCGCCCTGCACCGGCAACACTTTGGGGAAGCTGGCAGGCGGCATTGCAGACACTGCCGTAACCATGGCGGTAAAGAGCCACCTGCGCAACGGCAGGCCCGTTATCATAGCCGTATCCACCAACGATGCTTTGGCAGGCGCCGCAGAAAATATCGGCCGCCTGCTGGCTCGGCGGCATTTTTACTTTGTGCCCTTCGGGCAGGACGACGCTGTGAAAAAGCCTACCAGCATGGTAGCAGATTTTTCTCAGATCCCCCAGACCTTGGCGCTGGCGCTGGAGGGAAAACAAATTCAGCCCATACTATTATAATGAAAAATTAAGGGCGTGCCCTCCGGCACGCCCTTTCTATAATATATATGCAGCAATCAGATGCCTGCCAGCTCCTTCAGCTTGGAAGCCAGATCGGTTTCCTCCCAGGGTCTGTCCGCCACGCCGAAGTGACCCATAGCTGCGGTAGCAGCATAGATGGGACGGCGCAGATTCAGCTTGTGGATAATGCCCGCAGGTGTCAGATCGCAGGTGCTGCGCAGCAGCTCAGTCATCTTCTCATCGGAGATAACGCCGGTGCCGTAGCTGTCCACCCGGAGGGAGACAGGCTCTGCCACGCCGATGGCGTAGGCCAGCTGCACCTGTACCTGCTGTGCCAGTCCTGCCGCCACCAAATTCTTAGCCATGTAGCGGGCCATATAGGCAGCGCTGCGGTCCACCTTGGTGGGATCCTTGCCGGAGAAGGCACCGCCGCCGTGGGAGAAGTAGCCGCCGTAGGTATCTACGATAATCTTCCGTCCGGTAAGACCGGTATCGCCGTTGGGGCCGCCGATGACAAAGCTGCCGGTGGGGTTAATATGGATATGGGGCACATCTGCGATGTGGAATCCATAGGCTTCCAGCACCGGGGAGATGACATTCTCACGGATATAAGCACGCAGATCCTCAATCGCGAACTCCGCGCTGTGCATGACAGAAACTACCACGGTATCGATGCCGATAACCTTGCCGTTTTCGTCAAATTCCACGCTGACCTGGGTCTTGCCGTCGGCACGAAGCAGATCGTTGCCACGGATGCACTGGGTGAGCCGGTTGCACAGAGCTCTGGCAAGAGCGGCAGGCAGCGGCATCAGCTCAGGCGTCTGGGTGCAGGCGCCGCCGAACATCATGCCCTGATCGCCTGCGCCGCCCACGGTATCATTGGTACCCAGTGCAATGTCGGCAGACTGGGTGTGGATGCGGCACTGGATCTCCACCGTGTCGGCATCAAAGCCGTCGCCGGGGTAAACATAGCCGATATTGCGGATGGCTTCTCTTGCCACAACCGCATAATCCACCTGAGCCTTGGTGGTGATTTCTCCGCAAATCAGGCAGAAATCTGTGGTAACCATGGTTTCGCAGGCTACACGGGAAGCAGGGTCCTGTGCAAGGCAGGCATCCAGAATCGCATCGGAAATGGAATCCGCCACCTTATCAGGGTGACCGTTGGTAACGCACTCAGAAGTAAACAGTCTTTTTTCCATAATGAATCCTTTCTTTTTTTCACGCCAAAAAAATACCGCACACCGAAGACTCGATGCGCGATCTATCGAATCCTCATCTCTCGTTGCCGCCGGATTTAGCACCTTGTTTAAACAGGTTGCCGGGTTTCATCGGGCCGTTCCCTCCACCGCTCTTGATAAGGCTAGTATGCAGTTAACAATATTCTACTGCATTTTTTCCAAATGTCAACCCCTCTTTCGCCGAAATATGCTATTTTGTTTACAAATCTGTGATAGACTTTTTATTCCTTACCTGTTAAAATATGCTTACCGATGGATAGGAGTTGAAGTAATTGACAAATTTTAGACAGCGGTTCAACCGTTTCTGCTACCACAACCGCAGCAAGGGCATTCCCAACCTTATGCTCTATATCTCTCTGGGAAGCGCTCTGGTGTATCTCATCACCATGATAACTGGCTCTCCCATACTATACAGCTTTTTGTTTTTTGACAAATCCCTGATTCTCCATGGGCAGGTCTGGCGGCTTATTTCTTACCCCCTGGTGTATAATGCAGGCAATATATTTCTGACCTTCATCAGCCTGTTCTGCTACTATACGCTGGGCAGAGCCATGGAAAATATGTGGGGCACCTTCCGCTTTAACCTCTACTATTTCTCCGGCATCATAATGATGGACATTTACTGTATGATTTTCGGCGGTGTCGCAAATGTGACCTATCTGAATCTGAGCCTCCTCCTTGCCTATGCAACTATGTTCCCTCAGGCTCAGTTTTTGCTGTTCTTCATTATTCCCATCAAGGCGTGGGTGCTGGTGCTGTTCGATCTGGTGCTGTGCTTGTTAAACCTCATCACCTACCCCTTCCCCTATAATCTGTTTTCCGTCATTTCTCTTGCCAACTATTTCCTGTTCTTTGGCAAGGACATCCTCAATGTAATCCCCATGTCCTGGCGAGCCAATGCCCGCCGTGCCTTCGGAAAGAAACCGCAAAGCAAGGGCCCCAAGGTAGTTCCCTTTCCCAAGGCGGGCTCTTATCAGGCATCTACCGCCACCCCGAAAGCCCCCTACACCCACAAATGCACCGTCTGCGGCAGAACCGATGTGTCAAACCCGGAGCTGGAATTCCGCTACTGCTCCAAGTGCAAGGGCTACTACTGCTATTGCAGCGACCATATCAACAACCACGAACATATTACCTGATTTTCCATCCCGGAGTGCAGCGGCGCTCCGGGATGTTTCTTTTGCACAATTTATTTCTTGTAATCATCTGTCGGTTATGCTACAATGAACAAAAACTTACAAGAAAGGTGTTGTTCTTCGTGGCACAGTACATCATGGCGCTGGATTCCGGCACCACCAGCAACCGATGCATTCTTTTTGACCGGGCAGGCAATATCTGCTCCGTGGCGCAGAAGGAATTTATTCAGCATTTCCCCCGGCCGGGCTGGGTGGAGCACGATGCAGACGAAATTTTTTCCACGCAGCTGGAGGTGGCACGGCAGGCACTCCAGAACATCGGTGCCACCGCCGCCGACATTGCCGCCATCGGCATCACCAACCAGCGGGAAACCACCATTGTCTGGGATAAGCTCACCGGCCGCCCCATCTGCCCCGCCATTGTGTGGCAATGCCGCCGAACTGCCCCCTACTGCGACAGTCTCAGGGAGCGCGGGCTCACAGACACCATCCGGCAGAAAACAGGCCTTGTGATCGACCCCTATTTTTCCGGCACGAAAATTCGCTGGATATTGCAGAATATCCCCGGTGCCCGGGAAAAGGCAGAAAGCGGTCAGCTTCTTTTCGGTACCGTGGAAACATGGCTCATCTGGAAGTTTACCGGCGGCGCCGTCCATGTGACGGACTACTCCAACGCTTCCCGAACCATGCTTTTTAACATCAACACCCTTCAGTGGGATGACGACATGCTGAAGGAAATGAACATTCCTAAAGCCATGCTCCCCACACCGCTCCCCTCCAGCCACATTTACGGTAACACTCTGGCAGAATTTTTCGGCGCACCGATCCCCATTGCAGGTGCCGCCGGAGATCAGCAGTCCGCCCTCTTCGGGCAGACCTGCTTTGATGCCGGACAGTCCAAATGTACCTACGGTACCGGCGCATTTTTGCTGATGAACACCGGAAAAAAGCCCATTTTCTCCAGAAACGGACTGGTTACCACGATTGCATGGGGTTTAAACGGGGAAATCAGCTATGCACTGGAAGGCTCCATTTTTGTGGCAGGTGCCGCCATCCAATGGCTCCGGGATCAGCTTCGATTTATTGAATCCGCCGCCGACTCCGAATACATGGCACGAAAAGTGCCGGACACCAACGGCTGTTATGTGGTTCCCGCCTTTACGGGTCTGGGCGCCCCCTACTGGGATGCCTACGCCCGTGGCTGTATCATGGGGCTGAGCCGAGGGGTCAACAAATACCACATCATCCGTGCCACTCTGGATTCCATCGCCTATCAGACCGACGATGTGCTGAAAGCCATGGAAAGTGATTCGGGTCTGTGCCTCGCCGGCATGAAAATCGACGGCGGTGCCGCTGCCAACAACTACCTGGCGCAGGCGCAGGCAGACATTACCGGTGCACCGGTTCTGCGCCCCCGATGTGTGGAAACCACTGCCATGGGCGCCGCATACCTTGCAGGTCTTGCGGTGGGCTATTGGAAAGATCTGGACGAAATTCGTCAGAATTGGGTGGCCGACCGGACTTTCCTGCCGGAAATTCCCCCGCAGGATCGTGCAAAACGCCTGAGCGGCTGGAAAAAGGCCGTAGCCTGTGCCGGCGGCTGGGAAAAATAGCAAACAAAGAGGTGCCGTCCAACAGGCACGCCCCATACGGAAATTTTTAAGAAATACGGTACGGCTCTGTTTTGGGGCTGTACCGTATTTTCATCAGGAAGCCCTCCACGGGTAAGAAAAAAGCCGCCCCCATAAGGGGGCAGCCGTTCATGAAATTGCGATCGGAATACCTTTCGTGCGCCTTATGGCGCAGCAGTATGATACTCTGATAGACCTTAACTTACAACGGGGTGAAAATAAATTTCTGGGTCAGTCCGTCGCAGGAGGCATACACCGTCACCGCGCCGTTTTTTCCCGGGTCAGCGGTAATTTCCACCTGATTGCCCTTCAGCAGACTGCGGACATAATTTTCCGGGGCGTCCGTTTCCACTTCCTCGAAAAACACATCCCGCATCTGATTATTCCGGCAAAGGTTCTGGATTTCCCGAACCAATTCATATTCCGCCATATATTTCCTTTCTGTCCGGTGGCTCCGCAAGCATTACGCCGCAGGCGCAAGCTGCGCCGCAGAGGCCTGCTCCCGCTGAAGCTTGGCCTGGGCCAAATAGGTCTGTGCCTTTTCCATGCCCGAACCCACAATCTTCATCGTGCGGTTATAGGATTCCTCCGCCTGCTTGCAGACGCTATCGCTGATTTGGAAGGTTCCCTTCCAGTCCCCGATATTTTTATCCAGTGGCAGGATATGATAGGCAGTGCGATCCCCCTTGCGCAAATTCACCCATGTGGGGATCAGCTGGGTGCTTTCCAGCGCCACTGTACCGTCTGCATATTTTGCAAAGGTGAAACTGAACAGCACACCATCCTCCGTATAGCCATCCAAGGCGGCCTTTATCTGGCCCATCTCATTCCTGCGCTGATTGGAAACCGCATTGCCCATGGAATAAAGCACAAGGGTCTTGTGGCTGTCATCGTTTTTTGAAGTCAGCAGATCCACCGGCTGAACCACATGGGGATGACCGCCTACGATCACATCCACGCCCAGATTGCAAAGCTCCTGCGCAATTTTTTCCTGCTTGCTGTTCTGCTTCAGCTGGTATTCATCGCCCCAGTGGAGATAGACGACAATTGCTTCCGCACCCTCCTTGCGCATATCTGCAATCTGCTGTTTCAGCGCTGCATAGAACTTGGGAAGCTGGTCATAGTCAAAGCTATTGATTTTTCCGATGGACTGAGGCTTCAGCGGAATGGTGTTCAGAGACGGCACATCGGGGTCTTTGTCTGCGGTTTCATAGGTATAGCAGACCATGCCCAGCCGGATACCGTTGATCTCCGTCACATTATATTTCTTCTCGTCCGCGGAAGCCATGGTACCGAGGGTCGCAAGGCCCTTTTCCCGAATAATCTGCACGGTACGGTCGAGGCCCACAGCGCTGGTATCGTAGGAGTGATTGTTGGCGGTAAGGAGCATATCAAAACCTGCGTCCCGTGTGCCGTCCACAATACCATCCGGGCAATTGAAGGTGGGGTAGCCCGAATAGGAATAGCCGTTATCCAGTCCTGCAAGGGTTGTTTCCAGATTGGCAACGGCGTAATCAGCGCCGCTGATATAGGATTTTGCGTAGGTAAAAATGCTGTCGAAATTGTATGTACCGCCGGAAAGGCCGGTGTTGATTACCGGCTTGTGCATCAGAATATCGCCGGTATTGAGGACCGTCGCTCTGGCAACCACTTCATTGGGATTTACCGTCGGCTGGGTCTGGGGATTTTCCGTTTCCTGAGAAGTACCGGTACTGTCCACAGGAGGCTGTACATTTTCGGTACCGAGAACGCCCTGATCCGGGCCGGTGCAGCTTTTGACCGCAAACAGCAAAACGCCTCCCAAAACAATCAGCACCAGCAGCAAAGCCAGCGGGCCGCCGTAGTTGCGCCGCCGGCGGGGCGGATTGCGCCGGGAATTTGCCGCACGCTTTGCGGGGTCTGTCCGGTGGTGAGCCGCCTGATCGGGTCTGCTTCTATCGGAATCCCCACGGTTCGGCGGGCGTCTTACAGGCTCGGTGCCGCCGGTGGGTCTTCTGTCGGGATTGGGGCGGGGACGGTGTTTTCCCTGATCCTCCCGGGGTAGATATTTACCTGCCATATATCGTTTCTCCTTAATTTATCATTGTGCAGGCCTGTTTTCAGGCCATTTCTGCGGGAAAGTAATACTTATTTTACCACAGCTTTTTCTTTCTGTAAAGTCGGTTTTCCCAAGGCTTCGGTTTACTTTTTCCGAAGATTATGGTATAGTATCCTATATTTGCTTTGGAGTTGATTCCATGGATTTTGATAATACCTATGTAAAAATAGATTTGGATAGGATTTCCGAAAATTTTGACGCCGTCCGCCGGAAGGCCGGCGTACCCGTCATGGCCATCGTAAAAGCCGATGCCTACGGTCACGGAGCCGTGCAGATTGCCCGGCTGCTGGAAGAAAAGTGCGCATTTTTCGGTGTGTCATCCGTGCTGGAGGCTCTGGAACTGCGGCAGTCCGGCATTCACAAACCCATTCTCATTTTAGGGCAAACCCCGGTTTCCGCCTTTCCTCTGGCGGTTCGTCAGGAAATCCGTCCTGCCATTTTCCGCTATGAGGATGCCGCCGCCCTTTCCCGGGAGGCGCAGAAGCAGGGCCGTACCGCCCGGTTTCACTTTGCCGTAGACACCGGCATGAGCCGCATTGGTTTTCAGGCTACGCCTCAGGATGCAGATATCTGCGCACAGATTGCCCGCCTGCCGGGGCTTGAAGCCGAGGGACTTTTCAGTCATTTCGCCACGGCCGACTGTGCGGATCTCAGCCGATCCCGGGCGCAGGCAGAGCTTTTTGCAGAATTTGACGGCCTGCTGAAAGCCCGTGGGGTGGAGATTCCCATTCGCCATCTGGACAACTCCGCAGGTCTGATGAATTTCCCCTGCAAATACGAAATGGTTCGCTCCGGCATCGTCACCTATGGACTGTATCCCAGCGATCAGGTGGATCCCGGGCTTCTCAGCATCCGCCCGGCGCTGGAATGGATCAGCCGGATCACCCACATCAAGTGTCTTCCCGCCGGTCGGGAAATCAGCTATGGCGGCACCTATGTAACCACCCGCCCCACAGTGGTGGCAACCGTTCCTGTTGGCTACGCCGACGGCTATCGCAGAAGCCTTTCCAATCGGTTCTATGTGCTGATCCGCGGGAAAAAGGCTCCCATTCTTGGGCGGATCTGCATGGATCAGATGATGGTAGATGTGACCGACATTCCGGACGCCTCTCTGGAAGATCCCGTGACCCTCATGGGACGAAACGGCGATGAAGTCATAACCGCCGAACAGCTTGCCGCCATGGCTGACAGCTTTAACTATGAACTGCTTTGCGGCATCAGCCGCCGTGTCCCCCGTCTCTATTACGCCGGTGGAAAGCAGGTTTGCGCCGTACATTATCTTCTGGACACATAAGCTAAGGCAGTCAGCCCTTCGGAGGGCTCCTGTCCTGCGGCATAACAAACAGGAAAAGTAAAAATCCGATGAAGGCGTTTCTGAAGCCTTCATCGGATTTTTGTTTATAAAATGGATCCACCGCTTTTCAAAGCGCTACATTTTCCTTTTTTGCACATTTATTTCTTTTGCCGCTGGGCTTTTCTCAGCTGCTCATATTCCTTCATGCTGCGGATGGCTTTCCCCGACATAGGCAGCAGCACCATCATATTAAACACAGTCATCAGCGCAATGCCGATATCCCCCAGCTCCCACACGAAGGTATAAGCCGCAAGTCCGCCGATAAACAGCATTCCGAGGCACAGAAGCTTATAAGCCGTCTGCGCTTTTCGGCTGCTGTCAAAAAGATAGGAAACATTGGAGCGGGCATAATAAAGAATACCGATAAAAGTGGAAAAGCTGAATAGCCACAGCGTAATGGCAATGAAAATCACACCGGGCTGCCCGAAATGGTGATACATAGCTGCCTGCAAAAGCTCCATGCCTTCCAGACCACTCAGTGTTTCCTCCGGCACCAGCAGCATAATCATGGCTGTGCAGGTGCAAAGTACCAGCGTATCCACAAAGACACCGAAGGCCTGCAAAAGTCCTGCCTTGGCGGGGTGGCTCACCTTGGCGGCAGCCGCCGCACAGGGAGCGGAGCCGGAGCCTGCTTCGTTGGAGAAAAGTCCCCGTTTCACGCCGTTCATCAGTGCCGCACCAAAGCCGCCTGCCGCAGCCTGCCGCAGTCCGAAGGCCTCGGCAAAGATTTTTTGGAATACCCCCGGCAGCAGGGCGGCATTTTTCACGATGACGAACACTGTAATACCAAAATAAAACGCCGCCATGATCGGCACGATAATATCCAGCACCTTAATACTGCTCTCCCTGCGCAGCACAATCAGCGCCGCCGTCACCACCAGAACCGCAGTGGTCACAATGGGCGGGATGTGGAACGCATTATAAAAAGAAGAGGATACGGAATTTCCGATAACCTGACTGATGCCGCACCAGCAAAGCAGCGCAGAAAGGGCAAACAGCACGGAAAGTGGACATTTTCTCGGGTTATCCCTCCGGAAAAAGTCGTGGATATAGTAAGCGGGGCCACCACGGTAGCCGCCGTAGACCGGATCCTCCCGCTTGTGGAGCTGGGCAAGGGTGGCTTCTGCAAAAGCAGTGGAAGCGCCGATCACCGCAGTAATCCACATCCAGAACACTGCGCCTGCGCCGCCCACGGAAACTGCTGCCACAACGCCCACCAGATTTCCCATGCCCACACGGGTTGCCGTGCTGACGATCAAAGTCTGCAGTCCGGAAATGGCGCCGTTTTTGCCGCCGCTCTGCTTTTCCACCGTGACCCGAACCATTTCCGGAAAACACCGAACAGGCAGGCACCGGGTACGGATGGTAAAGAAGATACCCGCCGGAATCAAAATCAGAACCAGCAGGGAGATCCCCACAGATCCGCCGCCGGGCAGCGGAAGGGTGAAAATGTCTCCCCAAAAAAGATTATAAATTGCCGTGATCATGTGCATATTTCTTCTCCCTCAAAGGCAGTGCTGTGTCATAGACTACTCCATTTGCACCATTTTGTCAAACCCAAAGAAAAGAAAAAATTCCTTCCTAGGGATTTCGCCGCCTGCAGGCATAGGCGTAAGCCATTTTATAATCCTCCAGCTCCCGGTAACAGCTCTCCAGTCTGCCAAGGCTGTGCGCCGGGTCGGTATCTTCCAGAGCGTGGTATTGCTCTGCCGCAGCCCGATAATCTTTCAGTGCGAACAGCGCCTCTCCCCGAAGATAGTGCCATCTGGAAAGGTCCTGATTTTCGCAGGCATCCAAAAGGGCAATGCACCGCCTGTATTTTCCCTGCTCCAGCGCCAGCTGTCCCCGCAGGAGCAAAGCATCGTCCTCCGGCGGCAAAGCCGCTCCTGCGGCCGCCGCCTGTTCCGGGCAGGCCGCTGCCAGCAGCAGAAGCCGGCGCCGTTCCAGCTCCGCCGTATAATAAGGGGTCAGGGCTCTGTCCTGTCCCGCCGCTTCCAAAAGCTGTCGGGCATAAGGTCCCTGTCCCTTTTCCAGAGACTGCTGCGCCAGCCCCAGCCGGGAAAGCACCAGCAAAAGGCCCCGCTCATCATCAAAAACCGGGTCCGGGCGCCGGTATTTTTCCAGAATTTTCAGAGCCTTGCCGTAATCTTGCAGCCGGTAGGCCTGCCGTGCCTCTGACATGACCTGCTGATTGGCAGAAGTCACGGTGTTTTCATCCAGAAAAAAGCTGACTGGCTTTCCCAGCACTGCTGCCAGATAGCACAGCGTCTCCAGGGAGGGCATCGCCGAGCCGTTTTCAATTTTCGACAGCATATTCCGGGTGATGGTATCGCCGCAAAGCTGCCGCTGAGAAATTCCCATTTCCAGCCGGGCCTGCCGGAGCCTTTTCCCCAATTCCATGGCGCATCCTCCTGACGGGTAAGTTGTATTTACCCCTATTGTAGCATATTTCTTCCCAAATTTCCACCAATGGAAAAATTTCATTTGCTATTTTTGCATTTTAGGTTTACCATAGTAATATTACACGAAAAAAGGAAGATGATTTATGGTAACTCTTGATCCTGCGGCGCTGAAAAAATCCGCCCGCGAATCTATTGCCTCCTCCAATTCCAATCCCAGACGGCTTGTGATCATTTACACCGGCTTCGCTATACTGGTTGGTTTTATCCTCACTGTGGCCAATTACAGTCTGGATCAAATGATGCGTGATACCGGCGGACTTGACGGCATGGATATGCGTTCCAGTCTGACAACCGCCCAAATCACGCTGCAGCTTGCCCAGCCGCTTCTACTCCCCTTCTGGAATATGGGCTACACCTATATCACCCTGAAGCTGGCACGCAGACAGGAAGCTGCCACCCGTGATCTGGCGGAAGGCTTCCGTCAGTTCGGTCCGGTACTGCGGTACACGCTTCTGCAGAACGTAATTTACGGAGCCATCATGGTGCTGTGTGTTAATCTGGCCAACACCGTATTCCTGTTAACCCCTTGGGCCGCAGGATACAAAAAGGCCGTTGCCGACGGCGCCAGTCAGGCACAGCTGGATATTCTCATGTCGAATTTCTCCGTTCCTATGGCGATCATCACCTTGGTATTTATCGCGCTGCTGCTAATTCCCGTTATGTACCGTCTGCGGATGGCTTCCTACCGGCTGATGGATCATCCGGAAGAAGGGGCTTTCGCTGCCTTGCAGGCCAGCCGCTTTATGACAAAGAACAGGTGCATGAAGCTGCTGAAGGTAGATCTCAGCTTCTGGTGGTTCTATGTGCTGGATTTTCTGGTGGTGGGCATCAGCAACGGCGGATTGATTCTCTCCCTGCTGAACATTAAGCTGCCCTTCTCCTCTTCTTTCATCTATTTCGGTTGCTTCGTTCTTTATCTGCTGACCCGACTGGCTCTGTACGCATGGAAGCAAAACGAAGTATCCGTCACCTACGCCCATGCCTATGAAGAACTGAATGCGTGCATCATTCCCAAAGCCCCCAAAATCATCGAAGGGCCCCATCTTTGAGCCTGCCGACCATATGAAAAAGTCCGCAATCCCGGTTGGGATTGCGGACTTTGTTTATAAGCGATAACTTACTTTGCGGGGGTCACAGAAGTGATATGGGGCTGAGATCCCTCGTACCAGTAGAGGAAGCCTTCCATGTCGATCTTGTCGCCGACCTTCAGAGCCTTAACAGCCTTGTAGACATCGCTATCCTTGTCGCAGAGGTAAGACTCAACAGCGAAGGAGTAGGTCTTGCCGCCCACGGAAGCGTTGAAGTACAGGTCGTCGCCTTCCTTACCGGAGCCATTCCACTTGTAGAGGAATGCAGCCTCGTTGCCGTCGGCATCCTTGGAGGCCTCAACAGTCATGCCCTTGAAGGACACAAACTCGTTCTGATGCTTGACGAGGTCATCGGTGCCCAGCAGAGCAGTTGCATCAAATGCCTCAGCCTCAAACTTGTCGCCATCGACGAACTCAAAAGTAGCGTCCTTGATCTCAATTTCGCCGTTCCACTCGGTCTTATGGCCGGTGACACGGATCTTGGTGCCCTTAGTGAGCTTAGCGGCATCTTCCTTGGAGCAAGCCATCTCGTGCATGAAGTAAGCGCCGTCCTCAGACTGGGCATAAACAGTGATGACACCCTGGCCATCCTTTTCCCACCAGCTCTGTGTAGCCTGAACATAGGTCTCAACAATGACTTCGGCATCCAGCTCAGCGGCGATGTACTCGTCGTGGGTCATAACCTTAACGCCGGAATCGGTTGCAGGAGTCTCAGTTGCAGGAGTCTCGGTTGCAGGGGCATCAGTTGCGGGGGTCGTGGTCTCAGCGGGCTTCTGAGTTGCACAGCCGGCAACCGCAAAAGTCAGCACAAGAGCCAACAGCAAAGCGATATACTTTTTCATTTTGATTTCTCCTTCAATTTATTGCGATTCATTTTCATCGCACAATTATTATAGCTACATAAAATCAATAAATCAATGGATTTTCCGGTCTTTTTCCGCTTTTTTCTTTTGCCGTGCCAGATATATGGCATAAGCACCAATCAGCACCCACACTCCTGCCAGAGAACCGAGCAATATGACCGACATTTTCGGAAGCGGCCCCAGCTGAGCCTTGCCGTCAGATCCTGCTCCCGACAGCTGATCCAGCCGATAGAGGGAGCTGACATTCTGATAGAGCTTTTCATAGTAGGCATCGTCCACGGTTTCTTTCCGCCGGACAGACTTAGTGACATTTTCGATCAGCTGCCCCGCAGCATTGCGCAGAGATGTGGAACCGTTGAACACCGGGGTCACAAAGCTATTGTCAATATTATCAATCAGGAGCTTTGCCGCCTGAATTTTCACATCATAGTGCAGGTCATTATCCTCGCCGCCACGGGAAAGGTAGTCCTGATAGGCTTCGTTTTGCAGAGCCTTGGATGTCACCGGCGCATAGCCTTCCGTCTGGGAATAGGCAATCTGCACATCATTGGTCAGCAGATATTGGGTAAACAGCCAGGAGGCCAGCACCTCCTGAGGGTCTTCCTTATTAAAGATACAGACGGAGGGACCCTGAGAAATCATCTGGGGATGCTCCGGATCGAACTGAGGAATCGGGCGCACCGCCGTTTCAAAGTTCACATATTTGTCCTCGCTGATGTCGGAAAGCGGTGCATGAGATCCCATCCATGTGGCGCCGGCGGTAGAGTCAACGGCAAAAACGCACTGACCGGCATTGAGGTAATTTGCAGGATAGCCGGAAATGGCAAACGTTGTAAATGCCTTTTTCCCCACATGGTCAGCCACATTTTGCAGGAGCTCCTTGGTGGTATCGTTAAAAATCTCGATATCGCCCCGGAAATTGGAGTAGCCCCCATTCTTCTGCTTCAGCATCTGAATCATCATGTTGTCCGTTGACTTATAGATAAAGGGGAACATCACCTTCTGACCGTTTACCTTGAAAGTGCCGTCGGCATTTTTCTCGGCAGCCTTGTCGGCAACCTCCCAGATAAAATCCCAGGTGAGCACATCCGGCACTTCATAGCCCAGCTTTTCCACATAGTCCTTGTTGATATAGCAGGCTTCCGTGGAGCGCATAAAGGGAACGGCATAATGGTATCCGTCAAAGGCGCACTCATTGAGAAACTTTTCCACGATTTCTCCCTGACGGGGGCCGTCGAAACGAATCTCACTGCCGCCCAGACCGTATTTGGGGTCTGCAAAAAGGTCGTCCAGCGGCACCACACTGTTATTGCCCGTCAGATAGGTGGCAATATGGTCCGGGTAGGTGATGCAGACATTCGGGGTCGTATTTGTGGAAATATTGGTAATGACATCGTTATAAATATCGCCGTAGTTGGTGTAGAGCCGCAGGTTCACGGTAATGTTGGGGTAAAGATTCCGGAAATCCTCAATGGCCTTCTTGTAGATCTTCACCTGTGTCAGATTGGTATCGTTTTTCGCCCAGAAGGTGATCTCATAATTGCGGGAGGTGTCAAATTCCTCCGGGGTGCGGAAAGCAATCTGCTCTTTGGCACCGTGACAGCCGGTCAAAAGGATCCCCGCCAGCATGACTGCCGCCAGCAAAAACAGAATCGCTCGTTTTGTTTTTCTCATCCCTTGGTACCTCCTCTGGCAACGCCCGCCATAATTTTCTTATGGAATATGAGAAACAGGATGATCAGCGGCAGGGAAATCACAACTACCGCCGCCATCATAGCCGGAATATTCTCCCGCCCGAAGCCGTTTTCCCGGATCTGCTGAATACCGTTGGACACCAGAAAATAGGCTTCATCATCGGTAATCAGCCGGGGCCACACATAGCTGTTCCAGCACTCGATAATTTTCAGAATCGTTACCGTGATCAGCGTGGGGCGGCAGATGGGCACCATGACCTTCATCAGATATTTCATATCCGAAGTGCCGTCCACTTTGGCGGCATAGTATAGCTCATCCGGCACCTGTGCAAAGTTTTCCTTCAGCAGATAGATGTAGAAAACCGATGTGACGGAAGGCAGAATCAGACCCATAAAGGTATTGCGCATATCCAGATTGGTAACGGTAACGAAATTTGTAATGATCACCAGCTCACTGGGAATCATCATCAGGGAAAGCAGAAGCGTAAACGCCAGATTCTTTCCCCGGAAATCCAGCCGTGCAAAGGAAAATGCCGCCAGAACCGTAACAAACAGCATGATAAAGGTAGTTGCCAGCGTAAAAATCACGGTGTTGGTAAAATACTTTGCCAGCGGCACCGCCGTAAACGCCTGGATGTAGCTGTCGATGGTGGGTTTCAGGGTAAAAAACTTGGGAACCACCTCAGAACTGTACTCGCTGTAGCTTTTGAGGGATGTCAGCAGCATCCAGTAGAAAGGAAACAGCACCAGCAGCGCCCACACTGTCAAAAAGAAATAGGTAATGGCTTTCACCGCACCTCTGCGAACCCGGGCGGTCTTTTCCGTTTTTTGTAGATTCATGTTATTTTCCATATCTGCGCCCTCAAGTGTAGTGAACGTGTTTCTTGCTGATCAGAAGATTGATGCAGGTAATGGTCAGCACAATGGCAAACAGGATAATTGCGGCGGCGCTGGCGTAGGACGGGTACCCGCCGCTGTCGCCGTAGAGCATATCGTAGACATAGCCCACGATGGTATTCATGCCCGCCGCATTGAGATCGGTGCCAAACAGCGCAACACAGTCGCTGTAGGCCTTAAATGCCCCGATAAAGCCCGTGATCACCAGATAGAAAATCATGGGGGAGATCATGGGCACGGTGATCTTACGGAACATCCGTCCCTTGGTGGTGCCGTCCACCTTGGCAGCGTTATAGTATGTCTGATCCACCGAAGCGAGGGCGCTTGTAAGGATCAGAATTTTAAACGGCATAACCACCCATATGGTGTAAATGCACAGCACCAGCATTTTTGCCCAGTAGGGGCCGTCGATAAAGTCAATGGGCCCACAGCCGAAAAACCCCAGCAGCAGGTTGATGAGACCGTCGGAATAGGCGGTTTTCTTAAAGAGAATCATAAACACCAGACCAACTGCCAGCGTATTTGTCACATAAGGCAGGAAATACACGGTCTGGTAAAGGTCGCGCAGCTTCTTCACAGAGCTGAGTGCCACGGAAATCAGCAGTGCAAGGCCGGTGGACACCGGCACCGTCACCATCACAAGGATGAAGGTATTTTTTACTGCCTGCAAAAAATACGGGTCATGCAGAATGTAGGAATAGTTATAAAAGCCGATGCCGAAATGCACCTGAGAAGCGGAGTTATACCCCTCCTCCACCGAATAAATCAGCACATCGATAAGAGGATACACCATGAATATCCCCAAAAACACTGCCGCCGGCAAAAGGTACAGCCAGCCTTTGAGATTTCTGTTTTCCATCGCTCATTTCTCCCATTTCAGTTGTGCCCGGACACGGGCTCCTCGGATGCTTCCATTATAAGCAATCCGCCGTCCCATTGCAAGGTCACAAGCAAAAAAGCGTGTACCACAGCACACGCTTTTTTGAAAATTTTTCCTTTTGCCCAACCACTCTTCCCGTGTCGGTCCCAACGACGCAAGGCGGAAGGGGGAATTTTCCCTCTTCCGCCTGCTGTTTCTAACGTTACTGAACGGCACCCAATGGTGTGACGATTACAGACTTCTTCGTCATGCATTGCCTGCGGCGGCTCGCCGCTATGCCGCCGCATCCAGCATGTTTTCGACAAAGATACCGTAGCCCATAGTTGGGTCATTGACTAAAACATGAGTCACCGCACCAACGAGCTTCCCGTCCTGAATGATTGGGCTGCCGCTCATCCCCTGCACAATGCCTCCGGTTTTTTCCAAAAGCTGCGGGTCTGTGATTTTCAGCAGCAGATTCCGCCCGTTGCACCGATCCTTGGAATAAATTTTTTCGATTTCCACAGAATATTCCTGCACAGTTTCTCCCGCCACGGTAGAGCGGATGACCGCAGAACCGGTGTGTATTTCATCGGACAGGGCTACGGGTATGGATGTGCCCAAAAAGCCCTGCTCCGTCTTTCCGAACACGCCCCGGGGCGTGTTTTTGATCAGCGTTCCCCGTTCTTCCGGGGATGTCACCGCACCCATCAGCTGTCCCGGCTTTCCGGCAACGCCTTTTTTTACCGACACCACCCGGGCGCTGTATGCACTGCCCCCGGTAATTGTCAGCAGCTGCCCTCCGCCGTCATTCACGCCATGCCCCAGGGTGCCGAAGGTTTCCGTTTCCGGATCATACCATGTGACTGTGCCGATGCCCGTAATTCCCTGCCGCAGGTAAAGCCCCATTTTAGGCCCTTCCCGGGTGATATTGGGTGTTAAATGCAGCTGATGCCGCTTGCCGCCCCGGAGAATCTCCAGCGTCACAGAGCCATCGGAACTTTGCAGGGCCTGCTGCACATCGAAAGAAGAATGTATGATCACATTATCGATTTTTTGAATCACATCCCCCGGCAATATCCCCGCCTCCCGGGCATTTTGGCCCAAATTTTCATCAATAGCCGCCACCGTCACTTCATTATTATGGAGTTCCAGTCCCACCACCTGCCCTACGGGAACCAGCTCCTTGGCAAAGACACCTGCCGCAGTAAGCCATAAAAAAAGCAGTGCCATGCCTGCGCATCTTACATATCGTTTCATCTTTCAGCCCTCCATTTTCGTCTGCCCTTTTAATATGCCATGGAACGCACATTTGTAACCCCTGTAAAAGTCGAAAAATATGGATAAAAATGGTTATTGAAAATTTCTGCGTATCTATTTATCTACCTATTGACAAACTAGGTAAGCAGTGGTATATTACCCACAGAAATACTAGGTTAATACCTTAGGAGGTTTTTTAATAATGCAAGTTTATGCAGATAATGCCGCCACTACCAAAATCAGTGATACGGCTTTGCAGGCAATGATGCCCTGCTTTGCAAACTACTACGGCAATCCCTCCAGCCTGCACACTGTCGGTCAGGAAGCCAAGGAAGTGCTGGAAAATGCCCGTACCAAAATCGCCGCGTGTCTCGGCTGTGAGCCCCGTGAAATTTACTTCACCTCCGGCGGAAGCGAAGCTGACAATCAGGCAATTATCTCCGCCGCCCGTCTGGGCGAGCGCAAGGGCAAGAAGCACATCGTCACCACTGCTTTTGAGCATCACGCTGTGCTGCACACCCTCATGAAACTGGAAAAGGAAGGCTTTACCGTCACTTATCTGGATGTGAAGCATAATCATAATGTGTCCGCTCAGCAGGTAAAGGATGCCATCCGGGAAGATACCTGCCTTGTAACCACCATGTATGCCAACAACGAAATCGGCTCCATCCTCCCCATCAAGGAGATTGGTGCCGTATGTAAGGAAGCGGGCGTTCCCTTCCATACCGATGCCGTTCAGGCTGTAGGTCATGTGCACATCAATGTCAAAGACGAAAATATTGATATGCTGAGCCTTTCCGGCCATAAGTTCCACGGCCCCAAGGGCGTTGGTGCACTCTACTGCCGCCGTGGTCTGCCCCTGGTGAATTTGATTGAGGGCGGCGCTCAGGAGCGCGGCAAGCGTGCCGGCACCGAAAATCTTCCTGCTATCTGCGGCATGGCCGCTGCGCTGGAAGAGGCCTGCGCACACATGGATGAAAACGCCGCTAAAGTCACCGCTATGCGGGATAAGCTCATTGCAGGGCTTAGCAAAATTCCCCATTGCGCCCTGAACGGCGACCCCGTGAACCGGCTTCCCGGCAATGTAAGTTTCTGCTTTGAGGGCATTGAGGGCGAAAGCCTGCTGCTTCTGCTGGACATGAAGGGCATCTGCGCTTCTTCCGGCTCCGCCTGTACCTCAGGCAGTCTGGATCCCAGCCATGTGCTGCTGGCCATCGGCCGGATTCACGATGTGGCTCACGGTTCCCTGCGTCTTTCTCTCAGCAGCTACAACACCGACGAGGAAATCGACTATATTCTCGCCGAGCTTCCCGGTGTTGTGGAATACCTCAGAAATATGTCCCCGGTCTGGAGAGATCTGCTGACCGGCAAACGGCAATTTATTCTTTGATAGGAGATTTTGGATATGGCACTTTATAGCGAAAAAGTTATGGATCACTTTACTCACCCCCGCAATGTGGGCGTTCTGGAAGATGCCAACGGCGTCGGTGAAGTCGGCAACGCCAAGTGCGGCGATATTATGAAAATATACCTGAAAATCGAGAACGACATCATTGAAGATGTCAAGTTCGAAACCTTCGGCTGCGGCAGCGCCATTGCTTCTTCCTCCATGGCCACCGAGATGATCAAGGGCAAGTCCATTTATGAGGCTATGCAGCTTACCAACAAGGCCGTTGCCGAGGCTCTGGACGGTCTCCCCGCTCATAAGCTTCATTGCTCCGTGCTGGCAGAGGAAGCCATTAAGAAGGCTCTGCAGGACTACTTCGATCAGAAGGGCATCCCCTACGATAAGAACGTATTCCCGGACTGCGCCCATTGCGCTCACTGCGAATAAGCCTATGATTGTATCGACCAAGGGGCGCTACGCTCTGCGTGTTATGACCCGTCTGGCAAAAAATGCCACCGGGGAGTATATCCCCCTGAAGGAGATTGCAGAAGACGAAAACATTTCTCAGAAATATCTGGAAACCATTATGTGTGCCCTTTCGAAAGGCGGCTTCGTGGATGCCGTGCACGGGAAAGGCGGCGGCTACCGGCTGAACCGGACTCCTGCCGAATATACCGTAGGCAGCATCCTGAAGCTCGCTGAGGGCAGTCTGTCTGCCGTTTCCTGCACTTCACAGGGCCCATCTGCCTGCTCCCGCTCGGAATGCTGCATTACAAAGCCCATGTGGGATAAGCTGGACGCACTGATCGACGATTATTTTGAGAGCATCACGCTGGAAGATCTTCTGAAAGACTGTCAGAACTGATAAATTTTAACCCGCCGCGGATAATGCGAATGCCAATTGGGAAAGTCATTTCAGAAAAACGAAAAAACTTTATGATCTGGTACCGCAAGACACAAAGGCGGAAAATTCCGAGGAAGGCTCTATAAAGAGTCATCCTCGGAATTTATTGTATTTATAAGGATAGACAAACATTTGCATTTCTCTAGCATCTCCTGTAAAACGAAAGTGCAAATAAAGTGCTGGGGGCAATACCGCCAAAATTTCATTTGCTGAGCGGATGGGGTCTAGATACAGCAAGGCATTTATCTTCTTCCGAAGCAGAAAGGGCTATGGAAAGATCTTCCACAGCCCTGTTTTCATAGTCTTTTCTATTTTACTGTTTCCTTTTTCTGCTCCAGAAGTACACACCAACCACGCCGCCGAGTGAAACAACGCAAAGCACGCTCCACAGCACAAGATGGCTGTTATCTCCGGTCTGCGGAGCGGATGGATCCGAAGCATCCTCTGCACTGAAAACCCACTGGATCTGGGCTATATTCCGGGCCTGCCGGTTGTTGACTTCAACCGGAACCGTCAGCTCCACTCGCATATCGGCGCTCTTTCCATAGGGAATCACACCCAGAGAAACGGACTTATTGGAAGAAGCAGCCGCCGTTGCGTCAAACACCAGCGTATTCTTCGCCCAAACCCGCACGGAAAGCATGGAGAGCAATTCTTCCATGGCAGCTCTCTGTTCCGGCTCCGGAGAATCCATCACCGGGGATATGGCCGTCAGCGCCAGCCGAATCGGCTTTCGCTCTCCGGTACGGTTGCGAATTTCAATGGTTTCGACACACACATCCCCCGGCATAACGCCCTTGAACGAGGAAAACAAATCAGACTGGGATTCCTGCGATCCCGGTGACACCTGAAAGTTTCCCTGCAAATCCTTGATCGTCAAAACCGGTGTTCCTTCTGCTGCAAATACAGATACGGAAAGTAATCCGGCAGAAAGACTCAGTACCAATAGGAGTGCGAAAACCCATCTGCAATACTGTTTCAATTGATAACACTCCTCTCTGCTGTCACGAAGCAGCGTGGGCGGCAGTCTGCCTTAGGTTTCCGTTTTCATCTACTTCCACAACTTTCCACGCTTCCTGCACAGCACTTGTAGGGTTTGCCTGAATAGACTGGGTGGAAATATCCACCACGATTCCCGCTTGCTTCAATTCACAGCGATCAATCAAATTCGCTGTTTTCTCTCCGGCGGGAACGGCATTTTTGTAGTAGTAGATGCCGTCAATCAGGATCCAGTCTGTGTTTAAAGTTGCCGGATAAGAAATGGTATAGTCCGTACCTAAGGTCGGAACCAACTCGGAAATACTCCCATCCGCCAGTTCTTTGTAAATGGTCACACGGCAGCGTACGTAAATGGGAACATCACCGCTGTTCCGCACCGCAACATCCGTCTTTACTCTGCCGTCAAAATTCTCCACCACCTCCGGCGTTACCGTGGCCGACTGGAAGGTGTTGGTAAGGCCAAACA
>JAHHRX010000027.1 GCA_020025545.1 Oscillospiraceae bacterium | reverse complement strand
TCATAAAAGCCAATGGCATTTTGGTTGTCAGGCTGGCAATGGCAGCGAAATACCGAAATACCTCTCTCAGAACAATATTTACATATAAACACAAAAGCCTGTCTGCCCAGACCTTGTTTCTGCGCCCGTGGCAGTAAATACAGAGATTGCAGAAGCAGCGGTTCTCCATGCCGGAGTGTTAGATAGCCAAGCATTTCCCCGCCGACCGCAATAAACCAATTCCGATACTCCGGATTCCGCAGACGAAGAAGATCTTTTTCCCGGTGCCACTGAAAGTCAAACTGATCGATCATCTCATCCGGGTAAATTCCACGGTAAGTGGCTGCCCAGGCTTTTTGACGAAGGATGCCGATTTTTTCTGCATCCGTTTCCTGTGCCGGTACAAATTGTGCTTCCGGAACATAAAGCTCTGACAGTTTCATGCAAAACTCCCCCATTGCGCAAACCAGTAATTACCGTTTCAGGCACAGAGTATAGGCGTTGCTCGCCACGGAACCGTCAATATAGGTGGCACAATCTGAAATGACTTCAAAGCCGCACTTTTTATGGGTTTGAAGAGAGGCCGTGTTTCTTTTTCCCACATGAGAATAGATATTTTCCGGCACAATTGCCTTGATTTCTTCCATCAGCTTGGTTGCACAGCCCTGCCCACGGTATTGGGGAGCCGTTTCCAGCGCCTCCAAAAGCATCCCATCCTGATACGGTTCCACCCGCAGGGCACTGACATACTGTCCGTTCTGTGTCAGCACTCCGTAAAATGCTCCGGGAATCTGAAAAAAATCATCCAGCAGATATTCACAAAACTGTCTCTCCACCTCACGCAGCGCTTCCTCAGTTGGCATCTGCGGGAAACAAATCGCCGAATTTTCGAGATTGGACTCCTGATAAACACCCATCAGCTTTGAAAAGTTGATTTCTCCCGGTTTTTTCGCAATCAACAGCATTTTCGTACCCTCCCTGTGGATAACTCCTGATAGAGTCTTTCTTTCCACAATCTATCATGCGCAGGGCAAAATGTCAAGAATTGGTTAAATATGTGCAAATTAGGGTGATTATTGCCGCAAACCACATAATTGTTTGAAATATTCTGTGAAAAGTTCCATTTTTTACGCATACTGTTTTCGTATGCAGTTTGCATAACACCAAAATACTTATTATGCATAAATACTTATTCACAGTATCCACAGGTTTTTCCACAGGTTGTTATTTCTGTTTTCTCCCGTAAAATTTGTCGAATATCGTCGTTTACAGTCTATTTACAATTTTTTCACACTTCTTTTTCCTGCTCCTGTTGATAGCGGGGTATGGTTATACAGAATGTATATGCATAAAGCAAATTATGAACAAAAATGCAGGAGTCTTACCGCCTCCTGCATTTACACTATTACAGCGTCTCCCCAAGGATGGACTTGGTGGCATACGCATTCAGGCTCATATCCGCCACATTCCCTGCCAGATACTCATAGTAGGCCTGGGAACCGATCATAGCCGCATTGTCACCGCAAAGAGACAGCGGCGGCATATAAACCTTTGCGCCCAGCCTCTCCGCCGCCGCCAGAATGTCCCGGCGGATTCGGGAATTGGCCGCCACGCCGCCGGCCACTGCCACCTTGCGGTAGCCGGTCTCTTCCAGCGCCCGCACCACTCTGGGTACCAGCGTATCGGAAACTGCCGCCGTAAAGGAAGCGCAGAGACTGGGGATGTCGACAGACTCCCCCACCTGCTGGGCATGGTGAATCAGGTTTAATGTTGCTGTCTTAAGACCGGAAAAGCTCATATCATAGGGATTCGTCCCCTGTCTGCTCCGGGGCAGATCATATTTGCTTTCATCTCCCTGCTGTGCTGCCTTGTCCAGTGCCGCACCGCCGGGATAGGGCATTCCCAGAACACGGCCCACTTTGTCAAAGGATTCTCCTGCGGCATCATCCAGGGTGGTGCCGAGAATCCGCATTTTTGTGTAGTCCTGCACATCCACAATCATCGTGTGGCCGCCGGAAACCACTAAACAAAGGAAAGGCGGCTCCAGATCCGGGCAGGCCAGATAATTTGCGGCAATATGTCCCCGGATATGATGCACAGGGATCAGGGGCTTATTGAGCGCCAGTGCCGCAGCCTTTGCAAAATTCACGCCCACCAGCACAGCGCCGATCAGCCCAGGAGCGTAGGTCACGGCCACGGCATCCAAATCCTGTCGGGAAAGGCCCGTCCTCTCCAAAGCCTGATCTGCAAGGCCGTAGATGGCTTCTATGTGCATCCGGGAGGCAATCTCCGGCACAACACCGCCATAGATTCGGTGCAGCTCCACCTGTGAAGCGATACAGTCGGTAAGGATCTCCCGTCCATCCCGGACAATGGCTACCGCCGTTTCATCACAGGAGGATTCCACGGATAAAATATTCATACTTCCCACTCCTTTTTCATAATAAGAGCGTCTTCCCGGGGATTGCGGTAATAGTTAGGCCGCCGCCCCACTTGGATAAATCCCAATTTCTCATAGAGCGCAATGGCAGGTGCATTGGAAAGCCGCACCTCCAGAGCAAGGCTGTGGTTGTTTTCCTCGGAAAGCTGCCGCACGAGTGCCGTCACCAGTGCCTCAGCAATGCCTTTTCTGCGGTGATCGGGATCAACGCCCACGTTCATCATATCCGCCTCGCCAAGAACTGCCTGAGACCCCACATAGCCCAAAACTTTTTCATCTTCCACAGCCGTCAGCCAAACAGACAGAGGGTTTGTAATCTCCCGCCGGATGCTTGCTTCCGACCATGGATCTGCAAAGCAGATTTTTTCCAGTGCCGCAACCTGCGGCACATGGGTTTCGTTCATTTTTTCAATTCGGATCATTTTGCTTCAAACCAGCTCTTTCCGATTTTTGCTTCTGCCAGCAGAGGCACCTGAAGCTTTGCCACATTTTCCATTTCTCCGCTTACCAGCGCCGCAACCTCCTCAGCAATTTCCTCAGGGCACTCCACAATCAGTTCATCGTGCACCTGCAAAAGGAGTCTGGCCTCGGGATACTTTTCTGCCAGCGCATGATCCACCCGAATCATTGCCAGCTTGATAAGATCCGCCGCAGTGCCCTGAATGGGGGTATTGAGTGCGATCCGTTCGGCACCCTGCCGGATATTGAAATTACTGCTCTTCAGCTCCGGAATATAGCGTCTGCGTCCATAGAGCGTCTGGGTATAGCCCCGCTCCTTCGCCTCAGCCACCACCTGCTTCATATAGTCCCGAACACCCTGATATTTTCTGAGATAGCTGTCAATATAGGCCTTGGCCTCCCGCCAGGAAACCCCAATATCTTCCGAAAGAGAAAATTCCGAAATGCCGTAGACTATGCCGAAGTTGACAGCCTTGGCATGTCGTCTTTGCAGCGGTGTCACATCCTCCGGAGCGACACCGAACACCTGAGAAGCCGTAACCGCATGAATATCCATACCGTCACGGAAGGCCGTCTGCATGGCGGCATCATCGGCAATATGGGCAAGGACACGCAGTTCGATCTGGCTGTAATCCGCATCCACAAGGACGCAGCCGGGCTTTGGCACAAACATCTTGCGAATCTCCGCTCCCAGATCCGTCCGCACCGGAATATTCTGCAAATTGGGATCTGTGGAGGAAAGCCGTCCGGTAGCCGTCACGAGATTCTGGAAAGTCGTGTGAATACGCCCGTCCTCGCAGACCACTTTCATCAGTCCGTCTGCGTAGGTGGATTTGAGCTTGGTGAGCATCCGGTAATCCATAATTGCGGGGATGATGGGGTGCAGATTTTTAAGTTTTTCCAACACATCCGCATTTGTGGAATACCCGGTCTTGGTCTTTTTCACAGGAGGCAGTCCCAGCTTTTCAAAGAGAAGCTGTCCCAGCTGTTTTGTTGAATTGATATTGAACTTCTCTTCGGAATAACTGTAAATTATCGTCTCACAGTCCGCAATCCGCTCCGAGAGCATATTGCCGAACTGCTGAAGCTGGTTTGTATCAATGGCAACGCCCGCCTTTTCCATCCGGTAGAGGACGGAGCAAAGGGGCAGCTCAATGGTCCGATAAAGCTCCTCCATCCCCTGCTTTTTAAGCTCTTCCGTCAAAACAGGGCGAAGCTGCCACAGCGCCTCGGCACAGCCTGCGGCATCCGCATCCTCCACAGTTTCCCCCAGAAAGCTGGTGGCAAGCTTCGATACCGGGTAATCCGACTGGGAGGGGTTCAGGTCATAGGCTGCCAGCGCTGTATCGAAATCAAAGCATTCAAAAGGAATACCCATTTCGTCCAGGCGGTGCATAGTTGTTTTCATATCGTGGCAGATTCCGTGAGACAGGGACGGCATCCCCATCTGTGCCTCCATAGGCGTCACTGTACAGACGCCTTTTTCCCATGCAATGCCGATAGAACTGTCCGCCGCCACATAAACTGCGCAGATGGTACCGCTGTCCGGCAGATGATCCACTCTGGGCAATGCCGTCACTTTAACTGCCGGCTTGCTGAGTTCTGCATCCGCTCCCCGAAGGCCGTACTTGTCAATCAGCCGGATAAATTCCAGCTTCTGGAACAGGGCATATAGCTCCGGGCGGTTATAAGGCTGCACAATGGCATCCATTGGCTCAAAATCAATGGGGGCCTCCGGCCGAATGGTGGCAAGTTCATAGGAAAGATAGGCATTTTCCTTGCCGTTTATCAGCTTTTCCCGCAGCTTGGGTCGAATGGAAGGATCGTCGATATTCTCATAAACCCCATCCAGCGTTCCGAACTTCAGCAGAAGATCCGTTGCCGTCTTGGGACCCACCCCTGCTACGCCGGGAATATTGTCGGAGCTGTCTCCCATCAGTGCTTTCAGATCAATCAGGTGAATGGGTGCAAAGCCGTACTCCTCCTCAAATTTTTCTTTGTCATAGAGGGTGGCTGTCGTGCTGCCCGGCCGGGAGATTACCAGTTTAATATGCACATTGCGGTCAATCAGCTGAAGACTGTCCCGATCACCTGTGACCACCACACACTCCCAATCATTGTTGGAGCAGATCCTGCCCACTGTGCCGATCACATCGTCTGCTTCCCAGCCCTGACATTCATAAATCGGGATATTCATGGCTCTGAGCACCTGCTTCATCACAGGCATCTGCTGCGCCAGTTCCTCCGGCATACCGTGACGGTTTGCCTTGTAGCCGTCATATTTCAGGTGGCGGAAGGTGGGGCCATGGAGGTCAAAAGCAACGCACACCGCATCCGGCTGCTCTTCCTTCTCCATTTTATCCAAAATGTTCAGAAATCCGTAAATGGCATTGGTGTAAAGCCCTTCCCGTGTGGTGAGGGGCTTCACGCCGAAATAGGCACGGTTAATGACGGAGTTGCCGTCAAGAATCATCAGTTTCATACTTTTCTCCATTTTGCGCCTTGGGGGGTGTCAATGATCTCAATGCCCCGGGCTTTCAGCTCGTCACGGATCCGATCCGCCTCTGCAAAATTCCGTTCCTGCTTGGCCGCGGTTCTGGCCGCCACCAGAGCGTCGATCTCGGGATCGGCGCAGGCAGCTTCTTCCTGAGCCTGTTTCTTCCGATACCCCTCAGCGGCCTTCAAAAGGTTCAGTGACAGCACCCGGTCAAAATCTGCAAGGGCAGCCAGCTTGGTGGCATCGCTGCACTTGGCTTTCAGCACATCATAAAGAGCCGTCACCGCAAGAGATGTGTTAAGGTCGCCGTTGAGCGCACTCACAAAGCGTTCCTTGAGTTTCGCAAAGCTCTCCTGCTCCACCTCTCCTTCGGGCTTCAGAGCTGCAATTTTGGATATCAGCTTGTCATAGGCCACCACGGCATTGTCAAGATTTTCCCAGCTGAACACCAGATTTCTCCGGTAGTGGCTCTGGAGGCAGAACAGTCGGTAAGCCATGGGATCATATCCTTTGCTTTCCAGCAAAGACACGGTCAGAAATTCGCCTTTTGATTTGCTCATCTTTCCCGCTTCGGTGTTCAGATGGTGAACATGGAACCAGTAGTTGCACCATTTGTGTCCAAAATAGCTTTCGGACTGGGCAATTTCGTTGGTGTGATGGGGGAAGGCATTGTCGATGCCGCCGGCGTGAATATCCAGATCCTCGCCCAGATATTTCATGGAAATGCCGGAGCATTCAATATGCCAGCCGGGGTAACCCACTCCCCAGGGAGAATCCCACTTAAGGGCCTGATCCTCAAACTTACTCTTGGTAAACCAAAGGACAAAGTCGTTCTTGTTGCGCTTGTTGGTGTCTTCCTCAACGCCTTCCCGGACACCAACAGCCAGATCATCCTCATCATGGTCGTTAAAGACATAGTACTTTTCCAGCTTGGAGGTATCAAAATACACATTTCCGCCGGCAACATAAGCAAAGCCCTTATCAAGGAGGCCGGATATGATTTTAATAAACTCGTCGATGCAGCCCGTGGCAGGCTGCACCACATCCGGGCGCTTGATGTTGAGCTTTTCGCAGTCGCTGAAGAAAGCATCTGTATAGTATTTTGCAATTTCCATGACGGTCTTATGCTCCCGTCTGGCTCCTTTTAGCATTTTGTCTTCACCGCTGTCGGCATCGGATGCCAGATGTCCCACATCGGTGATATTCATAACACGCTTCACCGGATAGCCCATGTACCGGAGGGCTTTTTCCAGCACATCCTCCATGATGTATGTGCGGAGGTTGCCAATATGCGCATAGTGGTAAACGGTCGGGCCGCAGGTATACATTTTTACCAGCTTGGGGTCATTGGGGGTAAAGAGTTCTTTCTTGTGGGAAAGAGAGTTATAAAGATACATTTTTGTTTCCTCCCGTATCGTATATTTAAACAAAAACGCCCCTTGTACCTAAGTACAAGAGGCGGGTCAGACTACTCGCGGTTCCACTCTTATTTATCGCTTGTATGCAGTTGGATCGCTCCCGGACGCACCTTCGCAAATCGGCTCCTGCCGCTGCTTTCAGCCAATGACAGCGGCTCTCTGAAGGGACAAAATCTGTTACTCTTTCCGTTCAATGCGATTTGATTTCGGAGTTATTCTACCATTATTATGTGGGTTTTGTCAAGTCAAACCCACAGTTTTCCAATGTTTTCTCCCGAGATCTTCCGGTCTTTACATAGTCCCGGGTAAGGCGGCAGACCTCAGGCGCCAGCACAGCCAACGCAATGAGATTGGGAATTGCCATCAATCCATTGACCGTCTCCGACAGGAGCCACACCGTCCCGGTTTTGAGGATTGCTCCCACTACAACCGTTATCGCCTGCAACAGGACAAACTTTCGGAAAACATCCGCACCGAACAGGAACTGGGCACACCTTGCGCCATATAGCCCCCACCCGATGACCGTCGCCACTGCAAAGCAGCAAAGCGCCCCGGCAATCCACATCGACACCCAGCTGCCGTAAACCGACACAAATGCCCGAGTGGTCAGGGCAATCCCGGCATCCACGCCGTAGGGGATCGGCACACCGCTGACCAGAATCACCAGTGCCGTCATGGTGCATATGACTATGGTATCCAAAAACACCTCAACAATTCCCATGAGCCCCTGCTCTGCCGGGTGGGACACCTGCGCCGAGGCATGGGCAATGGATGCCGTTCCCATTCCTGCCTCGTTGGTGAACACCCCTCTGGAAACGCCGATCCGCAAAGCCGCAAAGGCAGAGCCAACAGCACCGCCCGTAACAGCTCTTGGGCAAAACGCCCCGGCAACAATTGCCCGGAAAGCATCCCCAACGCAGTCCCAGCGGGCCATCAGCACACCGCATCCTAAAATAAGGTAGCCCAGCGAAGCTGCCGGCACCAGCATTTCGGCAATCCTGCCGATCCTGCGCATACCGCCCAGCAGCATGATGCTCACCATCACCGCCAGCAGTATCCCCATAAGCAGATTGCCGCCCCGGGTTTCCTCTCCGCCAAAGGAAATCAGCATTTCATTGACACCGGAAACCACCGCATTGATCTGGGTGGCATTTCCCACACCGAAAGCAGCAACCACTCCGAAAAAGCTGTAAGCCGTAGCAAGGAAGCGCCACCTTTGTCCCATTCCCCGGCAGATGGTATACATAGGGCCGCCTACATATTCCCCGGCGCTGTTCTTTTCACGATACCGCACCGCCAGTGTAGCCTCGGCAAATTTGGTTGCCATACCCAGCAGGGCGCAGATCCACATCCAGAAAATCGCCCCCGGGCCGCCAATGGCAATCGCTCCCGCCACTCCGGCCAGATTTCCCGTTCCCACCGTAGCCGCCAGTGCCGTGCAAAGCGCCTGAAAGGGCGATACCGTCCCCTCTTGGGACGGTTTTGATCGAAGCCGCCCGAAAAATTCCTTCAAAGCCTGTGGAAACAGCCGTAACTGCACAAAGCCCGTGCGGATACTGAGATATGCCCCCACTCCAAGGATTCCCAGCAGCGCCGGTGCTCCCCATACCAACCTGTTAAGCCGCTCCAATACTGTTACCATAGCCGTCTGCCCACCCTTTTTTCCTCCAGTTCCCTAAATTTCGCATAAAAAAGCAGCTCCCCTTTCGAGGAACTGCTTTCGTATTATTCCCATGCTGCCCAGATTTCCGGGCAGTAGCCCACCGTGGCCTGTTTCCCATTTCGTACAATCGGCGTTTTCATCAGTGCCGGATTGTCAAAGACTTTATCCTCCTTGGCACGGCTGTCATCCATATACTTCATAAGTGTTATGTCCGGGTCCTTGCTTTCCCAGTCGATGAGGTTATCAATGCCGCCTACACTGCGCAGGACACTGTCAAATTCCTTCCCGGAAAGGCCAAACCGCAGGAGATCCACCGACTGAAATTTGATACGCCGCTCCTGAAAATATCTCTGGGCTTTCTTTGTATCAAAGCATTTGTTTTTTCCGAATATCTGAATGTTCAATAGGTAACCTCCATAAGGCACAGCCCCTGTGCCGGAACCAGAGGTCCGGCTTTTTCCCGTTTTTCTCCAAAGAGCATTGCCATGCTCTCCCATGGCCGCTCGCCCATGCCCACTTCCAGCAATGTTCCTACAAGTATCCGTACCATATTGTAAAGGAAGCCGTTTCCCGTAACAGAAATGGTAAGTTCTTCCCCGCTGCGGCGGATATCGATAGCATCGATACGACGGATCCTGGACTTTTTCATCTGCTTATTAGCACAGAATGCAGAAAAATCATGCTCCCCCAACAACATCGTCGCTGCTTTCTTCATATTCTCCACATTTAAGCTCTGCGGCATGACATATACATAGCGGCGCTCAAATACACAGGGTGCATCACTGTTCCAAATGCGGTAACAGTATGTTTTTGTACGGCAGTTGAGCCGTGCGTGAAACCGCTCGGATACCTCTTTACAGGAATATATGCCTATATCCTCCGGCAAATACCTCCGCAGTTTCCCTAAAATTTCCCCGCAGGGCATCTCACTGCTGCAATGGAAATTCGCAACCTGATGTTCGGCATGTGCACCCGCATCGGTGCGTCCGCTGCCGCTCACCTCAATATTTTCCCCCAGAATTCTGGAAAGGGCCTGCTCCAGCTTGCCCTGCAAGGTGCAGTCCGTATTTTTAAGTCTCTGCCAGCCTTTATAGCGGGTACCGTCGTAGCACAGGTCCAAACGAATATTACGCATGGGCTTCCGTCCTCTCCAATCTGAAGGTGAGCCATTTGGCTGCATCCTCGTAGACCTCCTGCCTGTTGATCTCATTCAGGATCTCATGCCGTCCCATGGGATAGAACCGCACGGTCACATCCCGAACTCCCGCCTTCTGAAAAGCCTCCGCCGTACACTGAACACCCTTGCCGTAAGCGCCCACCGGATCAGCCTTGCCGGAAATAAACAGCACCGGCAGATCCTTGCGCATGGATGCCAGATTCGCAGGGTCCTGATTGTAGGCTATGCCCCCCAGCATATCCCGCATCAGTCCGGCAGAAGCAGTCTGACCGCAGAGGGGATCTGCAATGTATGCATCCACCACCCTGTCATCCCGGCTGAGCCAATCGAACTTTGTTCGCCGGTGCTCCACCTTCTTGTTGTAGGTGCCGAACGCCATATTTTCCAGCAGCTCACTGGGATTTTTCTCTCCTTTTTTCTTGCAGACCTGTGCAGCAACCAGCCGTCCGGCCGCAAGAATCATCTTAGGCTGCCAGCCTGTCCCGCAGATTACAGCTCCGGCTATGCCGCTGTCAGGATACTTTGCAAGGATTGTCCGGGTCATAAAGGAGCCCATGGAATGGCCGAAAAGGAAATACGGCACATCCGGAAATTCCTCCATAGTGCTTTTGAGCAGATGGTAGGTATCCGCCACCGCGGCAAACCACCCGCCGGCAAAATAACCCTTGGTTCCGGTATCCATGGATGCACCGTGGCCCATGTGGTCCTCTGCCACAACCAAAAATCCCAGACTGTTGAGATATTTTGCAAAATCGTCATATCGCAAAACATATTCTGCGATTCCGTGGACGATCTGGACTACCGCCTTGATATTTCCCTCCGGGGTCCACCGGCAGCAGTGAATTTTCCCCTCTCCAACAGAATCAAAATAATATTCGCTCCTCACAGTGCATACCTCCTGCTCGCATAATCGCTGCATCGGCATCTGACGGCCCCTTTTTGCAGCTTCTTTAACCACATTATCCTCTATTTCACTGCAAAAATCAATGATAAATGCGCATTGACACCGCCATTTTTTTATGATACCATCTTATGGTCTATACAAAAGGCGTATTTCCCCGAAAACTGCCATCTTCCTGTGGATTTTCGGAGAGATCCCCACTGTTTTTCTCTTTTTTACAAGCAAAGGAGCACATTATGAAAATAAAAATTCTGTCTGACAGCACCTGTGATCTTTCCCCTCAGCTTATTGCAGACAATGATATCGCACTTGTTCCCCTCACTGTTATCAAGGATGATGTACAGTATCGGGACGGCGTTACCATCACCCCGGCAGATATTTTCGCCCATGTTGCCGCAGGCGGCAGCCTCTGTACCACCTCTGCTAACTCTGTAGGCGAATACCAGGATGTGTTCGCCCAGTACGCTGACAAGTATGACGGTATCATCCACATATCCATCGGAGCAGGCTTCTCCTCCTGCTATCAAAATGCCTGTATCGCCGCCGCAAATTTCTCCAATGTGCGGGTGGTGGACTCAATGAACCTCTCCACCGGTCAGGGGCATGTAGTTTTGGAAGCCTGCCGGCTGTCCAAGGAGTTTGAAGATCTGGACGAGATCGTTGCCAAGCTCAACGCCTTCACCCCCCGGGTAGAAGCCAGCTTCCTGCTGAACCGTCTGGAGTACATGGTAAAGGGCGGGCGCTGTTCCTCCGCCACCGCTCTGGGCGCAAATCTTTTGAATCTCAAGCCCTGCATTGAGGTTCGGGATGGTAAGATGGGCGTAGTCAAAAAATATCGCGGTCACTACGATAAGTGCCTTGCAAACTATGTTAAGGACCGCTTAGCAAACCGGGATGACATCGTAAGAAAAAATCTCTTCATCACCTACACCCCCATTGATGACAACTGCCTGCGTGCCGTACGCGACGCGGTAGATGAGTACGGTCACTTTGAAACTGTGTTGGAAACCACCGCCGGATGCACCGTTTCCTGCCATTGCGGCCCCGGCACTTTAGGCGTCCTTTTCGTGAGAAAATGAACCTTCATCCCGCCGACCCTTTCGGCGGGATTTTTCTGTGCGTATCTCTTGTAATCAAAGTTGCAGGGTGCTATACTGTGACTATATCGCTCCTACGGAGGATTTTCAATGGAGTATTCTAAATTACTGGATCTTGCAACCGATCTGGGCTACCATCTTGCCATGAGCGGAGCTGAGACCTTCCGTGTGGAAGAAAGCATCAGCCGAATTCTTAAAGCGTATGACATTGATGCCGAGGTCTTCGTGATCCCCAATTGTATGCATATCAGCATTGAGCCGGTGATCGGCCGTCCTCTCACCCGTATGCGCCGGATCGCCAATCACGGTAACGATCTGGATGCCGTAGAACGGTTCTCCGGTCTCAGCCGCCGGATCTGTTCTGAGCACCCGGCTCCGGAAATTGCCGAAAAATGGCTGGAAGAAACCAAGGCGCAGAAAAAAACATATCCTTTGGCGCTCTATCTCACCGGAGATTTCTTTGGTGCTTTTGGTTTTGCCATGCTCTTCGGCGGTTCTGTAGCGGATGCTTTTTTCTCCGGTATCTGCGGTCTTATGGTAGGCCTTATCAACAAGTTTATGGAGAGTCTGGATGCGAACCAGTTTTTTCGCACCATCGCAGCTGCATACCCCATGGCGCTTCTCGCCTATATCTTAGGCGCGGCAGGGCTTACGCCCAATCCGGACGCTGTTACCATCGGCGGTCTTATGCTTCTGGTGCCCGGTTTGCTTTTTACCAACAGTATGCGCGACATTATTTTCGGTGACACCAATTCCGGTGTTAACCGATTTGTGCAGGTGCTTCTGATTGCTGTAGCCATCTCCCTCGGCACTGCCGCCGCATGGAATACCGTATACTTTTTTCTGAAGGAGCCCATTGTATCCGTCCCCAGCCAGTACTCCATTATCATGGAATGTATTCCCTGTATGCTGGCCTGTCTTGGCTTCTCCATACTCTTTAACATTCACGGCTACGGCGGGCTGCTCTGTGTGCTCGGCGGTATTCTGACATGGGTGATCTACAGAGGTTATCTGCAGCTGGGAGGCAACGATCTTATGGCTTATTTCTGGGCCACTCTGTTTTCCTCTGTCTACGCTGAATCCATGGCACGAATCCGCAAATATCCCGCCATTTCCTATTTGGTGGTTTCCATCTTCCCCCTGATTCCCGGTGCCGGTGTATACTACACCATGCATCACGCTGTTGTGGGCAATATGAGTAAATTTGCCAGTGAGGGCTTCCACACCGCCGCCGTTGCCGGAGTTATGGCTCTGAGTATTCTGCTGGCTTCCACCTCCTTCCGGCTGTGGGCAGTCTGGAAACACAGATACCGCAAATAAACAAATGGGGCGTGCCGAATTGAACGGCACGCCCCTGTTTTATTGTTATTGGGAGATTTTCCCGAGGATTTCGGGGAATACCGGATTGGCATAGGCATCACGGGAGGTGTTATCCCGATGGGGTACTTACTCCGTCTCCATTTCCTTCAGGAGTTTTTTATCCTGTTTAGATGAAAGATCCAGCTTTTCGTACATATCCGGTCTGCGCTCACGGGTTCGGCGCAGGGACTGCTTCCGGCGCCACCTATCTACCTTTCCGTGATCTCCGGAAAGGAGAATTGCAGGCACTTCCCTGCCGTGCCAGACAGCCGGACGGCTGTACTGTGGATACTCCAAAAGCCCGTTATAGTGGCTTTCGTCCTCAAAGCACTCCGGATCCGCCAGCACTCCGGGCACCATGCGGCAGACAGCATCCGTCACCGCCATGGCTGCAATTTCGCCGCCGGTCAGCACAAAGTCACCGATAGAAATTTCTTCATCCACACATTCATCAATGAAGCGCTGGTCAATGCCCTCATAATGGCCGCAGACCAGCACAATATTTTCCATCTTGCTGAGGCGGACGGCATCCTCCTGCCGGAAGGTATGCCCGCAGGGAGACATATACACCGTATGCACCGGGCCGCCTGCCTCATCGCATACCGCTTCCCAGCAGCGATAAAGCGGATCCGCCTGCATAATGGCCCCCCGGCCGCCGCCGTAAGGATAATCGTCCACTTGATTTTGCTTATTGGATGTATAGTCACGGATCTGGTGTGCCTCGATCTGTATGAAGCCCCGTTCCTGTGCCCGTCCCAAAATACTTTCGGACAGCACATCCCCCAGAGCATCCGGAAACAATGTCAGAATGTCAATCCTCATCGCTTCGCATCCCCTCAATCACGGCCACCTGCATCAGATTGCTGTCAAGATCCGTGGAAAGCACGAACTGCTTTACCGCCGGAATCATATATTCATGCTCGCCGGTCACCACATACACCATGTTGCCGGGGTAATCCAGAACATCCGTGATTTTCCCCAGTTCCTGATTGCCGCATACGACACGCATGCCCATCAGCTCTGCCGCAAAAATCAGCTCCGGATCGGCGTCCTGCCGATAAACCTCCACGGTTTTCCCGCGAAGGGCTTCCCCTGCCTCCATGGAATCCACACCCCTTAATTTCAAAAGGTTGCAGGATTTCTGGCTGCGGCAGCTTTCCACCTGATATTCATTTCCACCAATGCGTACTCGGTGAAAACCTTTCAAAAACTCCGGGGAATCTCCCCAAGGCAGCACCTTCACCTCACCACGCACACCGTGGGTGGTGACAATCTGGCCTGCTTCAATAAATTGGAGCTTCATAAAATCCTCCTAAAAAACGAGAAATGCGTGACGCTATCGCCACGCATACCCGTTAATCCACGATTTCGACGGTTACCTTCTCGCCTGTGCGCTGGGCAACAGTCTTTACGATGGTACGGATCTCCTTGGCGATCCGACCCTGACGGCCAATCACCTTGCCCATGTCGCCCTCGGCAACACGCAGCTCCAGCACCTTACCGTCCTCGTTTTCACACTCGGTAACGGTAACGGCTTCGGGATCGTCCACCAGATTCTTTGCCATATACAGCAAAAGTTCTTTCATTGCGCTACTCCTTTTGGGAATTACAGCACGCCGGCCTTCTTGAGCAGGCCGCGAACGGTGTCAGTAGGCTGAGCGCCGTTCTTGATCCAGTTCTGAGCCTTCTCTGCATCGACCACGATGTTGTTGGACTCAGCCAGGGGATTGTAGGAGCCGATCTCCTCGATGCAGCGGCCGTCGCGGGGGCAGCGGGAGTCAGCAACAACAATACGATAGAAAGGAGCCTTCTTTGCGCCCATTCTTCTCAGTCTGATTTTAACCATGAGTTTCACCTCCAAAATTTTCGAATAAAATCTATATCGCAAAGCAATTTGCTTTCAGCGAACCATATGGATCTGCGGCAGTCTTACAGTCCGGGGAAGCCGCCGAAACCTTTCATGCGCTTCATCTTCTTAACAGCACCCCGGCCGGAGAACTGCTTGATCATGCTGCGCATCTGCTCAAAGGACTTGAGCAGCCGGTTGACATCCTCAACCTTCACACCGGCGCCGGCGGCAATCCGCTTTTTCCGGCTGGCTGCGATGATGTTGGGATTTTCTCTTTCCTTAGGTGTCATGGAAAGGATGATAGCCTCAGTGTGTGCCATAGCCTTTTCGTCCACCTGAATGTTTTTCAGATTTGCACCGCCGGGTATCTGTGCAAGGATTTCCTGCATGGAACCCATGGACTTCATCTGAACCATCTGATCGTAGAAATCCTGCAAGGTAAATTTATTGGTACGGAGCTTTTCCTCCATCTCAGCGGTTTTCTTGGCATCGTAAGCCTTTTCCGCCTTTTCAATGAGGGACAGCACATCGCCCATGCCTAAAATTCTGGAAGCCATCCGATCCGGGTGGAAAGGCTCGATATCCTCCAGCTTTTCGCCCATACCCACAAACTTGATGGGCTTTCCGGTAATGGCACGGACGGAAAGGGCTGCGCCGCCTCTTGCGTCGCCGTCCAGTTTGCTGAGCATGACGGAATCGATATCCAGCCAGTCGTTAAAAGACTGCGCCGCATTGACGGCATCCTGACCGGTCATGGCATCCACAACCAGCATGATTTCGTCCGGCTTTACGGCAGCCTTGATGTTTTTCAGCTCTTCCATCAATGCTTCGTCAATGTGGAGCCGTCCTGCGGTGTCCAGAAACACCATATCGTGTCCATGCTTGCGCGCATAGGAAACCGCTTCCTTTGCGGTATCCACCGGGTTCTGGGTTCCTTTTTCAAACACCGGAATCCCCAGCTTTTCACCGCAGACCTTCAGCTGTGCAATTGCCGCAGGCCGATAAATATCGCAGGCAACCAGCAGCGGGTTCTTGCCCTGCCGCTTCATAAGCCCCGCCAGCTTTGAGCCGTTGGTGGTTTTACCTGCACCCTGTAAGCCCACCAGCATGATCACCGTGGGGCTGTTGGGATTGATGTTCAAATGCTTCATATCGCTGCCCATGAGCTTGCAAAGCTCTTCGTTGACGATCTTTACGATCATCTGGGCAGGGGTCAGGGATTCCAGCACATCTGTACCGACACAGCGCTCAGTGACGGACTTTACAAAGTCCTTGACCACTTTATAGCTGACATCCGCCTCCAGCAGAGCCATGCGGATTTCACGCATAGCCTCCTTAACATCAGCCTCTTTCAGGCGGCCTTTGCCCCGGAGCTTTTTGAAGGTAGCGGATATCTTTTCAGTTAAGCCTTCAAATGCCATAATTTACTCCTCAAAATCCTGTGCAGCAGTGATAATCTTCTGTGCCAGCGCTCTGACGGAAGCATCGGAGTGATCTTCCAGCTGGCTGGCAGCACGGATGATTTTCTGCACCGTTTTCCGATTGCTCAGTTCCCGGCGCACACAGCCGGTTTTCTCTTCCATATTTCGCAGCAGAGATTCGGCCCGATTCAGATTGTCATACACACCCTGACGGCTGACCCCCAGCTCCTGCGCAATTTCGCTTAAGCTGAAATCCTGATTATGATACAGGTCGAAGCACATTTTCTGACGATCCGTCAGCAGCTCGCCGTAGTAATCATAGAGCAGGGACATCTCCAAAGTGTCCATGTTTGCCTCCTTTGTCAAGGCATCTTCCTTGACACTTGGCCTATCATACACGATTTTCTTCCGTTTGTCAAGTATTTTTCCTTGACAGTATTATAGAATTTGATACCAAACCCGTTTTTCCGCCACGGTAAGAAATCCCAGGCGCTCATAGAGCCGGACAGCCCGTTTATTTTCCGAAGCCGTCTCTACGGAGACACTTCCCCCCGTCAATGCATGGCTCAGAGCCGCCACCACCTCTGCTCCGGCACCGGGGCAGACGGCAATCACGCTGTCAATCATCTCTGCGCTTGCTCTTCCTATCCCCAGCAGCATGTCACCCCGGTGGATAAAGTACCCATCTCCTTTTCGGAGCATTTCCGCAGTATCTCCCAGTGTCATCCATTTCGCCGCCGGAACCGGAGCCATTCTCTCGTTATACACTTTTCTCCAATATTCCGCCGTTTCCTCCTGTACTGGCCACAGGGCGGCATCCGTATCCTGAATGCCCCGACGGTCCCGGCGCATAGTGAGGATTCTCGTGTAGATTTCATATTTTGGCGGAATCGCATCCCCTGCGGCATATATTTTTTCTGCGCCGCAGGCTCTGCAGAATTTAGCACACTCTGCCAGCAGCTTTTCCATATCCCTGCTGTCGTGGATATGGATATAGGCCTCCTCCCGATAGGGAATCTGATCCAGAATAAGCCCGGCAACACCGAATTCGGTGGAAAAAACAGGAAGATTTTTCATAGACATCCCTCCATTTTATGCCTATGATAACATTCTCCCAAGTGCAAAGCAAGTAGTTGCATCGGGCCAAAAGCTGTGATATGATACACACATTGAGGTGATAACCATGATTTGTCCAACCTGCGGCGCCTATGTAGCGGACGACGAGACCATCTGCAACATCTGCTGCCACCCCATTGATCCCCCCGCCCCTTCGGAAGGGCCAATGCCGGAGTGGGAACCGGAAACACCTCCTGTTCAGGAAGAAGCCCCCGAAAGCACTGCGGCAGAACCGGAAATGCAAAAAAAGAAGGTGCGGCGCTGGCCTGCATTTTTGTTCCTCAGTATTATATTTTTTGTGGGTCTCAGTGTTTTTTTGCTGACCCAGAACACGAGCCGCGTCATCACCGACCCCGATATGCCGTGGTTTTCCGCAGAGGGCGGTGTGCTCTATTTTAATGAAGCCGCTTATAACGGCCCGGAGATTCTGACGGTTCCCGCCTCTTTGGGCGGTGAGAAAATAACCGCCCTCAGCGACGCATGCTTTGCTAACACAAAAAAGATTGCAGGCATTGAGCTTCCCAATACCCTCCGCAGAATCGGTGACGCTGCCTTTGCCGGCAGTGAGCGGCTGCGAGGTGTTTTCATTCCGGAAAGCGTTTCTGTGATCGGCGAGCGGGCATTTTACGGCTGTATGTCACTGGAATCCGTGTGTATTCCTTCTACCATCCGGCAGATTGGCAGCGATGCTTTTACCCGCTGCATCAAGCTGCATCATATCTTTTATAACGGAAACACCACCGTATGGAAATCCCTGTATCCGCAGACAATCACCCCGGAAACGCGTATTTATACTGTTGACGGAGTTGCCTGATAGCAACCGGTTGCGCATACTGTTGTGTATTTTTGTGCAATCTGCACGGCTTTGTTGATTTTTTATCCGTCACTGCCTTGATAATATGTAAATCTTTTTCAATTTGTGGGGTTTTCCCCTCCTATCGTCTTGCTTTTCATATGGAAAGATGTATAATATAGGTAACTTCAACGGAAAGGAGGGTTCATTCGATGAAGAAGATTATCTGCAAGAAGGAATACGACACTGAAACCGCCACTCTGATCAAAAAGCACACCTTTGGCTGCTATGGTGATCCTGCCGGTTATGAAGAGAGTCTGTACCAGACTCCCGCCGGTCTGTATTTCCTGTACGTATCCGGTGGCGAGGCTTCTCCTTATCCCTCTGAGGACATTCTGCGTCTGGCCAAAACAAAGGTAAACGACTGGGTGGAGAACCACTAACGCAATTCGCACATACCCGATTGGAGGCTGCACTGCAGCCTCCTTTTTTCTTGACAGATATGGTATGCTGTTAGTAGATAGATTGTAAACTGAGGTGATTTTACATGAAAAAGGCAATTGCCTTTCTGTGTCTCATTCTGATTGCGGCAAGTACCGCTGCCTGTGCAGCGCCCAATTCCCAGTCTGCCGAAATTGCCGCCACTACATTGCCGGTGTATGATTTTACCGTCAGGCTCTGTGAAGGCACGGATCTCAAGGTGATTCGGCTGGTAACGGAGAGTGTCTCATGCCTTCACGATTACTCTCTCAATGTTAAGCAGGTAAAGGCCGCCGAGGGTGCACAGGTGATTATTAAATCCGGCGCCGGTCTGGAGGATTTTATGAAGGATCTGCTGGACGGGAAAAATGTTATTGACGCTTCTGAGGGAATTGATTTTCTTCCCATGGGTCACAACCATGAGAACGAACACAGTCACAGCCACGAGCACGACCCCCATATCTGGCTGTCTCCCGAAAACGGTAAACACATGGCGCAAAACATCTGTGCGCAGCTGATAAATCTCTACCCCCAGCATAAGGACGCTCTGGAGCAGAATCTGACTGCTCTGCTGGCAGAGTTTGATAAGCTCCAGGCCTACGGAGAGGAAGCCCTTGCAGGTCTTAGCTGCCGGGAGCTCATTACTTTCCACGACGGATTTTCCTATTTTGCAAAGGCCTTTGATTTAAAGATTCTTCGTTCTGTGGAGGAGGAATCCGGCAGTGAAGCCTCCGCAGCAGAGCTGCAGGAGCTCATTGATCTGGTGAAATCTCACCGGCTGCCCGCAATCTTCACCGAAGTCAACGGCAGCACTGCCGGAGCCAAGGTTATCGCTTCGGAAACCGGCGTTTCTGTCCGCGCCCTCAATATGGCTATGTCCGGAGACAGCTATTTTGAGGCCATGTATCAAAACATCGACACCATTAAGGAGGCTTTGGCATCATGACAGCTGCTCACGGCGGAAGCTGCAATCAATCCTGCTGTCTGCAGGTACAGAATCTTTCTGTAAAGATCGGAAATGATCTGATCCTGAGAGATATGAACCTCCATGTCCATTGCGGGCAGCTGGTAGCACTGATCGGCCCCAACGGTGCAGGCAAAAGCACCTTTATAAAAGCCGTCTTAGGGCAGCTGGAATACGAAGGCACCATTTCTTTCTCCACCCCCAGTCACCCCAAACAGAAGCCGAAAATCGGCTATGTTCCCCAAAGTCCTGCTTTCGACCCGGGAGATCCTGTCAGCGTGATCGATCTTTTCGTCTGCTGTATGCACCGCAGGCCTGCATTTTTAGGCGCTACGGCTGCCATGCGCAAGCATATTCTCACCTGTCTGGACAGAGTACACGGCGCTGATCTCATTGATAAGCGTATCGGCACGCTTTCCGGCGGCGAATTGCAGCGGGTGCTGTTGGCACTGGCGCTGGAACCCATGCCCAATATTCTGATCCTTGACGAACCCCTATCCGGCGTGGATGTAGAGGGCATGACAACCCTGATGGATATGCTGGATGAGATTCGTAAAAAATACGATCTGTCCATTTTGATGACGACTCACGACTTTGCAATGCTGCCCCGGTATGCCGATCAGGTAGTGCTTATCGATCATCAGGTAGTATGCAGAGGCTCTGCAGAGGAAGTTCTCAATTCCGACGATTTCCGGCAGGTCTTTCACATGAAAGGAGGGGCTTCAAAATGAGCCTGTGGTATGCAATCTGCGATGTCATTCCTCTGGAAATGCTGCAATGGGATTTCATGCGCAACGCATTTCTGGCAATTGTCATTATGTCTCCCCTCTTCGGCCTCATGTCCACCATGATCGTCACCGGGCGTATGAGCTTCTTTTCCGACGCTCTGGGCCATTCCGCCTTTACCGGCATCGCCATCGGCTGTATCTGCGGCGCAGCCGCTCCCACATGGATCGCTGTAGCATTCAGCGTGGCGTTCGCCCTGCTGTTTTCCTATGTCCGCAGCCGTAGTAACCACACCGCCGACACATTGATCGGCGTGTTTTCCAGCACTGCCGTTGCCCTGGGTATTTTTATTGCCACTCTGGGCGGTGGCAGCTTCACCAAGTACAACACCTACCTGATCGGTGACATTCTCTCCGTCACGCCTTCTGAGATCGGCACGCTGGCACTGGTTTTGCTGGCTGTGGTGATTTTCTGGGTATTCTACTCCAATCAGCTGACCCTTACCGCCATTCATCCCCAGCTGGCCTCTTCCAGAGGCATCCCGATTCATCTTTCCCAGTGCATTTTTACCACCGCCATTGCTGTCGTGGTAACATTGTCCATTTCCAGTGTGGGACTGCTGATTCTCAACTCTCTGCTGGTGCTTCCGGCAGCTGCCGCCCGGAACATTGCCCGGAATCTCAAGCAGTACCATCTGTTTTCTGTGCTGTCCGCTCTGGTGGCAGGTCTTGCAGGACTTATCATCTCCTATTATCTGGGCAGCTCCGCCGGAGCCGCCATTTCCCTGACACTGGCGCTGATTTTCGCCGTCAGCTTCTTTTTCCGAAAAGTGAGGGCATAACATGGAACAGGCTGTGATCCGCCCCATTGCGCATATGCGCAGCGATTTTCCCACGAAGTTCGGCATCCCCCGTCAGAGCGGTCTTGCCAGCCATCTCCGCTCCACAATCGTATTTACGCCGGAGTTCCGCAACGTCGACGCTCTTCGTGGGCTTGAAGGTTTTTCCCGTCTCTGGCTCATTTGGCAGTTTTCAGAATCCGTGCGGCAGGATTGGTCTCCCACCGTCCGCCCGCCCCGTCTGGGGGGAAACGCCCGGATGGGTGTCTTTGCCACACGCTCCCCTTTCCGCCCCAACTCTCTGGGACTTTCCTGCGTTGTGCTTTTGGGCATTGAAGAAACCGCAAACTGCGGAACCGTCATTCATGTAGGCGGTGCTGATTTAATGGATGGCACTCCCATATTTGATATCAAGCCCTACATTCCTTACAGCGATGCCTTTCCCGAGGCCGCCGGTGGCTTTACGGACACCGCAGATGATTTTCTGCTGACCGTCCACTTCCCGGAGCCCCTTCTGGCGCATCTCCCGGTGGCAAAGCAAGAGGCTGCCATAGAAGTGCTGTCCCACGATCCCCGTCCCCCCTATCAGCGCAGTGCCGACAGATTGTACGGCCTCAGCTTTGCAGGCTTTGATATTCGTTTCAAGGTTGCAGACAACATCCTCACGGTGGAAGAAGTAATTCCTCTATAAATTTAGAGCGTGCCGCAAATGAGTACGCCCCATAAGGAAGTTTTTTGAGAGATACGGTGCAGTCCCGTTTGGGGACTGTACCGTATTTTCTTTTTTATGCGATAATACGCCAGTCCTGTGGATTCCCTCGGATTTCTTTCCTCATTGCTTGTATCTCCTTTTACTTGGAATATCGATCATTCCCAGCGCCGTAAAAAATGTCCTCCTTCACATAGCTGTGACCGCTGGATTTATCGTTGTTATGAACTTCAATGCGCTGAATCAAAGAATTTACAACCGTTTGTGTCAGCTCTTTCACATCCGTTTGCTCCCGCAGAGTGCGGAGCATCACCCTCAAATCTACGGTCTGCTGTTTAGATTCTTCCAAGGTCTTCGGCTGCGCTGAATGCCTCCGTCACCGGCATTGCTGGCATCTGTCATATGCTTCTGGGAATCAGTCTGGTTCTCATTCTGCTTCAGGTGCAAAAAAATGCTGATTCCCATACCAACCATAGGAAAGCCGCAGCCCGGTTTTCCTGATCTATCCATCTTAAACAGCAAAAACCTCCGGCACTGCCGGAGGCTTTTTTACTGCCCGTAAAGGCATTTACTGCAGATCCCGATAGGTGATCAGCTGAATTTGATTGGCTGCAATATACTCTTTCACACGGGGACTCATTGCGCCTGCCAGATCTTTCATCCTTCGCACCGTCAGGGAAGTGTGGGAGAAAAGTTCATCGTCAATATATCCGCAATGGCAGACATAATAGCCCACTCTGTCTTCCTTTAAGCTGGGCAGTGACACAGACAGCAGATCCTGCTCAATATCCACCGCCAGCTGATCTTCTAACGATGCGCCCTTGACCGCCCCCACGCTGCAGGGCAGATGATCGTAGGAATGGTCATTGATCATTTGAAAAGAGCGATAAATGCCGTACTTTTCCGCAATCTCCCGGGCGGCCCGGTCGGTATTCGGTGTGCACAAAGAGTGGGCATGAAAATATTCCGGCAGTCTGCCAACCAGCTGTACAAATTTTTTCAGCTGATTTTCTGTCTCGATGAGGACCTCTTCATAGGGATAAGGATCATCTTCAAAGCTGGATATGAATCCCGCGGAAGACAGCAGGCGGTTGTGTGCCAAAATCTGTCTGGAAGATCTGAAATTGCCATTTTTGTCAATCAGATGGGGCACAAGAGCCGGATCCGAAACCGGCTTTCCCGCGACCAGATTGATGTCAATTCCCAGGCAGACATCCACATCTCTGATTTTTGCAGCCGCTTCCTCAGAATGCTCCATGTTCACAAATAATCCTGTGTTTTTAATGATTCCGTTTGCAATTCCGTCAAGAATGCCGGCTGTTACGCCTCTTGAGATTCCGTAGTCGTCACTTTGAAACAGTAGTTTTTTCATCTTTTTTCTCCATTTTATTCCGCCGAACCGATGGATTCTCTTTTTTTGGTATGGATCGGCTTGTTGCTGTCGAATCCGAATATCATTGCCAGCACAAAGGAAATCACAAATGCAATCACACAGCCGATGGTCCCATGGAGCAGACTGGCAGGATTTTCACCGGCAAAGCACAATGCCGCCAAAAGATTGCCCGCACTGACAAAGTACACCGCTACATGCATCATAGCCGCATACGCACCGCCCACAAAGCCGCCGGCAATTAAATAGAGAATTGCCCGCTTATACCGCAGCAGGATGCCGAAAATGGTTGGCTCGCTGATTCCGCCCAGTGCAATGGTAATGAAACTGCTGCTGCCATATCCCCGGTCTTCCGTATTTTTTGCCTTTAACATAAATGCCAGCGCAATGGCCATGAGGCAGTACAGAGAGATACCGCCGCCAACCAGGATATTGACATCATATCCCACCGATCCCATATGTGTCAGGGCAATGGCGATCAGTGCCTGGTGCATTCCTGTAGCGATCAGCAGAGGCCATACCGCCGCAATCACGCCTGTGGCAACGGGGCCCAGAACACTGTGCAGAGCCATGATCACCTTTGCAATCCCCTGACCCATCAAAGTACCCACAGGGCCCAGGACACACAAAGACAGCGGCAGCATAATGATGGTCAGCAGCAGCGGATAGAGCAGGGTGCGCAAACTATTGGGAATAATTTTATTAATTCCTTTTTCCACATAAGACATCACCCAAGTGATCAGAATCATGGGAATGAAGGATGTCGCATAGGAGGTGAGCACCATGGGAATGCCAAAGACAGTGAAAGGTTTCCCCTCTTGCACAATCCCCAGCAGAGACGGATGCATTAAGATACATGCAATAAACAGCGACATGGGAATATTGGCATTGAATTTTTTCGCACCGCCGTATGCCACATAAATAGGGAAGAAATAAAATCCGGCGTCACCGGCAAAGGTCAGAAGACGCATCAGGTCGCTGGTGACCGGCAGTATATTCAGCATCTTCGGGCCCAGCAAGGCCGCAAACATTTTCAGCAAGCCGGCCGCTGTGATGATCGGCAGCATGGGAGCAACACACCCGCCGATTGCGTCCATGATATTGTCCAATACCTTTTTCGCAGTCAGCTTTTCCCTGACTGCCACCGGGGCATCCGTTTCCTGAATCTGCTGATTTTCTTCCAATCCTGCGATTTTACAAAATTCCTTATAGACATGGTCCACATTGGGTCCGATGATCACCTGATACTGTGACCCCACATATTTGGTTCCAATAATTCCCTGCAGGCTCTTGATTGCGTCATCCTGTAATCTTCCGCGATCCTTCAGATTCAGGCGCAGACGCGTCATGCAGTATGTAGCGTAGGAAATGTTCTCTTTCCCGCCTACAAGCTCCAAAATTCTTTCCGCCAATTCTTTGGGTTGCATTTTCTTACTCCTTTTCTTTTTGTAGTTTAAGAGATCTTATTTTTGCATATTCATCTTACCGAAATACCGAATCCAAGAAACAGCCCCAATTTCAGCTCTTATGTCTGCTCTTCCGCTTCATACCCCCCTCTGCTGCACAGACGATTGATATGCAGTATCAAATACATCTTTTCTTCTTCATTCAGGTAGTAATGTTTCTGGGATAACAGGATCTCGATACGGTTTACACAGGAGGAAATCTCCGGAAAATCTTGCACAAGGGAGGCATACATCTGTATGCTCTGCTCCGACGCCGCCACACTGTGGTTTGCTCTGCGCAGCAAATAGACCAGATGGGAGACAAATCGGGAATAGCTGTAGGAGGTTGTGTCAATGGAAATATTCATCATGGTTTCAATCACCGAGGAGCAAATCTCTACAAGCTCAGTCTCCACATCCTCCGCACAATCGGAAATCAGCTCAGAATTGATTATGTTTAATGCAATGCCTGTTTTCTCCGACTCAGGCAGCGATACCCCCAGTTTTTCTCTGATCAGCCCCATAGCATACCCGGCAATCTGTGACTCTCTTGGATAAAGATGCTCCACATCATAGTAAATGGGCATTTTTATCTGAATGTTTTTTTGCTGCCGTTCCAGACAAAACTGGATATGGTCTGCCAAGGTCAAAATCAGGTTTTGATTCAGCTTCGCTGCAATATACTGCAGCGCGTATTCATAAATTTCGCCGGATACATCCAGGATCTCCACCGGTAAGCTCTGGATCAAATTGGCCTCATGCCCTTCCAAATCGTAGTAGGTTCTGGATATTTCTGTGAGATCGGTCAGTTCACAGGGCATTTTCCGAAAGCCGATTCCTTTTCCTTCCACAATAATCTGCTTTCCCTGTGAGTCCAGCGCCAGTGCATAATTATTATTGATCTTTTTCAGAAGCCTCATGTCTTACCACTCTTTCTCCTAAGAATACAGTCACCATGTTTTACGAAAGTCCCCTGGTTTTCCTTCTCCAAAGGCACATCGTTGGTGACAATCACCATCACCGACATGTCATATTCTTTTTTCAACGCCTGCAGATCCATGGATAAGAGCGGCGTTCCCTTTTTCACCGAATCTCCTTCCCTGCAAAAGGTTTTGAATCCTACACCGTTGGCATTTACCGTATCGATCCCGGCATGAATCAGGATCTCCGTCCCATCGCCGGACAGCAGCCCAATTGCATGCCCGGTATGAAACACCATCGTAATTTTCCCGTCGCAGGGTGCCACAATGGTATCGCTTTGGGGGATAATCGCTACGCCGTCCCCCATTACCTTGGAGGAAAAACCAATATCGTTGACTTGCGAAATATCCACGCAGGACCCGTCAACGGGTGCTCCAATCTCGTGGTCTGCTTTTCTCTTAAATAAATTCAGCATATTTCTTTTCCCCTTATACGAAAAATACAGAGACACTACCAAATCAAAGATTGGTGATGCCTCTGCAAGAGTTACAGTCCAATTATTTCGTTTTCATCATTATATACGAAATCACAATATTTGTCAATCCGTTTTTATACGAAAGTACCATGAAAAAAATTCCATTATTTTCCATGCAGGCTTCAGGCGTTGCGGAGCGATTCCTGTCCGGCAGCCATTATCAAATGCAATAAAAGCGAAAATACCCTGCGATGATTTCAATCTCATCGCAGGGGGCATCATTTTTTAGGATTGATTACTTCCGTCTGCGCTTTCCCAATTACAATCAGAGCAGCCGTTGCAGCGCCTGATGCCAGCACTACCACACTCTACCTTTTACCCTGGGATTTTAGGGCTGTGC
>JAHHRX010000026.1 GCA_020025545.1 Oscillospiraceae bacterium | reverse complement strand
CTGCCTGCGTCTGAGAGGAATCGGAATTCTGAGCAGGAGGAGCCTCTGTGGGAGCTGCAGTCCCTACAGGGGGCTGGGTGGGCTCAGCAGGCTTAATGATATTGACGGTCACAGAATCCCGGGAAGCATAACGCGTCATGGATTCCAAATTCCTGGAAAGGAGCCGCCCGGAGGACTTATCGTACTTGCAGCGGTATACATTGATATCGTAGCCCGTAATGGGGGTGACGATGACCTGATCCTGCTTATAGCCGCCGGGATTCTCGGGAGTCATATTGCTTACCAGCTTGCGGGGCTTGTAGGTCTTTGTGACTTCGTAATCCATCTTGATTACATAATTGCGGGAATTGGTGCCGGTTAGGGAAATCTTGATGGTGCTGCCCTCCACTTTTGCATTGATGCGGATGGGGTGGGAGGTATTGTTGCGGAAGGACAAATCTGCTTTGCCGTATGCAACATAAGCATCCAGACCCTTTTCGATATAGTCGGGGAGGTAGGTGTTGCTGTGGCGCTCCAAAATATCCAGATCGGCTTCCAAAGCACAGCTGTAAAGGAGACTTGCAACCTGGGAAACGCCGCCGCCCACTTCGTTTTGCAGATGGGTACCCACATAGACCGAAGCAGTCTGATAGCCGTCGGCGGTCTTGAGTTCGCCGAAGACCTGATTAAAGGAAAATGTTCCGCCGGCCTTCAAGAGCATACCGTCGATCTTTTTGGCTGCGAGGGTTACATTATTCTTCCATGCGGCATCTGAGCGGATGGAGGAAGAATGCTTTCCAAGAGTGTCCTTAAAGAGATCGCTGGAGAGAAGCTCTTCCGTAATGGCGGGGGCAATGAATCGCAGGGGAATCTGCAAGGTGGTACCGTAGGCAGCGTCAGCAATTTGCGCTTTTACCTCGTCCATAACGAAACCGTAGCCATACACCTCGGGGGTTACCTCAAAGGTGTCCGGATTGATCTGGGCATCCACAGGGGCAACACAGACTTCGCTGAAAATCTGGGCCAATTTCTCATCCAAAGGATCGGGAGCCACAACGGTACAGGTGGCAACCACTTTAAAAATATTGATATTGTAGTAGTCGAGGACCTGATCAAAAAGCTGCTTAGTGTTAAGACCGTATTCCGGTGTGCCCACAAAGATATCCATGGTCTGGTGAACAGCTGTGGTGTCGGGCTTGGCAACGCCCATTTCGGGGCGCTCGCCGTTAACCGTAACGGTAGGCTGTGTCAGAGTGCTGCTGAACTTGCTCCCAAGCTCGTCGACAACACTTTGAATGTAGGTCGTATTGAGATTCAGGTGGCTCTGGATGGGAACGATGTAGGAATTTGCCAGAGCGTGGTTCTTTGCCCGCTTCCGCTCGGCAGTAGAACCGGTTCGGCCGTAGTCATAGGCATCCTTTACCACAGAATCAACATCCAGCCGTGCGCCGGTATCGGCGGGGGACAGCTTGACTTCTGCATCCAGCACCTGAATCACCATATCCAGCTGCGTGTAGGTATTATCAGTGGCTTTGTGTAAGGCGGCCGTTGCTTCCTCCGGGGTCATGCCACCCAGATTTATGCCGGCGGCAATGACATTGTTCAGAATTTTGCCGTCATCCTTAGGCTTAGAAAAGAGGAAGCAGACCGTGCCGATAATGGCTGCCAGCATGATGACCACAATGGAAATGAGGACGATCAGGGTGACTTTGTCTTTTTTCCGGAAGGAAAAACGCTTCCTATGGGGATCGCCGGAGTTCTGCTGCCTGCCGGTATTCTGGGGTTTGCGGCGAGGCACATCACTACTTGCAGGACGGGACGGCTTGCGCTGTCCGCCTTGAGGATGATCTGCCTTTTGCTCCGCATTGTGGCGGGTAGCCTCTGTAAAGGAAGGAATCTGCCCAGTCACCGGGTCACGATCCAGAAATACCCGCTGCGTTGCAGCTGCATCATGGGATAAAACAGAAGACTCGCTGCTTTCGAAATCCTCGTCAGCGTCCTGAAGGATTTTCATAAGCTCCTCGTCGGAGGCAGTGCCCTGAATGACCTTCATGAGATCCTCGTCGGAAACAGTGGGGGTAACGGCCTGCGAGAGTTCCGCATCCGGTTCCTGCACATCCGGCCTGCGGCTGCGGGAAGGATTCAAATTATCGTTATTGATGGGAAACCACTCCTATCTGTCAGCGGCGTAAACCGCCGGTATTGTACTTTTCTGTACAGTGGTATTGTACCACAAAATACACATAATGCAATCTCTTTTCATTACAAAACAATGAAGATACTGTAAAGGAGGTAACAAATTGGCTACTTTTGGCAATAAGTGCGGTAACGATCAACAAATACCTTGCTCTGGCGCAGACTGTCCACACCGGCAGAAAGCTTCAGCCGCAGGGTGGGCAGTTTGGCGGTTGCCACAAACTGAACCCGGTTTTTGTAGTCGGCATCTGCACAAATTGCGCTGACAGCTTCAAAGTTGAGGTTCGTCATGGTAAACTGCACATCGCCTGCCTTTTGACGGATATCCTGAATGCCGACCTGCTGGGCATGGGCCCGCAGAAGGGCAATGCCGATGAGGTTCAGCACGCCTCTGGGAGGATCCCCGTAGCGGTCGATGATCTCATCCAGCAGATCGTCTGCATCCTCCTGACTGCGGATGGCAGCCATGCGGCGGTAGAGATCCATCCGCTCCTCGCCCCGGGAGACATATTCCTGATCCACATTGGCGGTAACATTGAGGTCGGCGGTGCAGTCCGGTTCCTTGGGCTTGCCTCCCTGCTCTTCCAGCACGGCTTCATCCAGCAGTTTGAGGTACATATCATAGCCCACGCTCATCATGTGTCCGGACTGCTCGGCACCCAGCAGATTGCCGGCACCGCGGATTTCCAGATCTCGCATGGCAATTTTGAAGCCGGAGCCGAATTCCGCAAAGTCCCGGATGGCCGACAGCCGCTTTTCTGCGATCTCTGTCAAATTTTTGTCCGGGCGGTAGGTGAAATAGGCATAAGCGTGGCGGGTGGAGCGTCCCACACGGCCACGGAGCTGATGCAGCTGACTGAGGCCGAAACGGTCAGCATTTTCAATAATAAGGGTGTTGGCGTTGGGGATATCCAGTCCGGTTTCGATGATGGTGGTGCAGACCAGCACCTGGATATCGCCGTCAGCCATGGCGCTCATCACATCTCCGAGGGCATCCTCGGTCATTTTTCCGTGTGCCACCGCAACGGTGATACCGGGAATCCGTCTGGCCAGGGCACTGGCGCACTGGTCGATGGTTTCCACCCGATTGTGCAGATAATATACCTGTCCGCCCCGCTCCACCTCCCGGCGGATAGCATCGTCAATGATTGCATTGCTGTGCTCCATGACAAAGGTCTGGACTGGGTAGCGGTCGGCAGGGGGTTCCTCGATGGTGGACATATCCCGGATGCCGGAAAGAGCCATGTTGAGGGTTCGGGGGATGGGTGTGGCGGAAAGGGTCAGAACATCCACACCCTTGGAAATCTCCTTGAGACGCTCCTTATGGCTGACGCCGAAGCGCTGCTCTTCGTCTACGATCAGAAGCCCCAGATCCTTAAACTCCACGCTTTTTTGCAGGAGCTTGTGGGTACCGATGATCAGATCCACTGCGCCGGTTCGAAGATTTTGCAGGGTTTTCTTCTGCTCGGCGGCAGTACGGAACCGGCAAAGCATATCGATGTTGACTGGGAAACCTCGGAACCGGGAAACTGCCGTCTGATAGTGCTGGCGGGCCAGCACCGTGGTGGGAACCAAAATGGCAACCTGCTTGCCGTCCATAATTGCCTTCATAACGGCTCGAAGGGCAACTTCGGTTTTGCCGAAGCCCACATCGCCGCAAAGCAGGCGGTCCATGGGAGTGGGAGATTCCATATCCGATTTGATGTCAGCGATACAGCGAAGCTGATCGTCGGTTTCGGGATAGGGAAAATTATCTTCAAATTCCTTCTGCCAGGGGGAATCAGCGGAAAAGGGAAAACCCTCCTGCCGTTTTCTTGCGGCATAGAGCTGAATCAGCTCCCCGGCCATATCCTTGGCGGCTTTTCGTGCCTTGGCCTTGGTTTTCTGCCAGGCATCGGTGCCGATTTTGTTGAGGCGCACATTGGTATCTTCGCCGCCGCCTCCGATATACTTGCTGACAAGATCCAGCTGGGTTGCGGGGACAAAAAGGGTGTCGCTGCCCTGATAGGCAATTTTGATATAGTCTTTTACGGCATTGTCCACCCGAATCTGCTCCATGGCAACAAAACGGCCAATGCCGTAGTTTTCGTGAACCACCAGATCGCCGGGGGTAAGATCGGTAAAAGAATTGAGTTTCTGGCGGTTTGTGGCGTTTTTTTTCTTTTTCGCTTTGGGAGGAATGCCTTTGGCAATAAGCTGACCTTCCGTAAGAACTGCCAGCTTGGAATCGGGGTATTCCATGCCGTAGGGCAGAGTGCCGTCGGTCAGAAGAATCTGACCGGGCTTAGGCATGGTGGTGAGGGGGATGCACAGCATTCCGGAAAGCCCTTTGTCATGCAGCAGCTCCTGCAAAAGTTCGGCACGGCGGCGGGTTCCGCAGAGCACCAGAGAGGAAAATTCCATCTTCTGGTAGTGCGCAAGATCCGATGCAGCAGTATCCAGACTGCCGCCGTAACTGGGGAGCTGCTTGGCCGTCATGGGCAGCAGGCTTTGCGGCAGACATTCCTCGGGGTAGGCTGCACCGCCGAAGGCATCAAAATATACTGCCGTTCGTCCCTTCAGCTGTGCGCAGAAGTCTTCCCATTGGCTGACGAAATCGCAAAACTCACCCACCAGAAGGCCGCCCTGAAGCAGGCTGTCCAGCTGCATCCCTACTTCCTCGGTGCGGCTGCGGGCGGAACGCTTGAGGCTTCCATGGTCGCAGATGAGAACCACGGCATTTTCGGGAATATAGTCTATGGCATTGGCAAAATCTTCGTAAATGAGGGCCATATAGCGGTCGGATGCGGGATTCTGTATGCCGTTTCTGTACTTATCCAGATCTTTTTCCAGCGTCTTGATAAGCTCGTCATTTTTATTTTTCCGACGGTTTTGCCGGCCGATTTGATGCTCCAGATCGGCCAATAGTCCGGCAAGTCCTTTTGCATGGAGCCGGGGCAGCGTTTCAGCAACCGGCAGGACGGTGACGCTGTCCACATTTTCAATGCGGCGCTGGGTATCGGGGTCAAAATAGCCCATGGTATCCAGCTCGTCACCGAAAAATTCAGCTCGGAAGGGCTGATCCTCTGCAGGGGAATACACATCCAAAATGCCGCCACGCAGGGCAAACTGGCCGGGGCCTTCTACCATGGCGCAGCGGCTGTATCCGGCATCCACCAGCTGGCCGGTCAGCTGATCCATGTTATATTCCTGCCCGGCAGTAAGCGAAAAAGCGGCAGAGCAGAGCGTGGCAGGGGGGATGGTGCGCAGGCTGAGGGATTCCCATGTCATAATCTGTACGGGAGTATTGCCTTGGGCAAGGTCGTAAAGCTGGCGCAGCCGCTTCTGCTCCCAGGCACGGGAGACAACGGCACTGTCGTATAAGGTCAGCTCCCGCCCGGGCAGCACAGGGACGGTCTCTCCGGTAAAGGCCTTCCATTCATCCTGAATCTTTTTGGCAGCCATATCATCCTGACACAAAATGACAAGGGGATTTTGAATGTCTCTGCGAAGTCCGGCCATCATGTGGGTACGGTTGATCTGACCGATACCAGTTACGGCTGCGCTCTTTCCCTCGGCAAGACTCTCCAGCAGGGAAGTATATTCCGGTATGGTTTTTAGAACAGAAAGGAGCTTTTCCATGGGTTTCCCTCCATACAACAATGCGGAAAGGGGGATAATACCCCCTTTCCGTGAAAATGTGACAATATACGACTATGCAGCTCAGTTGTGGCTGCCGTTGAAACGGTTGGCAGCTTCCGGGACACCATCATCGATGACGCAAAGTGCGGCATCGGCGGCTCTTCCCAAAGCGCCTGCCAGTTCCTTTTCCTCCGAAGCGGAGAAAGTGGACAGGACCCAATCCGCAAGATCCATCTCGGGACGGGGCTTGGCGCCAACGCCGATTTTTACTCGGGGAAAGGTCTGGCTTCCTAGCTCAGATATGATGGATTTTATGCCGTTATGCCCGCCGGCAGAACCGTCTGCACGGATGCGCAGGCGTCCGGGAGCCAGAGAAATATCGTCAAAGAGGACGATGATCTGCTGGGGCGGGATATGAAAGTAGGCCGAAAGCTGCAAAACAGAGCGGCCGGAAAGATTCATATAGGTTTGCGGCTTCAAAAGGTACAGCTTGGTGCCATTGTAAACGGTCTGACCGTAGAGCCCTTCAAATTTGGATTTATCGATTTTACAGCCCACCTGCTCCGCCAGAATATCCAAAGCCCGGAAACCGGCATTGTGGCGGGTGCGCTCATATTCCCGGCCGGGATTTCCCAGACCTACAATGAGCCAGGCATCGTTTTTGCTTCCGGGCATGGCTCAGAACAGATCAGCGATGGAAGTGCCACCGTGGATGTGCTCAATGGCGCGGGCAAAAATGGGGGCTACATCAAGCTGCTTGATCTTGTTGCTCTCGGTGTTGCGCTCCAGAGGAATGGTGTTGTGAATCACAACTTCCTGAATGGGGCTGGCTTCAATGCGGTCATAAGCAGGGCCGGAGAGAACACCGTGGGTAGCACAGGCGTAAACTTCCTTTGCGCCGCCGATATCCACCAGAGCGTGGGCGGCGTTGCAAAGAGATCCGGCAGTGTCAATCATATCGTCATAGATGATGCAGATTTTATCCTTTACATCTCCGATGATGTTCATGACCTCACATACATTGGCCCTCTGGCGGCGCTTATCTACAATGGCAAGACTCATGTGAAGCTTTGCTGCAAAGGCACGGGCACGGCCGACGGAGCCTACATCGGGGGCAACCACCACGAAATCATCATGGTTGTAGCGATCCTCCGGGAACTTGTCAGCGAAGTATTGGACAAAAGTAGGATTTCCCAGCAGGTGATCCAGAGGAATGTCGAAGAAGCCCTGAATCTGGGCGGCGTGAAGATCCATGGTAAGGACCCGATCAGCACCGGCAGCGGTCAGCATATTTGCTACCAGCTTGGCGGAAATGGGATCACGGCTCTTGGCTTTGCGATCCTGACGGGCATAGCCAAAGTAGGGAATCACGGCGGTGATGCGGCCGGCGGATGCGCGACGGCAGGCATCGATCATGACCAACAGCTCCATCAGATTATCATTGACAGGCTTGCAGGTGGACTGGATCAGGAAAACATCGGCTCCGCGGACGGTTTCGTTCAGAGTAACGGAAGCTTCGCCATCGGCAAACTTTTTAACCTCACTGTTTCCTATGGAAATTCCGAGTTCCTCACAAATGGTACCAGCAAATTCAGGATTTGAATTGCCGCAAAAAACCTGAATATTATCGCCGTATGCAATCATCAAGAAATACCTCACTTTTATTCTTTTTTTCTGGTAATGCCCGCATTTTGGACTTTACAATCCTATTATAACATTTACATTGCGGGAAAAGCAACTGAAAAGAGCGGAAAATAACAACAAAAAACAGAAAATAATATTGCTGGAATCTGTCAAAGCGACTGAAATAAGTCAATCTTGCTGAATGTTTTATTGACCTTTATTGTTGAAAGCTGTAAGTACCGGGGAGGGGGGAAGTGTTATTGCCAAAAGGGATATTTCGTTTGAAAACTTCTTGTGCACAATAGCGTCCTGTGGTATAATAGTAATAATACACGAAAATACACGAATCGATGTAAAATTGCCATTATACCGCACTTTTTGGTATAATCATCCCTACATCGGTGCAAAACTTCAATATAACCAAAGCTTTAAAGTTCGAGGACCGATTATGAACGATAAAATCATTATTCAGGGTGCAAGGGAAAATAATCTCAAAAATGTGGATCTCACCATTCCCAGAGACAAGCTGATTGTATTCACAGGCCTTTCCGGCTCGGGAAAATCCAGCCTGGCATTTGATACCATCTATGCCGAGGGACAGCGCCGGTATGTGGAGAGCCTGAGCTCCTACGCACGGCAGTTTTTGGGGCAGATGGACAAGCCGGATGTGGATTCTATTGACGGCCTTTCTCCGGCCATCTCCATCGATCAAAAGACGACTTCCAAAAACCCCCGCTCTACGGTGGGTACTGTGACGGAGATCTATGACTATCTGCGGCTTCTGTGGGCCAGAGTGGGTGTTCCGCACTGCCCCAAGTGCGGTAAGGAGATCAGCCGCCAAACAGTGGATCAGATCGTGGATCAGGTGGAGGCACTGGGAGAGGGAACCCGCTTTTTCGTGCTGTCTCCGGTGATCTGCGGAAAAAAGGGTGAACACGGGAAAGTGTTTGAGGATGCCAGAAAGCAGGGCTTTGCCCGTGTGCGTGTGGACGGGATCCTCTATGATCTTACGGAAGAGATCAAACCGGAAAAGAACAAAAAACATACCATCGAGCTGGTTGTGGACAGGCTGATTCTCAAAGAGGGAATGCGCCGCCGTCTTACGGATTCCATCGAAACGGCGTGCAACCATGCAAAGGGCCTTGTCAATATTTACCTCCCGGAAACCGAGGAAGAACTGAACTTTTCCCAGAATTATGCCTGTGAGGACTGCGGCATCAGTCTGCAGGAGCTGGAGCCCAGAATGTTTTCTTTCAATAACCCGGCGGGGGCATGCCCCACCTGCTCCGGCCTTGGCTTCCAGCTGGTGGCGGACCCGGATCTGGTAGTCCCCGACAAGAGCCTTTCCCTTATGGATGGTGCGGTGCAGGTTTCCGGCTGGAACAGTGCCAAGACGGACTCCATTTTCCGGATGTATTTTGAAGCGCTGGCGCAAAAGTATCGCTTTTCCCTTACCGTACCCTTTTCCGAACTGTCCGAGGATGCGAAAAAGGTGATTTTCTACGGAACCGGCACGGAAAAGCTGCGGATGACCTACAACCGCGGCAACGGCATGGGTGTGCTGGAACAGCCCTTCGAGGGAATTATGAACAATATCAGCCGCCGGTATCGGGAAACGCAGTCCGATGCCGTACGGAAAGAACTGGAAGAGTGCATGACCTCGGCACCCTGCCCGCACTGCCACGGTCAGCGGCTTTCCGATGTGGCCCGGGCGGTGACCGTCGGGGGCATTGGTATCATGGATTTCTGTGCCATGAGTGTGGATAAAGCCCTGGAATTTATGAATAATCTCAAGCTTCAGGGAAATATGGCTGTGGTGGCAGAGCAGATCGTGAAGGAAATCAAGTCCCGCCTGTGCTTTTTGAAGGATGTGGGGCTTCCTTACCTGACCCTTTCCAGATCTGCCGGAACCCTTTCCGGCGGCGAAAGCCAGCGAATCCGGCTGGCAACCCAGATTGGCTCGTCGCTCATGGGTGTGCTTTATATTCTGGACGAGCCGTCTATCGGTCTGCATCAGCGCGATAACGATAAACTGCTGGAAACCTTGCGCCATTTGCGGGACATCGGCAACACGCTGATTGTGGTAGAACATGACGAGGACACCATGCGTGCGGCGGACTACATCGTGGATGTGGGCCCCGGTGCCGGCGCCCACGGCGGCGAGATCGTGGCAGCGGGTTCCTTGCAGGATATTATGAACTGCCCTCGCTCCATTACCGGCCAGTATCTTTCCGGGCTGAAGAAAATCCCGGTGCCCTCCCAACGCCGCAAAGGAAACGGACATTCTTTGGATGTGATTGGTGCAACGGAAAATAATCTCAAAAATGTGGATGTTTCCATTCCTCTCGGAACCTTGACCTGCGTTACGGGTGTGTCCGGCTCCGGAAAATCCAGTCTGGTGGAAGAAGTACTGAATAAGGCACTGCTGGCAAAGCTCAATCATGCCAGAACCCGTTCCGGTGATTGTGAGGCCATTCGGGGCATGGAAAATCTGGATAAGGTCATCAATATCGACCAAAGCCCCATTGGCAGAACACCCCGCTCCAATCCTGCCACTTATACGGGACTTTTTAACGACATCCGGGAGCTGTTTGCATCTACCAATGATGCCAAGATCCGGGGCTATGGCCCGGGGCGGTTCTCTTTTAATGTGAAGGGCGGACGGTGTGAGGCATGCAGCGGTGACGGACTGATTAAAATTGAAATGCACTTTCTGGCAGATGTGTATGTCCCCTGTGAAGCCTGTAAGGGCGCCCGGTACAACCGGGAAACCCTGGAAGTCCAGTATAAAGGAAAAAATATTTCTCAGGTGCTGGATATGACGGCGGAAGAAGCTCTGAAATTTTTTGAGAACATTCCCAAAATCCAGAAAAAAATCCAGACGCTGGTGGAAGTCGGTCTGGGGTATGTGAAGCTGGGACAGTCCAGCACCACCCTTTCCGGCGGTGAAGCCCAGCGTGTGAAGCTGGCAACCGAGCTTGCCAGAACCTCTACCGGCAGAACCATCTATATTCTGGACGAGCCGACGACTGGACTCCATGCCGCTGATATTCACAGGCTCATCGATGTGCTGCAAAAGCTGGTGGATGCCGGAAATACGGTGCTGGTCATTGAGCATAATCTGGATGTGATCAAAACGGCGGACTATATCATTGATCTGGGTCCCGAGGGCGGCGACGGCGGCGGAAATATTGTGGCCTGCGGTACTCCGGAGGAAGTGGCTGCCACGGAGGCCAGTTACACGGGGCAATATCTCAAACGGTATCTATAAAAAATCCCTGACCTGAATCAGCAGGTCAGGGGGGAAAATTCAGTTGATATTCCCGGATTGATAATCATCAATGGGCAGGACATCGGATAGCTCAATGAGCGCATGATCCCGTTCGCCTGCATAGTCCACATGGAGCATGCTGGTGTGGAGAGCGGTATCTGCGCTCTGGCGATAAGCAATGGTCATGGTGATTCGGGTGCCGCCCTCTTCGGGCTGTTCAAAGAGAACAGTGCCGCCGTGGGCTTCAGCTGCAGAACGGATCAGCACCATGCCAAGTCCAATGCCGAAGCGGTTGTCTTCCAATCCCGGCTGCCGCAGGAAACGGGTATGGATATGCCCGCGAAGCTCGTCGGGTACACCGCTGCCGTAGTCCTGCACCGTAAGATGGAACATAGTGCCCTTCAGGATGATTTTTGCATCAATTCTCCCGGATTCACCGGAGAATTTCATAGCATTGGAAAGAATGTTGTTAACGGCTCGTTCCAGCTTTTCCGGTTCAGCCAGACAGAAAGTGGAATGGGGAAGATTTGTGAAATGCAAGGTGATTCCTGCGCTCTCCATCAAGGGGGCAGCCTTGGAGAAAATATCCTCCATAAGGCTGCGCATATCCACAAGTGTCAGCCGAGGCTTAACCTGCTGAGAATAGCGGTAGGCGTCGGACATATTGCTGACAATTCGAAGCATTTGGAAAAGCGCACGGTTGATCCGGGCAATTTGCGCATTGGCAGGGCTGCCTTCTCCGTTGGCGGCGGGAAATAACTGATCGGCGACGGTCATAATGCTGGAAAGCGGTGTCCGCAATGCCTGAGAAGCGAGGGCAATGGCCTGGAGCTCTGACTGATCGGTTTCCTGTTCCAGAGTAAAAAGGTCAAACTCCTCCATCCGGCTCACAGAAGCGTTGCAGGGAATTTCGGCAATCTTCAAGGTGAGGTACAGACAACCGTTGGTGAGAGCCCTGTATTCCTCCTGCCCGGTTACGAGCATCGGATAAATCTCCATACCCGGCTCCAGAAAGAATTTTCGTGCAGCCTCGCTGACACGGGTGATGCGTCCGTCAACGACGGTAAAAGAGGGGCCTGAAATATAGTTTAAGATTTCGGTGGTAGGATTGTATTGTTCCATGATGTTCCTCCTCAATGCATATCATGTGCATTTTTTCGAAAAATTTTCAACGGAAGATTCTGCAAAGTATGATATGGTAACATTGTATCAAAATAAACGCAAATATCAAGATATATCAGAGAACGAGGTGAAAATATGTCGATTCATACAGGACACCGCCAACGGCTCAGGGAGCGGTTTATGACGGAAGGACTCGATCATTTTGATCAGCTTCAGGTTTTGGAACTGCTGCTGTTTTATTGCGTACCCAGGCAGGACACAAATCCCATAGCCCATGCTCTGCTGGATCGCTTCGGCAGTTTCTCTCAGGTACTGGAGGCTTCGGTTTCGGAACTGCGCAAGGTCCCCGGGGTGGGGGATAATGTGGCGGCATTTATTACCCTGCTTACCGCAACCTGCCGATATTATCAGGTGAACCGCAGCACCACAGGAGAAGTTGTCACCACGGTTGACCAATGCGGAGAACTTCTGCTGCCTTATTTCTGCGGCAGACGCAACGAAACAGTGTTTCTTTTGTGTCTGGACGCCAAGTGCAAGGTGATTTCATGCAAAGAGGTAGGGGAGGGGAGTGTCAACTCTGCTTCCGTGCCGGTTCGGCGCATTGTGGAAATGGCGCTGGGCGACAACGCTTCCTCGGTGATCCTTGCCCATAACCATCCCAGCGGCGTGGCAATCCCCTCGGTAGAGGACCGGCACACTACCAAAAAGCTGGCAATGTCTCTGGAAGCAGTGGAAATCGAACTGGTGGATCATCTGGTGGTGGCGGATGATGACTTTGTCTCCATGCGGCAGTCGGGATTCTATGACCCGTCAGAATGCATGCTGCCCTTGTAAGAGTCCTGAATATGAGGTGAAAAATATGGACCATTTTGAGTTGGTTTCGGAATTTAAGCCCTCCGGCGATCAGCCGGAAGCTATTGAGGGGCTCGTAAACGGTGTCAATTGGGGTCTGCGCGAGCAGACTTTGCTGGGTGTGACCGGCTCCGGCAAGACATTTACCATGGCATCGGTTATTGCAAAGCTGAACCGCCCCACTTTGGTGCTGGCGCATAACAAAACGCTGGCTGCCCAGCTTTGCTCGGAGTTCCGGGAATTCTTCCCGAACAATGCGGTGGAGTATTTTATCTCCTACTATGATTACTACCAGCCGGAAGCCTATATCGCCCATACGGATACTTACATTGAAAAGGATGCCTCCGTCAATGAGGAAATCGACCGCCTGCGCCACAGTGCCACGGCGGCGCTGGGAGAGCGCAATGATGTAATCGTGGTGGCCTCTGTCAGCTGTCTCTACGGGCTGGGTGACCCCATTGACTATAAGAGCATGGTGATTTCTCTCCGGGTGGGCAAGGAATATCCTTTGGATGATGTGCTGAAAAAGCTGACGGAGATTCGGTATGAGCGCAATGATGTGGATTTTTCCAGAAATAAGTTCCGTGTCCGGGGGGATACCCTGGAAATCTACCCTGCCTATTCCTCAGGCAGGGCCTTCCGGGTGGAATTCTTCGGCGACGAGGTGGACAGAATCAGCGAAATCAATGCGGTAACCGGTATGGTGGAGCGTTATGTCGACCATGTGGCGATTTTCCCTGCCAGCCACTATGTAGCATCCAAGGAAAAGCTTCAGCGGGCCATGGTGGAAATCAAGCGGGAATGCGATCAGCAGGTGGAGTGGTTCCGCTCTCAGAATAAACTGCTGGAAGCCCAGCGAATCGCCCAGCGGACAGCCTATGATTTGGAAATGCTGACGGAGATCGGCTTCTGCAACGGCATTGAGAACTATTCCCGGGTGATTCAGGGGCGGGCGCCAGGGACACCGCCCACTACCTTACTGGATTATTTCCCGGATGATTATCTGCTGTTCATTGACGAAAGTCATGTGACATTGCCCCAGTGCAGAGCGATGTTTGCGGGGGATCGGAGCCGAAAGGATTCTCTTGTGGAGCACGGCTTCCGCCTGCCTTCAGCCTATGACAACCGTCCTTTGAATTTTGAGGAATTCGACAGTAAAATCAATCAGGTAATCTATGTTTCCGCAACCCCGGGAGAATATGAACGCACCCGCTCCGGCCAGATTGTGGAGCAGGTGATTCGTCCTACGGGACTTTTGGATCCGGAGATCGATGTGCGCCCCATTGAAGGGCAGATCGACGATCTCATCGGTGAGATCAATGCCCGAAGCGCCCGGAATGAGCGTGTGCTGGTGACTACACTCACTAAGAAAATGGCGGAAGATCTGACGATCTATCTGCAAAAAGCGGGCATCAGGGTCCGTTATATGCACTCGGACATCGGCTCCATGGAGCGGATGGAGATTATTCGGGATCTGCGAATGGCAAAATTTGATGTACTCATCGGCATTAATCTCCTTCGGGAGGGACTGGATTTGCCTGAGGTCAGCATGGTGGCCATATTGGATGCGGACAAGGAAGGCTTCCTGCGGAGTCAGACCAGTTTGATCCAGACCATTGGCCGTGCGGCGAGAAATGCCGACGGTAAGGTGGTTATGTACGCCGATCATATTACGGATTCCATGCGTGCGGCTCTGGATGAGACTGCCAGAAGGCGGAAAATTCAGAATACCTATAATGAAGCCCACGGAATTGTACCCAAAACCATTATGAAATCTGTCCGGGATCTTATCGAAATCTCTTCGGAGACAGCGGAGCGCCGCAGCCGAACCGGCGTGAAAATGACAAAGGCTGAGAAGCAGCGGGAGATTGCACGCCTTGAAAAGCAGATGAAGGAAGCGGCCAAAATGATGGAATACGAGTATGCGGCTGTCCTGCGGGATCAGATCATCGAACTGCGGGGAAAGGACCGGTAGAATTCAGGCTGGAATGCTTGACAAATTTCCTGTGCGGGGGTATAATGCTATTCGCAGTCAACTCTGCACAGTATGGGCCTGTAGCGCAGCTGGGAGCGCATCACATTCGCATTGTGGGGGTCGTCGGTTCGAATCCGATCAGGTCCACCAGAAAATCGAAACACTTTTGATGCCGAGGCAAAAAGCCTTGGAAAATCAGAGTGTTTCGGCTTTTTTTATGCCCCCAACAGGCTCTCTTTTCAAAGATACCAAACAGCCATTAGGGTTTTTCCGTTACAAAGTGATTTTCCTGACAACTATCATTTTGCAGGAGCCCGAATGGCTTTTTTGTTTCCGGTTTGTTTTGAAAAGCTTAAGGGTGCTCTGTTTATTTACGTTTATTTATTTGATTATTTGAATGGGCAAAATACATATAAACGAACACATATATTTATGTTATTTACATATAGTTGTGATTATGCCAAGAAATTATTCTCAAAACTGAAAAAGCCTTTAATAAAACGATAATAAAAGATTATACGGCAATAGAAAACTAACATATGTAAAATTGTTTTCGAAAACAATTAATTAATTCAGAAATATAAATATTTTTAATTAATAAAGTTTGAAATATTTAAAATTATTCAGCGTAAATTGCAATATAAACGAACATATAATAGGCTTGCAATTATTTTCAATTTGCATTATAATGATTTTATAAACAGAGTGTGAACTTGGGAATTATAGACGAAAATCTCCGCAGAACGGAAAGAAAAAATGCGCAACAATACGAATTTGAATTGCGTACGCTTTCCAAAATCTCTTTTGCAGCGTGATTACGGAAGGCGTACAGGCGGCGCATACGAGTCTGGCGGGATATTCAGAGATATCTGAAAGAGGTTCTTCTCTGTAAGAACATATATAAGAGGAGGGAAGAGAGTCTTAAGCGCTTGCACAACCATTTGCCCAGAGCAGGATCCCGGTATTGGCAGTGAAGCATCCCGGCGAAACGGCGCATCTGCATTATGTCGGTGCTGTTTCGTGAGGATCGTTCATGCGGGATCGAATATCGTATTTGGGCACTCCGGTGAATCAACTGAGTTACCATGCAGAGCTTATATGCTTTGCCCCCTTAACGACGGCTGTGCAGCCCGGAAAACAATGGTGAAAGCAATATCGGAAAACTGATTTTCGCCGGTTTATCCTCCAATGAGGTGCTGTCTGATGTTGGACAGGTGTTTTTCAGGCTGATTTATAGCCTGCTGTCGGGGAAAATCTGACACAGCGGAAGTACCTTTATTCAGACATTTTTACATCATTGGGATCAAGAAAGGAGCACAATATGGCACAAGTTCTACAAATCTTGAGCTCCATTTGGGAGTTCTTCGCTACTTACATTTTGCGTCAAGCCCCTTACATGGTTGGCTTCCTGACTTTGCTGGGCTATATTCTGAAGCGTGAAAAATGGTACGATTGCATCGGCGGCACGCTGAAAGCGATCATTGGTATGCTGATTCTGGGCGTAGGCTCTAGCGGCTTGGTTCAGACCTTCCGCCCGATTCTGACCGGCCTTAAGGATCGTTTCAATCTGATGGCCTGCGTTATTGACCCGTACTATGGACAGAATGCCGTTACTGCCGGCGTTGAAACGGTTTTCGGTAAGGCATTTTCCAATGTTATGGTCCTGCTGCTGATTGCATTCCTTGTTAACATTCTGCTGGTGCGCTTTAACAAAATAACCAAGTGCCGCACCTTGTTCACTACCGGCCATGTTCAGGTTCAGCAGGCATCCACTGCTTTCTGGCTGCTGATGTTTGCTTTGCCTGCTATCCGCAATAACGACACTTTGATGATGGTCGTTATGTCCGTTATTCTTGGCGCTTACTGGGCAGTCGGCTCCAACCTCACCGTTAAGCCCATGCAGGAGCTGACCGATGGCGCCGGATTCGCCATTGCCCACCAGCAGATGTTTGGTATCCGACTTGGCTATATTCTGGCAGACAAGCTCTTTGGCGAACGCAGAGATAAAGACGGCAATGTGACCCGTAAGGTCAAGAAGGTCGGCGACCTTAAGATGCCCGGCTTCTTCTCCATTTTCAACGAAAATATGGTTTGTACCGCTGTTCTGATGACTGCTTTCTTCGGTACCATTATGGCTGTTATCGGCAAGCCTTACTTCGTGAACTCCGGTGACCTGGCGGAAGACACCAATTTTGTGTGGTATATTGTTGATAAATCTCTCCACTTCGCAGTCTATCTGGCAATCCTGCAGCTGGGTGTTCGTACCTTCGTTACTGAGCTGACGGCATCCTTCCAGGGTATTTCCGACAAGCTGCTGCCTTCCTCCGTTCCCGGTGTTGACTGTGCAGTGTGCTACGGATTCGGTGATGCAAACGCCGTTACCTTTGGTTTCCTGGCAGGTCTGGTCGGTCAGCTGGTTGCCATTGGCATTCTGATTGCTATCGGCAGCCCCACCATTATTATCTGCGGCTTTGTTCCTGTATTCTTCGATAATGCAACCATCGGTCTGGTTGCCAACGAAAAGGGCGGCCTCAAGGCATGTCTGGTAATTCCCTTCCTGTCCGGTCTGGTTCAGGTATTCGGCTCCGCCCTGATTGCCGGCTGGGTCGGACTCGCAGAGTACGGCGGATACCTTGGCATGTTCGACTGGGCTACCGTATGGCCTCTGTTCACTGTCATCCTGAGATACCTGGGCATTGCAGGTCTGGTTCTGGTTGCTGTTGTACTTCTGGCGCTGCCCCAAATCGAGTACCGCAAGGACCCCAAGGGCTATTTCCTCATTACCGAAGACTACGAGGCTTACAAGGAGTACAAGAAGAACAGCAAGTAATTGCTACTTGTAAGATCCGTTATCCAATGGTATAATCAAATCAGATCCGGCGCAGACTCTGAGTGCGGAGTCTGCGCCGTGACAGGGCTGGGTTCGGCAGCCGGGTGGAAACCCGGGCGCTTTCCCTCCAAAAATTAACAAAGGAGTAATTTGAAATGGCAACTTTAGACAACAAGAGTTTCTTGGTATGCTGCGCTAACGGCGCAGGTTCTTCCCTGATGCTGAAAATGACCATGCAGAAGGTGCTGACCAAGCTGGGTGTGAAGCCGGGCAAGATTCATCACTGTGCCCTGTCTGAGGGCAAGTCCTGTGCTCCTAACTATGATATTGTGTTCTGCGCACGGAACTTTGCTAATATGTTTGACGCTGCTGCCGCAAGGGGCACCATTGTTCTGGGACTTAAGAACATTATGTCTGCGGCTGAAATCGAGCAGGCGCTGCGGGATGCAGGCTTGGTAGACTGATCGTTTGCTGATATGAAAAGAATCCGGAGTGATTGATTGTTACTGAAATCAATTCCCGGATTCTTTCTGTAATATATGCCCATAGGAGAAAAACATGATTCGTGCCGTAATTTTTGACATTGATAATACTTTATATAATTTTGATTCCTGCCATGCCGTAGCTTGGAAAGCCCTTTGCGACTATGTGTGGGAGCATCTGCACATGAGTGCAGAAGAGTTCGCACGCTGCCACCAAGAAGCTGCAAAGGTGATGAATGCCCGGCTGGGAATTTCCTGCGGTTCCGTTCACAATCGGCTGCTGCGCTATCAGATCCTATTGGAGGAAAATGGGTTCAGCATCCGCCATGCGCTGCCTATGAGCGAAATTTACTGGAATACTCTTTTCTCAGAGATCCGACCGGAGCCGGGAGCCGTGGAGTGCATTAGAAAATTAAAAGCGGATGGGTATATTCTGGGTATCGGCACCGATATGACCGTGGATTATCAATTCCGCAAATTGCAGGATTTGCAGCTGCTGCCGTATTTTGATTTTATCGTCAGCAGCGAGGAGGTCATGGCGGAAAAGCCGGATCAGAGGCTCTTTCGCTGCTGCATTCAGAAGGCAGGCGTGACGGCGCAGGAATGTCTTTATGTGGGAGATAACTTCCAAAAGGATGTGCTGGGAGCCCAAAATGCGGGCATGGGTGCCGTCTGGTATTGCCCGGATGCCGGGAAGGCTTCAGAGCATCCCGATTATCGGTCTATACGGCATTTTGATGAGATCGTCAATATCCTCTCTGAAAGCTGAGAAATCGGCATAAGCCCTTTTGGGTACAACCCATAATTTCGTATTTCTGAAAATATCTTGGGTGTCTGCACCTCCATAAACCTAACCGTTAAATATTATAGATCAGGAGATTCTAAATGGATAGAGCAGAAAGCGTAACCCTTACCAATATGTGCATGATTTATCAGGATAACCAAGTTCTGGTGGAAAATAAGGTTAATTGCGACTGGAATGGTATCACATTTCCCGGTGGTCATGTTGAGAAGAATGAATCATTTGCGGATGCTGTCATCCGTGAAGTGTATGAAGAAACCGGTCTTACGATTCAGTCTCCGCGGTTGTGCGGTATCAAGGATTGGACAGAAACTGACGGTTCGCGATACATGGTTCTCTTATATAAGACGGATAAATTTACGGGTGAACTAGAATCTTCTGAGGAAGGAGAAGTTTTTTGGGTTTCAAGGGACAAATTGTTAACCATGGATCTTTCTCCTGATATGGCAGATATGCTGAAAGTGTTTTCGGAGGATCATCTCAGTGAGTTTTATTATTATCTCGAAAACGGTGAATGGACTTACGAGCTAAAGTAATTGTTTACACAGACTATAAAGAAAGTGGAGTGCGTCAGATTTAACGCACTCCACTTTCACTTATCGGAATTTTCAGAAAGATTACTTTTTGGACATAGCCCAGAGATTTCGGATCTGGCTTTTAATATCATCATACTCCCAAAGCATATTGGAACGGACGATGCTGTTGGGATCGTTGACACGGAACTTGCCGTCTTCGACGCCAACCAGAACGATGTAGTGACCGACTTCTGTGAACAGGCCGGGCCCCATGGAACAGACCACCGGATTCCCTGCTTCCAGCTGCTGAATAATTTTTCCCTTGCTGAGGGGAAGTTCCTGCGCGTTGAGACCCAGGCCTGCGGCGCCCTGACTAAAGAAGACCCAGTTGGTTCCGCCGTTATAATAGCGGTTATCCAAGGCGTACTGCATCATGTATGCAGGGGTGTAGTCGGTGTTTTTCGTCAGATAAATGGCGACCATGGACATACAGGTAGGGCCGCAGGCGGTGAGCCCTGCCACATCAGAGCCGTAGAATATGTATCCCCAGCGCTGATCCCACTGGTAAAGTCTCGGAACCTCGGTACAGTCCTTTAAATCCGAGAGATCAATTTCATGTTTGACATCCTTCGCAAAGGGATACTCCAGCACGAATTTTTCAGTGTCCGGGTTTTTGGTCAGAAGCTCCACAATGGGTTCGGGATAATCTGAGAATTGATAGCCGTTGCGTGCTGCGTAGGCTTTGATCCGCTCGACGGGATCGTCCGGCAGGGGAGGAGGCGGAGTCGGTTCGGTAGATTCAGGTTCGGTAGATTCAGGTTCGGACGAATTGTTGGACAAATCCGGCTGACCGCCTTCGGTTTGCATGGGAGTTATATTGGCTGTATTACCGGACAAGTGCCGGAAGACACTAAACAATGCGGAAGTCATGACGATAAAGAGAATGAGAGCAAATGCCAGCGTAATCACAGGCGAATAACGCTTGCCTGCTTTGGAACGGCGTTTTGTATCTGCCATTGCGGGCCTCCAGAAAATATTATATTCAGTATATCTTAAATCAGTAAAAAAACCATATACTTCGCAAAATTATATCACAGAAAGAATTCAAACGCAAGGCGCATACGCGAAGAAAGACGAATTTTTGGCTTTTTGTGAAAGTATACAGTATAGCTGCGTTCATTTTGCGAAGAAAGTGCAGCTCCCGTGAGCTGCACTTTCTTATCCTTTCCACATATTCTAAGAGAAAGAAGGAAAAACCCGCAGGTCTTCCCTATGAAAAGAGACTTTTTAAGTAGATTTCCAACCCCACAAGGATCAGAATAATGCCGCCCAGCAAACCGGCCCGTCCCGTAAGATATCCGCCTGCTTTTTTCCCGATAAGCACCCCGACAACACAGATGAAGAAGGTGACAGCTCCGATAATGGCGGAGGACGCCAGCGCCATGGGAAAATCATAATCTGCAATCGTGAAGCCTACCGAAAGCGCATCCACAGAGGTGGCGACTCCCTGAACCCACAAAAGGGCGTGGCTGAATTTTTGGGGCACTGAATCCTCGGGGGTACTGCTGCTTCTTATCATTTTGATGCCGATGAAGCACAATAAAACCAGCGACAGCAGGGGAATTGCAGGGCGGATAAAGGAAAAGAAAACTGCCAGCTGACGGACACAAAACCATCCCAGCATAGGCATAAGAAATTGATAGAAGGCAAAAACGCCTGCAATGTAACACGTCTGCTTTGGTGCTGCATTGCTTTGCCGAAGTCCCAGAGCAACGGAAACGGAAAACGCATCCATGGCCAGTCCGACACCCAGCAGGGAACTGTTCAGAATAAAGAAAAATGTCTGATTCACTTAACCACTCCTATATATAATACGGTTGTCCCTACGCTATACTATGCGCTCCTTTCGGGAAAAGATGAATGGCTGTTACTGCTGTTAAAATCTTGCACCATAGCCGTGTCTGTGGTATACTCAAAACAGGTGTAAGAATGAAGGATATACTATGCAAATTATAGTAAGTGCCTGCCAGTCGGGGAAAACTGCAAATAAACGGCGGTAACAACCAGTCCCAGAATTATATCACGGAGAGAATCAAAACGCAAGGTACATACGCGGAGAAGAACGGAATAAAGAAAAATGCTTGATCCGCTTAACTTCTTCTACAAAAGCAGTGTCTGTGGTATACGCAAAACAGATGTCAGAAAGAAGGAAATACTATGAAAGTTATAGTAAGTGCCTGCCTGCTGGGGAAAAACTGCAAATATAACGGCGGTAATAACTACTGCCAGAAGGTAGTGGATTTTATGAAGGGCAGGGAAGGGATTCTTGTTTGCCCGGAAGCCTTGGCAGGGCTGGGAATTCCGAGAACACCAATTGAAATTGTGGACGGAGTGCTGATGGATAAAAACGGAAACTGCGTGGATGCGCAGGTTCGCCGCGCGGTGCAGCAGACGATTGAGAGCATCAAAGGGGAAGAGATTGCGTGCGCCATTTTAAAATCCAGAAGTCCTACCTGCGGTGTGAAGCAGGTGTACGACGGGACATTCTCGGGTACTTTGATTTCCGGCTCCGGCACTTTGGCATCCGCTCTGCGAGAGGCAGGGTATCAGGTAGTGGATTCGGAGGATATTGGATAAATGAGCATCGGCCGCCTTCCTGGAAAATCCGGGAGGCGGCTGATTTTTGCTCCGCCTATATATTGTTGTCAGAGTGAACAAGCAGCGTATATGTAGTACTGTTCATTTCGTCGAATATGTGCTATAATATAGAAAAAAGAAGGGAGCGATTTTATATGGCAATGAGTCTTGAAGATAAATTGGTTGTCGGTATTTCGTCCCGGGCGCTGTTTGACCTTGAGGCAGAGAACCGAATTTTTGAAGAAGAGGGACTTCAGGCATATCTCAAATATCAGATCGCCCACGAAAAGGATATTTTGAAGCCCGGTACTGCATTCCCGCTGATCAAAGCCCTGCATAAGCTCAATGACGGGGGCGAGCAGCTGGTGGAAATCATCATCATGTCCAAAAACAGCGCAGATACCAGCTTGCGCATTTTTAACTCCATCGAACATTACGGCCTGGATATCAGCCGTGCGGCGTTGGTGGGGGGCAACAAAATTGCACCGTATCTCAGCGCATTCCATACAGGACTGTTTCTTTCAGCCAATGAAGAGGATGTGCAGGAGGCTATTGATGCCGGCGTGGCGGCGGGTCTTATCTGTTCCCATGATAATCTGGCAATTCAGCCTGACGAGGCCATCGATCAGATTCGCATCGCATTTGACGGTGATGCCGTGATCTTCTCTGATGAATCTGAGAAAATTTTCAAGACCGAGGGGTTGGCAGCCTTTGAAGAGCATGAGCGTCTCAATGCCAAGAAGCCTCTGCCGGAAGGACCCTTTGCAAAACTGCTGACCACCATTTCCAAGGTTCAGAAAAAATTCCCGCCGGATCATATGCCAATTCGAACGGCACTGGTCACAGCCAGAAATGCACCGGCCCATGAACGGGTTATCCGCACTCTGATGGCATGGGGCGTTCGAATCGACGAGGCATTTTTTCTGGGCGGCGTACCAAAGAGCGATTTCCTGAAGGCATTCCGCGCAAATATTTTCTTCGACGATCAGGCGGTGCATACCGATCCGGCCTCCAAGCTGGTGCCCTCTGCAAGAGTGCCCTATAAGTCGGACGAAATCAAGAAAGAAGAAACCGGAGAATAAACAGCACCCTTTTGCGAGAGAAGAAAAGCTGAACAGCTCCCGTTTGCACGAACTGTACAAAAAGCCCCCATGGCAGGGGGATATGAAATTGGAAGCAGAGTGGCGCAGTGTCTGCATACGCCAGATAAGGAAGTAATTTAAAAACATAAGATACTTTTTACTCCGGCAATGCAAGGCAATGTAAAATGATAATTCCGAGGAAGGTTCAATCGAACCGACCTCGGAATTTTTTATATTCTTAATCGCACATTCGTATTTCCTAAAAACCTTGTGTAAAATAAAAGCATAATCTTACAGGAGGGTCAAGACTATGGAATTTTTTGAACAGCTGGGCGGAACCTACAGCCTTCAAGGAGCCTACCTGCTGCCGGATGTGGCCCTTCCAGAATAGAAAGATCTAGAAATCGGAATCTGGGGTCAGCACCGCCGCCAGTTCCTCAAGCAACACCACCGGGTCAAGTATTACAATATGCTTACCCAGTGTACGCTCTATCCACACCTTGCCGATGTGGAGCAGTAGGCGCAAGAAATGTTTCTTCGGCTGGTAGATCAGTTTACCGAAAAGAAAGGTGCAACAGAAAAACTCAAGGCCGCAAATTAAATGCTCTGGGCGCAGCGGATGAGCAAAATCTGGAACAGTGCAATAGAAATTGTCAACAACGAACTGATCTACACATAACAGATTGCCAGGGTATCCCTTCAGGATTATCCCTGACTTTTACTTTTTATCTGATAGTGGGATAAGCTCAGGAAAACATCGACTTTTGCCGATGAAATGGATTTTGTTGGTTCCCCATGCCCTTTTTGAAACTGAAGATTAAGTATTTATTGGGAGAAGATATAGTTAGTATATTCGGCTTACTATGATATAATGCCGATGAGTCAGAGTGTTAGACTTATCAAAATTTATCGAATACTCTCCTTTTAGGGTATGAGGAAATGTAAATTATATAACAAGATAAATCCGACGAATGTAAGCACCAGAAGTCGGGATTTTCGCAAATCCTTCTGGTAAAATATAGACAGGTAGGAGGAAATGACATGGATTGGATTACTGGAATACAGAGAGCCATTGACTATATCGAAGCCCATCTGACAGAAGAACTGGACTATGAAGAGATTGCTAGGAAAAGTTTCTCATCCAAGTTTCACTTTCAGCGGGTATTCAGTATTCTCTGTGGCTATTCTTTGGGAGACTATATCCGAAATCGGCGGTTGACTCTGGCCGGAGCAGAACTTGCAGCCGGGCACGAAAAGATCATTGACATTGCTGCAAAATATGGCTATGAAAGCCCTGACAGCTTCTGCAAGGCATTCCAGAAGTTCCACGGCATTACACCGTCTCAAGCCAGGGAAGCAAACGCCAGTTTAAGATCATTTTCTCGCCTGTCTATCAGAATATCGTTGGAAGGCGGTTGTATGAATAATTATCGAATCGAAGAAAAACCGGCGATGCTGTTGACTGGATACGGGAAGCGTTTTACCGGCAACCCCAATGACCGAGGCCGTCAGGACCACGATTTTGCCTGTGAGAATCGGCTTTATGAGTATATTTTGGAAGGTATGTCTGGCCAGCATGAGGATGTATATCAGGTGCTGAAGGATTTCACAGAGGACGGATATAACTTCTATTGTGCCTATGAACTACCCAAATGGGCACTGGAGGACTTTGACCAGGATTTGGGAGAAATGGCAAATCATTTCGAGCATATTCAGATTCCTGCAGGAACCTACTTGGTCTGTGAGACAGAGCGGTGTGAGTACCCTGTGGAGCTTATGGAGGACTTGCGGAAGCAGGCAGTCACCCAATGGATTGCATCCTCCGATTATGTTCTGAGAGAAGCTCCGGAGCTAGGTTTGATTCACTGGCCCTTTGAAGAGGGAAATGACGCAGTAAATCATTCCCGTTACTGTGAGATATGGCTTCCCGTTGAAAGAAAGTAGAAAAGAGACTCTTGCTGCAGTTGCGGCAAGGATCTCCAGAATCTGAAAATTAGCAGGGGCAGTTACTTTAACTGATCCGGTGCATTTTGGGAGGAGCGTGTTTCTGTGTTTTCATATTTATTTCGGAATCAGCGAGGGCGTTTTGCCGCATTGATTTTCCTGTCCATATTCAGTTGCCTTTTTGAAGTGGGGCTCGCATATGTAATGCTCAGATGTGTGAATTTTGCCATGTCTGGAAAATTGGCGGGGGCAGGAATATATGCCCTAGGCTTTGCTGCATATATTCTCGTTTATTTTGCCGTAGATTATATAACCCATCAGTGCCGATATGCTGTTCTACGCCAAGCGCAAATTAAACTTCGAGAAGATGTATCAAGGGGTATTTTCGCCTTACCATGTCATCGTTTCCACTTAAGAAATACGAGCGGCTGGCTCGCTGTTCTGACAAATCAGATGGAGATGATTGAGGAGTCCTACTTTAAAATGTGGTTTGGCCTGTTTGCCGAAATCTTTGAATTTGTGGTTAGCATGGCTTTTCTTCTTTGGATATCCCCGTTACTGACACTTTTTATTCTTGTGCTTACTGGTATTCAAATGTTGGTACCGAAGTTTATGTCTCCCAGAATGGCAAAATGCCGTGAGTCTGAAGCTGCTCTTGCGGAAGCATTCTCTATTACCGCTTCAGAGCATCTGAACGGATATGACCTTCTTCGCAGCTTCCAGCTGACTGCAAATTCTTTGCAAGCAATTGCGGATGCAAATGTTCAGTGGGAAAATGGAAAATTTAAAACCCATTTGACATCTGCACTTGCTAATCTCCTGTCTTTCACTTTCGGGCAAGTTATGTATGTTGGAGTTTATTTTTTGGGCGCATTGCTGACAATTCTTGGGCAGATGAGCGTGGGAAGTATGATTGCAGCATCTCAACTTGTTGTATATATCGCATCGCCGCTACAGTCAATCAGCAGTGATATCACAGAGATTCGAAGCGTACAAGCAGTGATTGCAAATCTGAAAAAGCAACTGGAGCGAGATGATTCACAGAAGGCTGGTACCGAAAATGTTCCAAGCAATTTTAAGAAGCTAGAGTTGCGAGATGTCAGCTTTTCTTACGGAAATCATACAGTACTTCATAATGTAAATCTGACGATTCATGCCGGGAAAAAATATTTGCTGTGCGGACCTTCTGGCTCTGGCAAGTCCACCTTATCTCAACTTCTCACTGGGGCTTTGCTCCCTGACCGAGGCGAGATTTTATTGGATGATCAAAATGTTCGTAGTTTTATCCCGGAACAGTATGCTCGGTTTATCCTCCCCTGTGCACAGAACACGTTCTTGTTCAACGCCTCTTTTCGGGATAATGTGACGCTGTTTGAAGAAGGGCATTCCGATGAAGCAGTAATCTCTGCTATTCAGCGTGTGGGGCTGGCTCCCGTTTTGTCTCGCTTTCCAGATGGCCTAAACCACATTTTGAGTCAAGGCGGGCAAAGTCTGTCTGGCGGCGAACGGCAACGATTGGCGTTAGCAAGAATGGAACTTTATGATGTTCCTGTAGTTATTCTTGATGAAAGTTTTGCTAATCTCGATGCAGAATCAGCTGGGCAATTACTGGAATTGGTTTGCGCCAATCCAAAGCGAACAGTTATACTCATTGCACACCAATTGCCAGAACATCTTGCCACTAGATTTTCGAGCAGATTGATTATTAGTGAAAATTCTATATATGAGGATGTGCTGTACAAATATCAGAGATGAAAGCAACGGAAACAAAGATATGTTTTAAGGAGAGAGCGTCTGTATCATCTTAGCGAGCAGTCTGTTTATACTCCCAAGCGTCGTAAAACAGTACAATCGTTAGGAGTGTCATCCTAAAACCTCCCTAAGAAAAGCGCACAAAAAAGATAATCAGGTGTTGGAATGTTCAGGCACCTGATTTTTCTGTTTGCAGGAGAATCTTTTCTGCTTTGGGTATTAGGGCAGGCCCTAAAAACTCCCCCTTTGGCAGCTGTGGCGATCCAAAGGGGATGCTCGCTTAGATGATACAGGATTTTTATCGCTGCTGTCTCACAAAGCTCGGTACAAACCTCGGACGAGCGATTCGGTTGTAATTCTTCTTGAACTCTGCAAAAAGACTCTTTCGCTAGACGATATGCACATTGTCGTATTGCTTGCTCAGCGTCCAGAAACTGTCCGGAACTCGGTTCACGGTGAGAAGGTAATACTCGTTTTGGTAAAACGGTCGCTGCTGGGTAGTGGCCTGATCAATTTCCTCCCAAAGCCTGCCAGTCAGCCCCTCTCCTAAGGCACAATCAAAGTAGGCATAGTAACCTGTGTCTGCAACAAAAGCAAAGTTGAAGCAGACACCACCGATTTCGATATCATAGTTAGAAAGGTCATCCGTGTCGATGTAGCAACTCGTTTTGCGATTTAGGTTATTTTTCAGCCAGTGGATGCAAAGCTGCCGGTAAAAATTTTTAAGCACTGTTCGGTTGAAGTAGTCCATAGAGGCACGGAAGGTTTCTTCCCCGAAACTGCCGTCCGCATTGGGAACAGCTGTGAAAAGCATACCGTACCACAAGCAAAGATAACTGTTTGCGGGGAAATATTTGCTGTGACCGTTTTTGCCGTCCTCCCTACGGACAAGACTGTGCTACATCAGGACCTTGATGTACTTGTCACATTTGTTTTTGGGGTAGCCGCTGAAAGCAGACAGCTCATTGATTCGGTTCTTTCCCTGTGCCATCCCATAAAGCAGTGTGTTGTAGCTTTTTTGAAGGTTTGAGGTAGGGACTCCTCACATACATCTAACTGGCAAAATAAATGG
>JAHHRX010000025.1 GCA_020025545.1 Oscillospiraceae bacterium | reverse complement strand
ACATGATCCTGTATTCGTCCACCAGACCTGCCTGTGCCGCCGCCTTGATCATGGCGTACTCACCGGAAACGGAGTAGGCAGCCATGGGCACGTCAAAGGCATCGGAGCACTCCCGGATGATATCCAGATAGGAAAGGGCGGGCTTTACCATAATAATGTCTGCTCCCTCCTGAACGTCCAGTGCGCATTCCTTGATGGCCTCTTTCCGGTTGTGGGGGTCCATCTGATAGCTCTTTCTGTCTCCAAAGGACGGCGCGGAGCCTGCCGCAGCGCGGAAGGGGCCGTAAAACGCAGAGGCGTACTTGGCAGAGTAGGCCATAATGGGCACGTTTAGAAAGCCCTCCTTGTCCAGAGTCTCCCGAATGTATGCCACACGGCCATCCATCATGTCAGAGGGAGCCACCATATCGGCACCGGCACGGGCATGGGACAAAGCTACCTTGGACAGCAGCGTAAGCGTTGCGTCATTATCCACCTGATGGTCGCAAAGCGCGCCGCAGTGGCCGTGGTCGGTGTACTCACACATGCACACATCTGTGATCACATAAAAGTCAGGGTATGCAGCCTTGATTTTCCGGATTGCCTTCTGGATGACCCCTTCGGGGTCCCAGGCAGAGGAACCAAGGGCATCTTTATGGGAAGGGATGCCAAACAGGATGCAGCTGCTGACACCTGCCTGCAGACACTGGGCAACAGCTTCCTCCACAGCATCCAGACCGTACTGATACTGTCCGGGCAGGGATTCGATGGGACGCTTGCCGGACAGCAGCTCGTCCACAAAGATCGGATAAATCAGGCTGTCCGCAGAAAGCCTGGTTTCCCGACACATACGGCGAAGAGGCTCGCCGTTTCGCAGGCGGCGGGGTCTTTGTACCAGTTCCATGATTATTCTCCTTCCATGATCCGCTGGATCAGTGCATCCATGGTCGCCTCTTTGGCGGTGATGGTATGCAAATTCTGTTTTTTTGCCTCTCCCTCGGTCTGCAGGCCAATGCAGGCAGCCGTAATACGGGAATAGTCCATATCCCCAAGGGCAGAAACAAAGCCTTTTACCGTAGAAGCGCTGGTGAATGTAACAATCGGTGCATTTTCTTCCTGCAGCAGCCGGCGAATTTTCTCCGTGTCGGGGCAGTCGTACCGGGTTTCGTAGCAGCGGATATCTTCATAAGAGATTTTACCCCTGTCCAGCCCCTGTGTCAACTGAGGAGTCCCCCACTGCGCCCGCAGGATCAGCACTTTTCCCGCAGGCTTTGCCGCACACAGAGCCTGCGCCAGATGGGCACCGTCATAAACCTCCGGGATGAGATCTGCCCGCAGACCGTGCTTTCGCAGTTCCCGGTCCGTGCCGGGGCCGATGGCCGCCAGCTTGATCTGCCCCAGTGCCCGCACATCCCGGTTCTGTCTGTCCAGCATGTCTATGAGGGCAGAAACCCCGGCAGGACTGGTAAATGCCAGCCACTCGTAGTTTCCGATGGCTTCCACCGCACGCTCCATTTCCAGGCATGGAGCATAGGGCACGGTTTCAATGCAGGGAAATTCCGTGACCTGTGCTCCCAGCGCCCGCAGCCGGTCAGAAAGCGTGCCCGCCCGCGCTCTGGGTCTTGTGACGATCACATGTCTTCCCTTTAAGGGCAGGCGGTCGAACCAGTCAAACCGCTCCGAAAGGGCACAGACCTTTCCCACAACAATGATGGCAGGACTTTTTACCCGCTTTGCCTTTGCCGTTTCCGGCAGGGCAGAAAGCGGCGCAAGGACCGGTCTTTGCTGCGGAGTCGTACCCTTTTCAATAACCGCCGCCGGCATATCCGGGTCCATCCCGGCCTTTAAAAGCCCAGCGCAGATTTCGTTCAGTGCACTTACGCCCATAAGAAAGACCAGTGTTCCCCCGGTCTGCACCAGGGCATCAAATGGAATACTGAGGGGCTGTCCGGCTCTCTGATGTCCCGTGACAATGTGCAAGGAGGAGCAGAAATCCCGGTGGGTCACAGGGATGCCCGCATAGGCAGGCACGGCAATGGCAGAGGTGATGCCCGGGATCTCCTCAAACGGCACCTTGTGCTGCGCCAGCAGCTCCAGCTCCTCGCCGCCACGGCCAAACAGGAAGGGGTCGCCGCCCTTCAGACGAACCACCCGTTTTCCCTCCAGCGCTTTTTCCAGCAAGAGCTGATTGATGTCCTCCTGAGGCACCAGATGGTGGGAAGATTCCTTGCCCACATTGATTTTTTCTGCCTGCTCCGGCATCAGATCCAGAATGGTCTGACTGACCAGACGGTCGTAGACCACCACCTCTGCCGACTCAATGGCCTGTCGGCCCTTCACGGTGAGCAGTCCCGGATCGCCGGGACCGGCCCCCACCAAAATCACCTGTCCGACTTTCACTGATATTTCCTCCTCATCTCCCGTGCCAGCGTTTCTCCCATTGCTTCGCACTGGTCGGCGCTGCCGGAAATCGTTTCAAAATAAAGTCTTTCATCCGCTGTTACGTACATTCCCTTCAGAGTCAGAGTATCCCCGGACAAAACCGCATAGGCCGCAACCGGGGAGCTGCACCCCCCACCCAGTGACCGCACAAAGGCCCGCTCTGCCAGCAGGCAGCTTTGTGCCTGCCGGTCGTTGAATCCCGCAAGACAGGATACATCCACATCTTCTCTTGCCTGCACCGCCAGAATGGCCTGTCCCGCCGCCGGCAGGATCTCCTCCACAGAAAAATATCGGCTGATGCGGTTTTCAAGGCCCAGCCTCGTAAGCCCTGCGCTTGCCAGCACCAGAGCAGAAAACTCCCCTCTATCCAGCTTCTGCAGTCTGGTGAGCACATTGCCCCGGATGGGTGCAAGCTTTGCCTCTGGGAAGAGTTTTCGCAGCTGCAGCTGTCGGCGAAAGGATGAGCAGCCAATGGGCTTTGAAAAGTCAATTTCCTTCTTTCCCTCCGGAAGCACCAGTACATCTCTGGGATCTGCCCGTCTGGAAAAAGCCACCAGCGGCAGCCGTTTGTCGATCTCCATGGGAAGATCCTTGCTGCTGTGAACCGTGATGTCCACCCGCCTGTCCAGAAGGGCTGCATCCAGTTCCTTCACGAACAGGCCCTTTCCGCCGATTTTATCCAGTGTTTTATCCAGGATCTTATCCCCGGTGGTTTTCATGGTAATGAGCTGGGGCTCCATCTCCGGGTCATAGGCGCGAATCGCATCCATCACCATTTCGGACTGGATAACTGCAAGACGGCTTTCCCGGCTGCCGATCCGTATTTGCTTCATTGTGCATCCTCCAATAGGGCACGGATGGCCTTTGCCGCCCGTGCGGTTTTATGGTGGTCATCCCCCTTGGACACCACCCCGGAAACAAGTCCGCTGCCGGTACAGATGGCAGGAAAGAAGAAGGTGCTCTCCTCCCTGCTGTCTGCCACGCTGACAAAAATATTGGCACTTTTCGCTTCCTCACCGACCGCAAGATTCACCTGCCGGTCATCGGTTGCCGCAACTGCCAGAAATGCCCCGGAGAGATCTCCCGGGACATAGGCTCTCGAAATATGGTGAACGCCCTGAGGAAGCGCCCGGCAGTCGGGGGCAATGACCGTCACATCTGCACCGAAGCGCAGCAGCACCTCCACCCTCCGCAGAGCAATTTTCCCCGCCCCCACGACCACGGCACGGCGGTTACGGAGGCTTATGAACATAGGGAATCGATATTCTTCCAGATCCATAGGCATTTCCTCTCAGCCAACCACCTGTTTTCCGGTGGTACGGGCCCGAATTTTTGTTTCACATTTTGTAAGCTGTTCTGCAGTGATCCGCTCTGCCAGACCGCTCACCAGCAGATCCACGGTTTTTCCCACCGCAAGCTCCAGAAGCTCCGTTTCCGAAATTTCCTTTTCCAGTTCTCTGGCTGTCAGCAATCTGTCCACGATAGCATGCTTCAGCCGATCTGCCGGGCCCATACAGTCCCTGTAGTTGAGCCAGCGGTAGAAATTATCCAGATGGGCATTGATAATCTCACTCACCTGCTCCGGCACCTGACGGATGGCGGAAAAATCCCCTATATCGTCGATGTTGTAAAGAGCCACGCCCGGCAGGCTCCCCACTTCCTGCTGGATGTCACGGGGGATTGCCAGATCCACAAGGACTGCAGGACGGACAGCAAGGCTTTCCATCTGCTCCAGCGTCACCGTATGGTGGGGGCTGGTGGTGGCGGAGATTACAATATTCGCCCCGTCCATATGGAGCTCCCGCTCATCATAGGGCACCACACTGCAGCCGGGGGGCACAATGGTCTGACCGTGGCGATAGGTTCGCAGCGTCACCGCCACCTGACAGCCTTCGCTTTGCAGCAGGGAGGCAGACAGCCGTCCCATCTCCCCATTGCCGATAACCAGCGCCCGCTTTCCTCTCAGATCTCCCATTTTTTCCTTCAGAAGTGCCACTGCCATGCTGGCCGCAGAGGTGGGCAGGGCTGTGAGATGCACTTTTGTGCGCACCTCCTTGCCGGAGGCGATCGCAGTCCGGAACAGGGTCTCCAAAACGGAGTCGGTGCCCCCGCCCTGCCGGGCAAGGGAAATGGCATCTTTTACCTGTGCAATGATCTGATCCTCTCCCCAGATCCGGGAGCGCAGCCCTGCAGCCACCTCCATCAGGTGTCTTGCTGCGTCTTCTCCCTGCCGGGTCACAAACACATCCCGGTAAGGCTCATAGGAAACACTGGCTGCCTGACACAGGAGCCTTCCCGGCTCCACTTCCCCGTCGCAGGAAAGATACAGCTCCGTTCTGTTGCAGGTAGAAATCAGAACGCAGCCCCGCACATGGGGCCGGGATCGAAGAATGTCCACCATTTTCACATTCTGGGCCTTGGTAAAAGACAGCTTTTCCCGCAGGGCAATGGGAGCCAGCTCATGCTCCAGTCCGGACATTACAATTTTCACAGCTTACCCACGCTCCTTGACGACCACCACGGAAAAATATCCGCTGTTTTCTTTCATATCTCCAAAACGAGGCCATACACGCTCATTTTCCATTCCGCAGTTTTCCACCATGGCGGCTCCATCCAGAAGCCCAGCCTGATTCAGCTGCTGCTGCAGCTGCAGGATCCCCTTTCCTGATTTCATAAAGACCTTGTTGGCCTGAATGTCCATGGTATCCTTCAGCTCACAGCTGCCGGGAATCACCATAAGCCGTTCGTCCCCTTCGCAGAGGGACACACCCAGCCGGGCAGCGACAGCGCAGAAGGAGGTCACGCCGGGCACCAGTTCTGCCTCATATCCTCTGGCCGCCACCTTCTTGTGGACGTAGATATAGGTGGAATAAATGGTCGGGTCTCCCAGAGTGATAAAGGACACATTTTTGCCCGCATCCAAAATTCTGCAGATTCTGTCTGCTATTTCTTCATGGTATCTGTCCCACTGGCTTCTGTCCCGCAGCATGGGGGTGGGACAGAAAATCAGCTCCTTCCCCCCAACAAACTGCTCCACGATCCGCAGGGCCGTTTTTTCGCCGGTTCCCTTGTCGGGTACTGCGATCACATCCGCTTCCCTTAGCAGCCGGACCGCCTTCAGTGTCAGCAGTTCCGGATCCCCGGGGCCAACACCAAGGCCGTACAATTTTCCTTTTCTCATACCGTTTCTCCTGTATTGTTTCTAAAAAACTGCGGCAGTCTTTTGACTGCCGCAGCCATTTTTCTGCGTCACAAGCACCATATTCCTCCGCCGGAGGCCGTGGTGCCGATGCATTAAGCAGGTCTCCTGACTCGTGGATCTGCAGTCCGCACGCCGCCTTCTCAGGAACCGGTTCCCAATGACTGGCTTTCGCCTTGCGCACGACCCTCCCCACACACAGTGGCGGTACCGTTCCGGAATTGAACCGGATTCCCTATTCTCCGTCAAAGCCCCGGGGGGCTTTCACAGCACTTAAGCCTGTTGATCTGGGTCAATTATACCAATGGGGCACTTTCTTGTCAACACATCCCCATTCCCTCATGACCCGCTCAGTTTTTCCGCATGGCAGGCATGCTCTGCAAACAGTCTGCGCACCGACTCGTATTCTCCCAGTCCCCGCAGAACGCACTGTACCTCATACCCCGCTTCAGAAAGCCGGTTATACCAGGAATCCGCCTCAGGTCCTGACATGTCATTTTTGGCATGGTCACCTGCCACCACCATCAGAGGATGGAGCCGGATCTTGCGGATCTCCGGACGCAGCCGGATGCGGCACATGACCTGCTCCAGCTCCGGATAGCCCTCTACCGTGCCCACATAGCTCCTGTCCCAGCCGAAATCATGGAGCATATACTCAAAAAGCGCATAGGCGGCATTGGCATAATGGGGAGAGCCGTGACCCATAAATATAAGGGTCTCCCCCTCCTCCGGCGGTTCCATGGATTCCATAACCGCTTTGACCAAATTTCGGTAATCCTCTACGGTAGTGAGCAGCGGCTTGCCGATGCTGATTTCCAGACGCTGCCGGTACGGCTCCGTCATGCGGCACAGCTTATCAAACTCCTCGCCGTTTATGATATGGGTGGGCTGCACCACGACACGGGTATATCCCTCCCGGTCCAGACAGGAAAGTGCCTCCTGCACATTGGGGATCTTGATGCCGTCCCGTTTTTCCAATTTGTCCATGATGACACCGCTGGTAAAGGCCCGCACAGGTCTGTAATCCGGCATGGCGGCAGCAATTTCCCGCTCAATGGCAGCAATGTTTTTGTTCAGTGTGTCTAAATGGCTTGTGCCAAAGGACACGATGAGAACGGCTTTTCTTTCTTGCATTCTCGTTTCCTCCAATTGAACTGTGATTTCAACTTTTTTCATGGTAGCAGGTTTTGGCATGGCTGTAAAGAATTTAGTTGTAAAATATTTTCAGGAATCTGTATAGCACCTGCCCTCCCGGCACTTTTCATCAATAGGGTTGACAAAAAACAAGCCCACGAATACAATAAAAACTATAAATTCAAGTGCTCTGCCCTCCGAAACGGATGCAGAGAGAATAGACAACCGGGTGCAAATCCCGGACGGAACCGCCGCTGTAAAAGCATCGGCGCCGCTCGTTGATGAAAGTCAGTCACTGGGATACCGGGAAGGCAGAGCTGCGTCAGGGAAAACACTTTCCCAGTGCTTAAGTCAGAAGAACTGCTTGAATGCGCCCCCCTGTAAAGGCTTCCGGGCACTTACATGTTGCAGAAATTCGGCTGCGGCAGTCTTTGGGGCTGCCGCAGCTTTTTCTATTGCGGAGGAATCATCATGCACACTTCCAGAATTCTGCTGGCCGGTACAAACAGCGGCTGCGGAAAAACCACTGTCACCTGCGCCGTTTTGCAGGCCCTTGCGAACCGCGGCATTCGGATCGGAGCCTTTAAATGCGGCCCGGATTATATCGACCCCATGTTCCACAGCCGCATCATCGGTGCCAAAAGCTCCAATCTGGATCTCTTCTTTTTTAAGGACAACACTTTTCGATATCTGCTGGCAAAAAACAGCGAACAGTGTGAGGTCAGCATCATGGAAGGGGTCATGGGGTTTTATGACGGCGCAGGGCTCAATACCCCTTATGCCAGCTCCTACGATCTGGCTCAGAAAACCGACACCCCCGTGGTGCTGGTGGTGAACGGAAAGGGCCTTTCTCTTTCCGTGCTTGCCATCATTCAGGGCTTTGCCCAGCTGTACCCGGACAGCCACATCCGGGGGGTCATCCTGAATCAGTGCACCCCCATGACCTACCCTGCGCTGGCAGAGGCCATTCGGGAGCACTTCGGCGGTCAGATTCAGCCCCTGGGCTATTTGCCCGCCATGCCGGAGTGCACTCTGGAAAGCCGGCATCTTGGCCTTGTGACTGCAGCAGAGGTGGAAAACCTTCGGGAGAAAACCCAGAAGCTGGCACTTCAGGCAGAAAAATCCCTGGATCTGGACGGCATTCTGGCCCTGAGTCAGTCCGCCCCGGATCTTATATGCGACAGTGTGCCGCTGCTCCGCTTTGACACCCCGGTGCGCATTGCCGTAGCCCGAGACAGAGCCTTCTGTTTTTACTACGAGGACTCGCTGGAGGCCCTGCAGGAAATGGGAGCAGAGCTTGTGCCCTTCAGTCCCCTGTCAGACCCCCGTCTGCCGGAGGATATTCATGGGCTTTATCTGGGGGGCGGCTATCCGGAGCTGTACAAAGAGGCCCTGAGCCAAAACAAATCCATGCTGGCCTCTGTCCATGCCGCCCTGTCGGCAGGGCTTCCCTGTATCGCCGAGTGCGGCGGCTTCATGTATCTGAATGCCGCCATCGACGGCACCCCCATGGTGGGGTTCCTTCCGGGCACCTGCTTTGACACCGGCAGGCTCACCCGCTTCGGCTATGTGACCCTGACCGCCGCTCAGGACAATTTGCTCTGCTCTGCCGGTCAGTCCATTGCCGCCCACGAATTTCATCACTGGGACTGCACGGAAAACGGCAGCGGCTTTTCTGCCCGCAAGCCCTCCGGCAAAAGCTGGGACTGTGTTGCGGCCACCGACACCCTGTATGCAGGCTTTCCCCACTTTCATTTTTATGCCAATCCGCAGTTTGCGGAAAACTTTTATCACGCATGTCTGAAGGAGAAATCACGCCATGATTGAACACATCAAACCCATGGACATTGAAAACCGCAGCTTCCAGATCATCACGGAGCTTCTGGGTGACCGAAAGCTGGATCCTGAAAATGCGCCTGTTATCAAGCGGGCCATCCACACCTCGGCCGACTTTGACTATGCCGACAATCTGGTATTTTCCCCCCACGCCGTTGCAAAGGGCATTCAGGCGCTGCGTGATGGCTGCGACATCGTCACCGACACCCAGATGGCAAAGTCCGGCATCAACAAAACCATTCTGGGAAAGCTGGGGGGCGAAGTCCACTGCTTCATGTCCGACCCGGAAGTGGCTGCCGAAGCCAAAGAGCGGGGTATCACCCGGGCCATCGTTTCCATGGAACGGGCCGCCGGGCTCCCCAAGCCCTGCATCTTCGCCATCGGAAATGCCCCCACCGCCCTCATCTGCCTGCATGAGCAGATCGCCTGCGGAAAGCTTGACCCGGCCCTCATCATCGGTGTACCCGTGGGCTTTGTAAACGTGGTGGAGAGCAAGGAACTGATCATTGCCTCCGACGTGCCGTACATTGTGGCACGGGGCAGAAAGGGCGGCAGCAACATCGCCGCCGCCATCTGCAACGCCATGCTGTATCAGATCATGCGATAGTCCTATGGAAGAATTTGTGGTAAAAGACGGGAAGCGGCTCCGGATGGGCTATACCACCGGCTCCTGCGCCGCCGCAGCCGCCAAGGCTGCCGCCTGGATGCTGCTGACCGGCAAGCGCCGGGAGAAGATATCTCTGCGCACCCCCAAGGGCATCGACCTGACCCTGCCGGTTCTGGAAATTCAGGCCGAAGAAAACACCGTTTCCTGTGCCATTGAGAAGGACAGCGGGGACGACCCGGACATCACAAAGGGCACCCTGATTTTTGCCGCTGTTTCCAGAACCGACACCCCGGGCATCACCATCGACGGCGGACAGGGCATCGGCAGAGTCACCAAGCGGGGACTTGACCAGCCCGTGGGCAATGCCGCCATCAACTCCGTTCCCCGGAAAATGATTGAGGAAAACATTTTGGAAATCTGCCGGCTTACTGACTATACCGACGGCCTTTCCGTGGTGATTTTCGCTCCCGACGGGGAGCGTCTGGCAAAAAAGACCTTCAACCCCCGGCTGGGGATCGTGGGGGGCATCTCCATTCTGGGCACCACTGGCATTGTGGAGCCTATGAGTGAAGCGGCCCTTGTGGAAACCATTCGGGTGGAGCTGCGCCAGCGAAAGGAAAACGGCGCAAAATATGTGCTGCTGACCCCCGGAAACTACGGTTCCGACTTTATCCGGCTGGATATGGGCATTGATGCAGGAACTGCCGTGCAGGTTTCCAACTTCATCGGCGATGCTCTGGACATCTGCAGGGAGCTGGGCTTTCAGGGTGCACTGCTCATCGGACACATCGGAAAGCTGGTGAAGATCGGCGGCGGCATGCTGAACACCCACTCCAAATACGGCGACTGCCGCATGGAAATTCTGGCAGCCCACGCCGGTGCAGCCGGCGCAGCGCCCCGGCTGTTGGAGCAGATCCTGGACTGTGTCACCTGTGACGACGGTCTGAGGATTCTGAAATCAGCCGGTCTTTGCGACAGGACGCTTTCCCGCCTCACCCGGCGGATCGGATTTCATCTGCAGCACCGGGGCGGCGAAACTCTGGAAACCGGTGCAATTTTATTTTCAAAAGAATACGGAATTCTGGGAAAGACAGACAACTCTCAGAAATTACTCAACAAAATACTGGAGGATTTCTAATATGGTGCATTTTGTAGGTGCCGGCAGCGGTGCCGTTGACCTGATTACCGTCCGGGGCGCACGGCTTCTGGGCAAAGCGGATGTGGTGATTTACGCAGGCTCTCTGGTAAATCCTGATGTACTCAGCTACACAAAAAAGGACTGTGTCATTCACAACAGTGCCGAAATGACCCTGGAGCAGGTCATTGCCGTCATGGAATGTGCAGAAAAGGCAGGCAAAACCACTGTCCGTCTTCACACCGGCGATTCCAGCATTTACGGTGCCGTCCGGGAGCAGTTTGATGAGCTGGAAAAGCGGGGCATTTCCTATGATGTATGCCCCGGTGTCAGCTGCTTCTGCGGTGCAGCCGCATCCCTCAAGGCGGAATACACCCTGCCGGATGTGAGCCAGACGGTCATCATCTCCCGGGCCGCAGGCCGCACCCCGGTTCCGGAGCGGGAATCCATCCGGGCGCTTGCCGCCCATCAGGCCACCATGGTTCTGTTTCTCAGCACTTCCCTGACGGAAACCCTGCAAAGGGAGCTGCTGGCAGGGGGCTATCCCGGAAGCACTCCGGTTGCCGTAGTCTACAAAGCCACATGGCCCGATGAGAAGATTTTCCGCTGCACTGTGGACACCCTCCACAAGACCGTTACAGAAAATAGCCTCACAAAAACCTCCCTCATTATTGTAGGCAACTGCATGGGCCAGCAGTATATGCGCTCCCTTCTCTACCATCCCGGCTTCACCACAGAGTTTCGTGAGGCAACCCAATGAACATCGCTGTCTTTGCCTACAGCCGTCAGGGCTGCCGCACCGCAAGACAGGTGATTTCCCACTTTTCAGGCAGCCACATCACCGCCTACACCATGGAGCGGTTTGCAGAGCCGGGGTTTTTCCCCCTGGGAAAACCGGCGGAAGCATTCTACGGCTCCCTGTTTGCCGCCTCTGACATAATGGTGTTCATAGGCTCCTGCGGCATCGCCGTTCGCCAGATTGCCCGCCATGTGAAAAGCAAGCAGACAGACCCGGCGGTACTGGTGGTGGACGAGCTTGGCACCTTTGTGATCCCCCTGCTTTCCGGTCATATGGGCGGTGCCAACCGGCAGGCCCGGGCACTTGCAAATACATTGGGTGCCACCCCGGTAGTGACCACTGCCACGGATATTAACAAGCGATTTTCCGTGGACAGCTGGGCTGCGGAGAATGGCTTTATCATCGACAGCATGGCTTGCGCCAAGGCGGTGTCCGCCGCCATTTTGGAAAAAGACATCCCCATGCTTTCGGATTTTCCCGTTGTGACCGATTACCCCAACGGGGTCATTCCGGGAAATCAGGGGGATTTGGGCATTTATGTAGGTTATTGTGAAAAAATGCCCTTTGCGCAGACGCTGCGGCTCATTCCCCGGGTGCTGCATCTGGGCATCGGCTGCCGCCGAAACACCCCCGCCTCTGCCATTCGGGAGGCCGTGGAGCTGGTTTTGCAGACCCATCAGATTGACCGCCGTGCCATCCGATGTGCCGCATCCATCAACCTAAAGGCAGATGAGGAGGGCCTGCTGCAGTTCTGCCGGGAGGAAAATCTTCCCATCTTGTTTTATTCAGCCGCAGAGCTTTCTGCGGTACCGGGAGACTTCACTCCCTCCCCCTTTGTGGAGAAAGTCACCGGGGTCAATAATGTATGTGAGCGCTCTGCCCTTCTGGGCGCAGACCGCCTGATCGTAAAAAAAACCGCCCGCAACGGCGTAACCGTCGCCATTGCGGTTCAAAATCTGGAGGTACACTTTGGGTAAGTTAATGATTGTGGGCATCGGCCCCGGAAATTATGAAAATATGACCATCCGTGCCGACCGGGCACTGGCTGCCTGCGATGTGATCGTGGGCTATCATGTCTATGTAGATCTGGTAAAGGACCAGTACCCCGGCAAGGAATTCCTCACCACTCCCATGACAAAGGAGACTCAGCGTTGCCAGATGGCGTTGGATGCCGCCAGAGAGGGAAAGACCGTTGCCATGGTCTGCTCCGGCGACAGCGGCATCTACGGCATGGCTGCCCTTATCTATGAGCTGCGGGGCGATAGCAACCAGCCGGAAATCGACGTGATCCCCGGTCTGACTGCTGCCTGCAGCGGCGGCGCACTGCTGGGAGCCCCCCTCACCCATGACTTTGCGGTCATCAGCCTCAGCGACCGGCTCACCAGCTGGGAAAAGATCGAAACCAGACTGGACTGTGCTGCCAAAGCAGACCTTTCTATGGTACTTTATAATCCTGCCAGCCACGGCCGTCCCGACCATCTGCGCAGAGCCTGCCAGATCCTGCTGCGGACTCTCCCGGAGGACCGGCTGTGCGGTGTGGCCCAGAACATCGGCCGGGAAGGGGAAAACTACCGGCTCATGACGCTCAAGGAGCTGAAGGACACAAAAGCTGACATGTTCAGTACCGTGTTTATCGGAAACGAAATGACAAAGCAGATTGGTCAGCAGATGGTGACCCCCAGAGGATACCGGGATGTGTAAGATCTGCGTGTTCGCCGGCACCACCGAAGGGCGGGAGCTGGTGGAATTTCTGGTTTCCCAGCCGGTTTCTGTCACGGCCTGCGTGGCAACGGAATACGGGCAAACCCTGCTGGAACCGGCGGAAAACCTGACGGTTTCCGCCGCACGGCTCAGTGAAGCAGAAATGGTATCCCTTTTCCGCCGGGAGCATTTCCAGATTGTGGTGGATGCCACCCACCCCTATGCCCCCATTGTCACAGAGAACATTGCAAGGGCTTGCGCAGAAACAGGCACCGAATACATCCGGCTGCTTCGGAAGGATACGCCCACCCCGGAGGACAGCGTATTTGTCCCGGATGTTTCCGGGGCTGTTGCCTACCTGAACACCACAGAGGGAAACATCCTGCTGACCACCGGCAGCAAGGAGCTGGCATCCTATGCAGCGCTTCACCGCTTTGCCGACCGGGTCTATGCCCGGGTGCTGCCCATGGAAGAGTCTATGCTGCTGTGTCAGCAGGCTGCTCTCCCCCCTTCCCACATCATTGCAATGCAGGGGCCGTTTTCCGAGGAGATGAATGTCGCCACGCTAAAATCCGTTTCTGCCAAATACATGGTCACCAAGGAATCCGGCATCAAGGGTGGCTTCGATCAGAAGATTGCCGCCGCCCGAAAAGCCGGTGCCCGGCTGGTGGTCATCGGCAGACCCCCTCAGCGGCAGGGCATGGACTATGGAGAAACCGTCGGGCTGCTGTGCAGCCGGTTCGGCTTTTTCCGCAGGCCCCGTGTCAGCATTGTGGGCATCGGCCCCGGAAGCCGGGAGGCCATGACGGGAGAAGTTCTCTCCGCCATTGACCGGGCAGACTGCATTCTGGGCGCCAAACGGATGCTCTCGGCCATTGCAGCCCCGGGAAAATCCGTGATAGATGCCATCTCCCCGCAGGCCATTTCCGAATTTATCCACACCCACCCCCAGTACCGCAGCTTTGCCGTTGCCATGTCCGGCGATGTGGGATTTTTCAGCGGCACCAAAAAGCTGCTGCCCCTGCTTGCAGACTGTCAGGTATCCATCCTGCCGGGGCTCAGTTCCCTTGTGTACCTGTGCGCCCGGCTTGGGTGCTCCTATGAGGATGTTGTGCCTGTGAGCCTTCACGGCAGAGCGCACAACATTCTATCCGACATCGCCGCTCACCGCCGGATCTTCGTCCTTGTGGGGGGCGAAAACGGCATGGGAACGCTCTGTCAGCAGCTGACACTGGCCGGCTTTGGGGATGTCAAAATAAGCGCAGGCCAGAACCTCAGCTATCAAAATGAGACCATCACCGTAGGCACTGCCCGGGAGCTTTCTTCCAGATTCTTTGATTCCCTGTGCGTGGCACTGATTGAAAACCCCGGTGCCAATGCGGTGGTCACCCACGGTCTGCCGGACACCGCCTTTCAGCGCGGAGCCGGCGCGGAGGGTATCGTGCCCATGACAAAAAGCGAAGTGCGCTCCGTCTGTCTTTCTAAGCTCCGGCTCACAGACAGCAGCATCTGCTGGGATGTGGGGGCCGGTACCGGCTCTGTAGCCATCGAAATGGCGCTGCAGGCAAAGCACGGACAGATCTACGCCATCGAGAAAAAAGAAGCCGCTGTGGAACTGCTGAAAGAAAACTGCAGCCGGTTCGGCACCGACCATGTCACCCTGATCCCCGGACTTGCGCCGGAGGCCTGCAAAGACCTGCCCGCCCCCACCCATGTATTCATCGGGGGCAGCTCCGGGAACATGCGGGAGATCATTTCTTTGCTGCTTTCCAAAAATCCCCATGTGCGCATTGTGGCCACCGCCATTGCTCTGGAGTCCGTTGCAGAGCTGACAAACTGCCTGACTGCCTTCCCCTTTACGGAAACGGAAGTGATCTCCATGACCGTGGCCCGGAGCCGAAAGGCAGGCAGCTACAATCTGATGAACGGGCAGAACCCCATCTATATTTTCACCATGCAGGCAGGCGGAACAGAAGCATGATATGGCCTCCTCCGGGTATTTTGCGGTTGGGCCACATGGTAAGCCTCCGGTACCGGCAGTTCCCATGCGGATATTCCCCGGCCTCTCTTTCCCCGTCTGCAAAACGAAGCCCGAAGGCTCTGCACATGTCAGGGCCTTCGGGCTTTTCCTATGAAAACCTGTTTTATTCGGGCAGCTTTTTCAGCAGCCGGATGTGACTGTAGCCATCCACCTGCGTAATTTTCGTGTTGACCTTATACACGTCCTGAAGATTTTCAGAAGTCAGCACCTCCGCTCCCGCTCCGTGGGCAAATACCCTGTGTTCTTTCAGAAACAGGAATTTATCACAGAACATGGAGGCCAGATTCAGGTCATGGATGGAAACCACGGCGGTGATATTCTTTTTCTTCACCAGCTCCACGATCATATCCATGGTGTGGAGCATATTTTTGATGTCCATGCTGCTGGTCGGCTCATCCAGAAGCAGCAGCTTGGGCTCCTGAGCCAGCGCCCGGGCGATAAAGACCCGCTGACGCTCACCGCCGGACAAGGCTTCAATGTTCCGAAAGGCAAACTGGGTCAGCTCCAGCTGCTCCAGAATCTCAAAAACCACCCGCTTATCTTCCTCCTTGGGCCGAAACCGAACAAAGGGCTGCCGGCCCATGAGCACCGCATCCGCCACGCTCACCGGGAACAGATTGGCCGTGTACTGGGGCACATAGGCAATGAGTCTTGCTCGCTGCCCCGGGGGCATTTGCAAAATATCCTCTCCATCTACAAAGGTCCTGCCCTGCTGGGGACGCATGATCCCGGAAAACGCCTTCAGCAGAGTGGTCTTTCCGATGCCGTTAGGGCCAAGCAGTGCAAGCACCTCACCGGCTTCCGCTTCAAAGGAAACATCGTCCAGCACCTGATTTCTTTCATAGGAATAGGAAATGTGTTCCACTTTTAAGCTCATTTGAAATACCCCTTCTTCCGTGTGACAATCAGATTCAGGAAAATCGGAACTCCCAGAAAGGAAATCACGATGCCCACCGGAATCATCACAGGTGCCAGAATGACCCTGCCAAGGGTATCCGCCACCAGCATGAGCAGTGCGCCGCACACAGCCGAAAAGGGCAGCAGATATCGGTGGTCGCTGCCAATCAGCATCCTTGCCATATGAGGGCCGGCCAGTCCCACAAATCCGATGACCCCGGTAAAGCTGATAACCGCTGCGGTTGCCAGCACGGAAAGCAGCCCCGTGACGCAGCGCACCAGCGTTACCTTCACGCCCAGAGATCTTGCCACCTGATCGTCACCGGAAATCATAATGTTCAGGGCGGGGGCAAAGCAGTAGATTACCAGCAAAGAAGCAAGGGAAAACCCGCCCACCACCAGCACCTGTGACCACCGGGCGCCATTCAGGCTGCCGAAGGCCCACTGCACCACCGCAGCCAGCTGATGCTCGTTGGCAAAAAACTCTATGGTAGAGGTGGCTGCGCTGAACAGATAGCTCAGGGCAATGCCCACCAGCACAATGGTTTCCGGGGTCATGCCCACCTTCAGAGACACCACATACACCAGCACCGCGCAAAGAAGCGACAGCAGAAAGGCATTGATCACTGTGCCCAGCTCCGTGCCCGGCAGAATTCCGATGCCAAACACAATGGAAATCGACGCACCAAAAGCCGCCGCATTGGAAATGCCGCCGGTAAAGGGGCTGGCCATGGGATTTCTGGTGATGGACTGCATCACCACACCGGCAGCCGAAAGGCCCACGCCGGCAAAAATGGCAAGGACAATTCGGGGCAGCCGCAGCAGCACGATTACCTTTTCCTGGGTGACGGAGAGATCTCCGGCGATCCAGTGCCGGATGGCCCGCAGCACATCCAGAATGCCCACATGATTTTCTCCCACGGTGGTGAACCACAGCCCCAGAATCAGCATCAGCACCAGCCCGGACAGGATGATCAGGCACTTTTTTCTGGCACCGGCATTATAGACGGAAAGGAGCTGGTCGATATCCTGCTTTACTTCCTTTTTCTGCATCAGTGCAGATCCTTGCCTGCCCAGAAATGGCCGGGAACAAAGTCAAAGCCCTGGAAGTCCTCCAGCCATGTCCGGTAGATTTCCTCTGTGTCCAGCTCCGGCAGCAGGTCGGGGTAGACCATCTTTGCGATAAACAGGGTGCCCACCAGCTTACCGGCACCGCCGTGGCTGAACTGGGTCATAAAGTAGATGTCGTCATTTTTGACAGCGGTAATGCTGTCGAAGCCAACACGGCTCACAATGTCCTGATATGCGCTCTGGAACTCTTCCTTGGTAGGTGCCGTGTAAAGGCCGGTGCCGGACAGCGCCTGATTGGGGGTCACCAGCTTGATAATCACATCGGGGTTCCGGCTGATCACAGCTTCCGGGTCAATTTCCTTTGCGCTGAGGTTTTCGGTGTCTGTGCTGAAAATATTGCGCACATCCGCAAACTCCACCATGTTGTACATGGGATTTCCCCGGAATACGGTGGAGTAGTTTTGGGTGGTTTCAAAGTAAACGCTGCGCTTTTCCACATCCTTCAGCTGTGTATGGACATATTCCAGCTTGTCATTGAAGTAATTGTAGAACTTGGCAGCCTGCTCCTCTACGCCGAACATCTTGCCGATGTTTTCGGTCTGGTTCTTAAAATCCGCAGTGTCATAGCCGGAGATCACAAACACCTTGATGCCGAAGGGTGCCAGCTTTTCCTCTGCCTCTTTGTAAGCGCCGTTATCAGGCAGGATCACAACCTGAGGATTCAGCTCAATAATCTTTTCGTAGTTCAGTTCCTTCTGACTCTTGCCGATCACATTGTCAGGATCAAACATCTTCCAGTACACCCGATCCTGAGCGGTGTTGGTGTCCACGGAAATGATCTTGTCCACCGCACCGCAGGCACGGATCAGCTCACTGTTGTAGCGGTTTGCCACAACACAGGTTTTCACCGGGTTGGGCAGCTCCACCTGACGGCCTGCATTGTCTGTCAGCACCTGCGTCGCCGTTTCCGTAGCCACTGTGGTGGTTTGGTTGTCGCCGGTGGCGGTTACATTCTGCTCCGGCTGGGTTTTGCTGCCGCAGGCGGCAAGGCTTACTGCCATTACCAATGTCAGCAGCAGAATCGTCAGTTTTTTCATTTTCTGTTTCTCCTTACTGATAATATAAATATCCTATTAACTTGGCTGTGCCAAAAATAATAGCTTCTCCCTCAGGAGAAGCTATGAAAGGGCTACACAAAATGGGCAAGATAAAAAACTATCCCGCCTTGTACCCCAGACTTTTCTCCTGGCCAAGAAAACTCTCACACATCCATGCAGCAGGTCTCCTGACTCAAGCCTCATCCTGAAGAACGTCTTCCCGCCCGAAGGCAGTGACATGCTGTTCTCTCGTCCGCTATTACAGTAAAGACAGCTGTGGGGGATTTGCACCCCGCTTCCCTGTTCGGAACCCTCCCCCCACCGGCTCGGGTTCACTGCATGGAATATTTAATTTTGCTTATTCTACCATCATGCAATCTGTTTGTCAATCCACTCCGGTTTCTTTCACTTTTTCCCGGCGACGGCAGAACACGTGCCAATGGAGCAGGCGGTTCCTGTAAAAAGTTTCGGAGCAAATGAAAACGGTCAGAAGCTGCTGACCGTTTCCATTTGGCAGGAATACCCGGAGTTTTTTGCCAATAAACGACAAAACCCCTGCTTTCGGTTAACGAAAACAGGGGGGCTTTGACAAGCTGAAATACGGTCATCCCTTGCGGGATGACCGTACTCTTTTTTCATTATCTGCGGCTACGCTTGCGGGAATGCAGCAGGAATGCTGCAGCGCATACAATACCTGCCAGAGAAATGACTGCAACAACAACCCAAACGGTCATGTTGCTGTCATCGCCGGTCTGAGGTACATCGGGCTTGGGAGCAGTGCCGGGGGCCTGCTCAACCGTCAGGCCTCTGATGGCTGCCTTCAGCTGCTCCACAGCTTCGTCAACCACATTCTGCTGATCCCTGCCGATGGTTTCATCTGCCAGAACGGCCTTAGCAGCCTTCATAGCAGCGTTGAATGCCTCGACACTCTCGGTGGTGTATCCGGTAAGATCCAAAGCTTCCGCCTTGGCAACCAGCTCCTGCAGAACGGACTTATCCGACTTGTAGCGCAGAGCTGCAACGGCCTGCTCATAGGCAGCCTTAGCCTGTGCAAGCTTTTCGGGATTTACACGCTCACCTTCACCCTGCTGAGCGGCCTTGTCCTGTGCTACCAAAGCGTCAATGGCTTCCTTTGCGGCAGTTACGGCAGCGAAGCTGTCGGGGGTGTACTCGTCGCCGACCAGAGCTGCATAGCCCTCTACAGCCAACTCAGCCAGTTCACGGTGACGGATGGAGAATTCCAGAGCAGCCTGCGCATCGGCAACAGCTGCCTTCAGTGTATCGGCCTTAGCCTGGGTCAGGTTATCCGCATTTGCAAGAGCATCCTGCAAGTTTTCCACAGCAGCACTGTATACATAGTAGCTGTTGGTGGTGTAGGTAATGGCATCATTGCTCAGCTTGTTGTCCACCAGTGCCTGCAGCTCATCCATATTGGTGACCTTCAGCTGTGCATCGGCAACAGCGCTCTTGATTGCGCCCAGTGCAGAGTCAACCACAGCCTGTGTGACATTGGGATTCGCGTAGACTGCCTGACCCACCGTCTTGGCATCGTTGTAGTTTTTGACGCTGTCGGTGATCCAGGTATTGGTGGGATGAGTTGCATCCAGCGCTTCCTTCAGAGCGGTCTTGTCAGCTTTGGTGACCTTTTCTGCGGAAACTGCAATTTCTGCAATTTCAGGCGCTGTGTCTGTCCAGCTTACCGTAACGCTTTCCAGAGTCTTGCCCTCAGCCAGCACAAACTCGCTGATTGCCTGATTCAAAGTGCCAAGCTCTGCATCCTTTGTTTCCCCTACATAGCGGACAGTGACGGTTGCATTGGAAATTGCACCCAGCTGCACCAGACGCAGAACCGTCAGGCCCTTCGGGTCAGAGACACGGTAGGTAAAGGAATTATTCTTTCCTGCGGGACGGTATGCGGTGTTGTAGTCCTTATCCAGTGCGTTGGAGGGAATCTTGCCGGGCTCTTCCTGCACATTGGAAATGATGTCACGGTTAGCCTCGGGGGAGATATAGGCGCCGCCGTTGATTTGCAGCTCGTTGATGACCACCCATCTGTGATCATAGGAGCTGAGGGGAGTAATGCGGATATAGCGGGCATCCTGATTCAGGTTCTTGGCCTCCGCATACATATAGCCGGGGTTGTTGCTGTCGTGGGTAAGGTAATCTGCATCCTTGGCCACGGAGGTATTGGTGGTATTGTCTGTGGGCTTACCAATCACCATTACCTGCTGCCATGTCTTAAGGTCGGAGGAAATTTCAACCTTTGCGTGTCTGAGATAATCCCAGTTGTCTTCAGCAATGTAGTAGCGCAGGCTGCTGAAATGCACGGACTGGCCGAGGTCAAAGGTAATGTGTCTATCCTTTGTCTGAACACCAGTGATTGTGCCCTTGGTATCCAGCTTTCCGTCGAACACATTTTCGACTCCGCCGACAATCGTCATATCGATATCTGCATCGCTGACATTAAAGTCGCTGGTTACGCTCTTATCGGCGATATACTTAAAGGTAACTGCAAATTTTGTAAGATCCACTTCGGTGCCGTCCGCCTTGGAAACCGCACGCACATAGCGGGCATCGATATTCTTGCCGGAGCCGGCTGTGCAGGCAGTCCATGTTACACCGTTCATAGATGTCTCAAGGGCCACATTGCTGCCCAGATCAGAGGTATCGATTTTGGTAACGGCCTTGATATTGCCCAAATCCACACCGATGTACTGACCCTGATTGAGTGTTACGGTGCCGGAGGTCAGGCTCACAGTACCATTCTTCTTATTGGAGAGAATGTCGGTTGTTGCATTGGTGTACAGGTAATCCGGAGTGCCGTCCTGATGAACAGCCTCTTTCACGGTAAACTCACTGAAGTAGACCCATGCGTGGCGCTGCTCCAGATTGCGTATACGGATGTACTGAGCGTTGATGGGAGTGGCCAGATCGATGTTAATGACATCAACTGCATTGTCCTTACCGGTATATGCAGCATATCCGGGAACTGCTGTCCATGTCTGATTATCCATGGAGGTCTCAATTGCGTACTTAACGATCTTGTCGCCAACTTTTGCTGTATTACCCACAACAACATGGATATTCTTCAGCTCCACCACGCGGCCGAAATTGTAGCCCAGGAACTGGTCAACCATGCAATTATCGTTGTTAATATTGTTGGGATTGCCGTTTCCGTCGGGATCATAGTAAACAAAGGAACCGTCGTTGCCGTCATGGAGATTGGCCTCAGAACCGCCTTCCACTTTCCAGATGTCGGTTTTGATCACATTGTACTGGATCGGCAGGTTTGCAGCAGTTTGGGTGCCTTCCACGCGGAACTCACCCACACGCCACCACACAGGGACTTCGGTAAGGTTGAGGATCCGAACGGCGGTGGTGACAATGTCTTTCTCTCTCAGGTTGAAGGACTGCACCTTTGCGTTGGTGATTTTTCCCATTTCATGCCACTGTCCGTCCTCTCCCAGATACTGCAGAGAGCCGTTTCTGATGACATCATTGGCCTGGCTTGCACCCTGAGCAAAGTACACGGTACCAAGCCTGATCGCTTCCTGGAAGGTGTACTGGATGTAAGCATTCTTGGCAGTCTTGTCGCCGACGTTGCTCAGCTGTACCTCAGTACCGTTCTTCTTATCCTTCAGAACATTCCAAGATGCATTGTTCTTAATGCTGAGGCCATTGGATGCGGAGTAGGTGCCATCGACCGCAGGCAGAACGCCCTTGAGCTTGTTCACCTGAATCTCATGCACTTCCAGCCATGCATCCAGTCTGTTGTCGGCAGTTGCGATCAGACGGATACCCATAGCCTTAAAATCCTTGGGCAGATTCTGCTGCTTTACAACCACTTCCAGATACTGATTCTGAGTACCGGTAAAGGCGTTTTCCTTATTGACCAGAGGAATATCTTTCCACTCGGTTCCGTCTTCCGTGTACTGAAGCTTACATGCATCGAAGTGGTTCTTGCCGGTACCCAGCAGGAAACGGATGTCCTCAACGGTAATCAGCTTGTTGTATACAACACCAACAAATTCGCCTTCTTTGATTGCAGCAGGATTCCGATAGCTGATGAAAGTGCTGTCGTCTCCGTCCGTGGCATTCTTCATATCGCCTGCGGGGGTATCCTTACGGCTGGTGATAAAGGTACCAATCACCTTGTTGGGATCCATGGCCAGCTCGGCGTACCGGGAGACATAGTCAGCAAGGGTATTGATAAAGGGAACGATATGCTGCACGCCGACTTCGGCGTATTCGGTATGATTTACATAATGGAAACCATGAGACTTGGACTTTTCAAACGCCACCTGACCCAAGGTATTGTACTTGAGCGCATTGGTGCTATCCTTAATTAGGGTTGCCTTCACGCCATTGAGGTAAGCAAGGGCGGCAGCGGTGGTGTCGTCCCAGCAGTCCAGCCAGTAGACGATCTGGTTCTTCACATTCTGATCGTCGGCTTTTGCACGGTAGGTCTTGGCAGCGGCCTGCAGAACATAGAACTCGGCCATCACCTTATCTACATCCTGCGCAGTAACTGTGCCGGCAGAAAGCTTGCTCTTGAAATCGTTCAGAATTGCCTTCAGCTCCACAGATTCCTGCAAAGGCTGAACGCGGTCGTCCATCGCCTGATTCATCATGTGCTTGGACAATTCCCGCAGAGCTGCAGAAGCCTGGGTCTCCATAGCGGAGTTGTGATCCACATACTTGAAGGAGTCAAACCATGCCTCATTTGCTTCCTCCTCGTTCTCCCAGATATTCCAGGAGTAGCAGGCATTGCCGAAGATGGCAACCTTGCTGGGCTCGGACTGCTGCATGGGGTTAAGAACGATGCCCTGAATATTCTCGGGATCCACACCGGGCTGCAGGAAGGTGGTGTAGCCGCCCATAATCAGGTGCTTCTTGGAGTTATCGGAGCAGGGCCAGTTGATCCACATGTAGGGGCCCCGGCCGACCGTATTGGTAAAGGAAGTCGTGAAGTTGTTAGAAACCTCGCCCCAAACCTTACCGCCGGTCATAACGATCTGAACATTCTCGGGGAACTTGGCGTAGTAATCCTTACCCCAGCTCATGTATTCCTGAGTACAGAACGGCAGGGTCATCTTAAGATCGGGATATTCTTCCTTCATTGTCTCCAGCCAGGCGCACATATCATTCAGGAATTTGATGTAATTGTCGTTGCCCACATGATTTGCATCGTCGGCCAGAATCGCAATCTGACGCACGCCGGCCTTGATGACCTGCGCAAACTTATCCTGCACAGCCTTCAAATCTGCCTCATAATTGTCGTTAAACCGAACAGCGTTATGCATAAAGGGATGCAGGGCATAGACAAAACGGCACTTGGAAGCATTGCCGGCCTCAGCCAGAGGAATAATCTTATCCTGGATTTCTTCCTCCGTATAAAGCGATCTCCACTGTGCGTTATGCTTGGGGTCATCCTTAGGTGCATAGAAATAGGAATTCAGCTTATAGTAGCCGCCCCACTTCATGAGATTAACACGGTCCTCCGTGCTCCAGGGGTTGCCGTAATAACCTTCAATAAATCCACGGCTGGATACATCTGCCCAGTCCTCCACATGGAACTCACGAATCGTGTAGCTGTCCATCTGTGCAAACACATGGTACAGAGTTGTGAGACCATAGAAGCTGGAATCGGTGTCTTTACCCAGTACGGTGATAACACCGTTGCGGCTGTCCAAAACATAGGAATCCTGCTTGCCAAACAGGTTTTCGGTAGAAACCGTCAGATTCTCCTGAGCATATGTATCTACATAGCCCTGAGAACCCTTAATGCCCACCAGAATGTTCGTTTTGCCGGGGACGATGGCATTGGACTGGGTGTAGGTGATGTCCTTTTTAAGGGCCAAAACCTCCTCCAGTCGATCTACGGTGTAATGGTCAATACCGTCTTCCACCACCAGATTGACTTCATTTCTTACGATGTAGTCTTTTCCGGTATAGCTAATGGTATGGGGCATGGGGTAGAGCTCATACCCGGCATCCTCAGCTGCGGCCTGAATGGGTGTCAGGGGAATGCAGCACACGCCCATGATCACAGCCAGTACTGCCGCTGCGAGTCTGCGTCCGAAAAGACGCTTCTTGGATTGATTTTCGCGCTGTCTCATTTGTTTCCTCCTTATAGAATTGGTAATATCCGGACTGACCCTTGGTTAAAACAGGAAAAATTCATTCATTTGCAAGCGGAATCGCCACTTCCGCCCCGTACAATGATACCATTTTAACAGCAGGTCATAATGCCCGTATATGGAAAATTGTAACATAAAAGGCACAATTATGCAAACACCATTTTTAAGTTTTTAACAGTTTTGCCCCATGATCGGCAGTACCGGGAAAATACAAGCAGCCCCCCTCTGAGCGCTTTCGGGCACGGGGGACAGTGCCAAAATCTATCGGCTGCAAGACTTTTCATGCGCATTCTCTCCCGGCACGGATGCACAAGCAATTTTTCTCTATCAAGCAAAAAACAGAAACCACTCATAAGAATGGTTTCTGTTGAAAGCATCATGCTGCCCTGTTAAATTGTGCGGCGCAAGGTATCCGCCTGAGTGAACACCCGGCCGGCAGGCGCATCATTTTGACAGAATAAATATTCAGCTGCACGCTGTTGTGTAAGACAGAGGGATCTGATATTCTTCTTCGTAAATTTGCTTCCAGAGATCATAGTTTTGATCCATCATGTCCTTTACCTTCTGGGCATAAGGCAAATTCTCATTGGGGTAAATTGGTTGTTCAATGTGAATGGTATATTCCTGAACAAAGAAGCCGTCTTCCCCCATGATATTTGAGTCTTTCATAGTGATGAAACAGGGCAAAACCGGAACATTGTTTTTTGCGGCAAAGGTAAAGGCACCCTTTTTTAGGGGCTTGGGCTTGCGGTAGTTCCACCACATACTCTGCTCGGGATAGAATAAAACAAAGTGTCCATCCTGAAGCAGTTTATTTACAGCCGCTATGAACTTTTTCATGGTCGCCGCATTGGAGGACAGAGGCAGCGTATTGCAATGTCGCATCAGGAACCCATAAAACCCGGGGAAAGATGTATAATTGCCTTCCCGAATCACACGGTAGAACTGCCTGTCCGGCTGTTTCGCCCCGTCGTATGCCAGCTGGATGGCAAAGCTGTCAAAAGCGTTGAAGTGGTTGCAGGTAATCACTGCACCATTCTTGAGATTCCGGAAATTCTCCATTCCCCGGATTTCCTTGATAATCAGTTTCTTATCATCCAGCAGTTTGTTTACGAATTTTCTGGCAATTCGGAACGCGACTCTGGTCTTTAACTTCTGAAAGACAGACTTTTCAATATACTCAATCTCGTCCGGCTGCAGAACACGGGAAGGAGGGTCATCCTCCACATCCTGATCGAATTTTCCGTGCTTTTCATATTCTTCGATCTTATGCAGAATGGCGACCCGGTCTTTTGCCCGCTTGTCCCTGTTGATCCGGTTCAGGAAATTGTCCGGCCGGTCTATCTCCGACTGAGCCAGTTCCATTAGCTTCTGGCCGGAAATCAGATCTCGCTGCCGCTCCTGATCTGTATAGCTGTTCAATTCCTGCTGAATTGCGTCATAGACATTCGTATGTCTGGCATAATCCCAGAAAATGGAGCCATTGCGGCAGTCCGCATAGTGCCAGGGCTTGCTGGTCATGATGTAGTGCAAAATATTGGCCTGCTCGATGGGGTAAGGAATTTCCCCAAACATTTCCGTATTCCAGCGCTGATCCAGCCAATAGACATGATCCTTACAGATAAGGTTCAGATAATCCTCATCCTGGGTCACTACAAAGTCGTAATAGTGCAGATAATCGATAAACTTATCCAGCACAAACGAAACACGAAACTGCTCGCAGTTGATCAGCAGCATTCCGGCATTGAAGAAATTGTATCGGGAGATTCCGATTACCCTTTCCACGTAGGTTCCGAAGACATCCTCCTGAATCATAACCTGCTCGTGGCATGCGCCCACATAGGCATTCTGGATATCCACATCATAGAGTTTGCTGATGTCTCCCTGAACGATGGTATCCGCATCCAGATAAATCGCTTTGCTGTACTCCGGGAACATTTCCGCAATAAACAGGCGATAATAGGTGGTTTTGGAATAGTAATCCCGGATGGGCAGTTTGTCGGAAATGGTCTGCAGATATTCCGTCACATCGTCGAAGGAAATTTCAAAATATTCTCTCTGCAGCGCCAAAACCTCCTGCTTCCTTTCCTCAGAAACTCCGGTATGCAGGAAGTGCAGATGGTACCGCCGCTCCGGAGAAGCGTTTTGAATGAGAGAATAAATGGAAACGACAGCGTACTTTATAAAGTGGTCATCGCCTGCATAAAATACAGGGATCGTGTTGTTAAGCATGATCAGCTACCTCTCTTTTATACTTTTCTTTTAAATAAACATATTCGTACAGCACATCATCAAACTGATAGTAGCCGAATATCTTGTGGACTCGGCTCACATGCCACTGCTTGATGTTATCCGTATGAGGATACGGCAGCCAGAACAGTCTCTTGGAGAAATGCCGCACGACTGTGGATTTGTGCAGAAATTTCTGGTCATTAAATTTCTGGGGGAGCATTTTTTTGCAGGTGGTGGAGCGAATCAGTGCGCTTTGGTCTGCAAAGACCAGCTTTTTCTCTCTGAGCAGAGATCTGGCTTTTGTCAGGATCTTCGTCTGCCGCATCCGCTTCATGTTAAACAGCAGTACGCCTGCATTCACATAATTGGGGCTGATCAGATATTTGCCGTAATGATCTCTGGCTGCGGCGTACTCCACCTCCTCCACATCCACATCATAGAGCAGATGGATATCCCGATTAAACATGACATCTGCATCGAGATACAGGATTTTGTCCGGGATGCCATCAATCCGATCCGCAAGCAGGCGGATGAGGGTATAGGGAGAGCAATAGGCATCTTCATTGGGGCAGCTGCCGAACTCTTCCCCGTAAAGCTTTGTGACATCGATCTTTTTAACGCAGTTGTCCGGATTGTAATCTTGAATTACATTTCGGAAAAACGCAATCTGCTGATCGGAAACCGGCACATAATCAGGCCGAATACGGCTAACATCCATGGTGAAGATATAAAATGCAAAGGGCTCAGTTGAATTGGTTCGTTTGAGTATGGAAAGTGACGATGTCAGTATGCCGTCAAACACACCGCTGTTTCCGCAAAATAGTATGTTAACCATCTTGAACATCCTTTTTGATATATTTGATAACTTCCACATTGGAATTCTCAGCACGCCGGCACATACAGCCATACACCTTGTCCCGCAGATCCTTCTTTTTCTGTCCGGCGGAAATGCCCTCGTCCGGATAAAAGGGGCCGTCTATATAGGTGACAATTTGAGGCCGTTTAAAACCGCGCCGCTTCTGATAAGTATTGGTAAAACAGAAGGTGGGAATGTCATACTTGACGGGATAGTGGAAGGACTTATCCAGAAAGGGGCGAATCCCGGTATAATAGGGCCAAATATGTGCTTCCGGATAGACAACAATGGCATGGTTTTCGGAAATCCGCCGTTCCATGGCATTTAGAAAATTCCGGTAAGCAGCCATGTCATCCGGCAGCGGCAGCGCTCCCAGAGACGGAGTAATCTTTCCCAGAACAGGCATGGAAACATTGTTGGGATGGACAACAACATAATCGTCCTTCGGGAAATTCAGCATGGTTGGTATAAAAGCATCCGCAATGTCCTGCGTATGATTTCCGTAGAGCATATATGCCTTTTTCTGAAACGGCTTTAATTTCTCCCGGCCGACGATCTTATGATGAAACACAATTTTCGTATACAGGTATGCAATAGGTGTCGCAATAATACGGTACCAAAAAAAATGCGTAAACCTCTTAAAAAGAGAATCATAACAATATCGGTAATTCCCATCGATTCTTTTCGGTGTAATACGCGCTACAGAAAATTCGTCATTCAGTTCATCTTCATAATAAATTACTTTTCTCTGTTCCAAAAAAACTCTTCTTTCCAGTGTAATTCAAATTTTATCGCAGTTTCGCTGAACAGCCAAATACCAATGCGCCAGCATCTGCTTGATTATAACATATTTACCCGGTCTTGAATAGCATAAATATGCAAATTTGCAGTCTTTCTTGAATATATTTGCCCTGTGTCGTCAAAGACATGGTATCAGAAGTAATACTGACCTGCAAAATAACTCTGCAAAAAGTCTTCCCTGATGGTATAGGCGCCGGCATTTGGCTGCATATGCCCGGCATACCTGTCTCAAAAAAGTGACGCTTTCTCTGTGCTTTTGAAGCAGGTGAGCATGCACATCATCCCGCAAGAATAGCGCAGCCGAAAGGCTTTTGCTTTCATATCCAACAGAGTGCTGCTTAAGAAAAAAGTGCAATGCCCGAAAGCATTGCACTTCGCACTTCGATAAATATACAAAATTTCCTGCCGCGCTAAACCGTAAGAGTTTAAACTACAGCAGGAAATCATGTGGCTCCCCTTGTTGGACTCGAACCAACGACACACGGATTAACAGTCCGTCGCTCTACCGACTGAGCTAAAGAGGAATATTCGTGTTGGCGTTACTTATCTTCCCGGGCAGTTACCCGCCAAGTATTGTCAGCGCAGA
>JAHHRX010000024.1 GCA_020025545.1 Oscillospiraceae bacterium | reverse complement strand
CAACCTGACCGATGTTGGAAGCCTTGGAAGCCTGTCCGCCGGTGTTGGAGTAAACCTCGGTATCAAAGACGAAGATATTGACGTCCTTGTTGGAAGCCAGAACATGGTCCACACCGCCGAAGCCGATGTCGTATGCCCAACCGTCGCCGCCGAAGATCCAGATGGACTTCTTGGAAAGGTATTCCTTCTTGTTGAGGATGTCCTTAACGGTGTCGCAGCAGACATTAGCCTCCAGATTTGCAACCAGAGCCTTGGTGGCAGCCTTGTTGGCTTCGCCGTCGTCAAAGGTATTCAGCCAGTTCTGGCAGACAGCCTTGCGATCCTCGTTGGAGGTTGCTTCCATGACGGAGCGAACCTTGTTAGCCAGGGACTCACGGATGACAGCCTGTGCGGTGTACATACCGAGGCCGTGCTCTGCGTTATCCTCGAACAGGGAGTTGGACCATGCGGGGCCGTGACCCTCTTCGTTGACACAGTAGGGAGAGGTAGCTGCGGGGCCGCCCCAAATGGAGGAACAGCCGGTGGCGTTGGAGATGTACATCCGATCGCCAAACAGCTGGGTTACCAGACGAGCATAGGAGGTTTCGGCACAGCCTGCGCAGGAACCGGAGAACTCCAGCAGGGGCTGCTTGAACTGGCTGCCCTTAACGGTGTTATCCTGCATATCTGCCTTGGAAGCGACCTTGGAAACCATGTAGTCGAAGACTTCCTGCTGATCCAGCTGAGATTCCTGAGGAACCATGGTGATGGCCTTGGTGGGGCAAACGCCGACACAGACGCCGCAGCCCATGCAGTCCAGAGGAGAAACAGCCATGGTGTAGGAGTAAACACCCTTGCCCTTGCCGGCCTTCACGGGAACGATCTTGGCGGCTGCGGGAGCTGCCTTTGCCTCTTCCTCGGTCAGAGCGTAGGGGCGGATGGTAGCGTGGGGGCAGACATATGCACAGTTGTTACACTGGATACACTTGGTAGCATCCCACTCAGGAACGGTAACGGCAACGCCGCGCTTTTCGTAGGCAGCAGCGCCCAGAGCGAACTGACCGTCCACATAATCCTCGAAAGCGGAAACAGGCAGGCTGTAACCGTCCATCTTGCTGATGGGGTTCAGAATGTTCTTAACCACAGCAACGGTGTCGGCACGACCCTCCAGATGATGATCAGCGGGAGCGTCTTCAGCGGTAGCCCAGGAAGCGGGAACATCGATCTTCACATAGGCGGTAGCGCCTGCGTCGATAGCGTTCCAGTTCTTCTCAACGACGTCACGGCCCTTCTTCAGGTAAGAATGCTCAGCAGCATCCTTCATGTACTTCACTGCATCCTCTGCGGGCATGATCTTTGCCAGAGAGAAGAATGCGGACTGCAGGATGGTGTTGGTACGCTTGCCCATGCCGACCTGAATGGCCAGATCGATAGCATTGATGGTGTAGAGCTGAATGTTGTTTTCAGCAATGTAGCGCTTGGAAGCAGCATCCAGATGATGCTCCAGTTCTTCCAGATTCCACTGGCAGTTGATCAGGAACACGCCGCCGGGCTTAACGTCCTGAACAATCTTGAAGCCCTTGGTAATATAGGAGGGGTTGTGGCAGGCAACAAAGTCAGCCTTGTTGATATAGTAGGGAGACTTGATGGGCTTGTCGCCGAAGCGCAGGTGAGATACGGTAACACCGCCGGTCTTCTTGGAGTCGTACTGGAAGTAAGCCTGTACGAACTTTCCGGTGTGGTCACCGATGATCTTGATGGAGTTCTTGTTAGCACCGACGGTGCCGTCGCCGCCCAGACCCCAGAACTTGCACTCGATGGTGCCTTCTGCAGCGGTGTTGGGGGAAGGCTTCTCCTCCAGAGACAGGTGAGTTACATCGTCAACGATACCAACGGTGAACTCCTGCTTGGGAGCATCCTTAGCCAGCTCTTCGAAGATGGCGAAGACGGAAGCGGGATGGGTATCCTTGGAACCCAGACCGTAACGGCCGCCGACTACAGTGACATTGTTTCTGCCGGCCTTGGCCAGAGCCATGACAACATCCTGATAGAGGGGCTCGCCCTGAGAGCCGGGCTCCTTGGTGCGGTCCATAACAGCAATCTTCTTAACAGAAGCGGGAATAGCCTCCAGCAGCTTTTCGGGGCAGAAGGGACGGAACAGGCGAACCTTAACCAGGCCGACCTTTTCGCCGTGAGCGTTCAGATAGTCGATGACTTCCTCAACGACATCGTTGAAAGAACCCATAGCGACAATGATGCGGTCAGCATCGGGAGCGCCGTAGTAGTTGAACAGCTTGTAGTCAGTGCCCAGCTTCTCGTTGACCTTGTTCATGTACTTTTCGACAACTGCGGGCAGAGCGTTATAGTACTTGTTGCAGGCCTCACGGTGCTGGAAGAAGATGTCGTCATTCTCGTGAGAGCCGCGCATTGCGGGACGCTCGGGGTTCAGAGAATGCTTGCGGAATGCATCGACAGCTTCCATGTTGGTCATTTCCTTCAGGTCTTCGTAGTCCCAAGTAGCGACCTTCTGGATCTCATGGGAAGTACGGAAACCGTCAAAGAAGTTGATGAAAGGAACACGGCCCTCGATGGCTGCCAGATGGGCAACAGGGGACAGGTCCATTACTTCCTGCACATTGGTCTCGGCCAGCATAGCAAAGCCGGTCTGACGGCAGGCGTAAACGTCGGAGTGGTCACCGAAGATATTCAGGGACTGAGCAGCGACGGTACGGGCAGATACATGGAAAACAGAGGGAAGCAGTTCGCCGGCGATCTTGTACATATTGGGGATCATCAGCAGAAGACCCTGAGAAGCGGTGTAGGTAGTGGTGAGAGCACCGGCGGCAAGAGAGCCGTGAACGGTACCGGCAGCACCTGCCTCGGACTGCATCTCAACGACCTTGACAGTATCGCCAAAGATGTTTTTACGACCGGCAGCGGCCCACTGATCCACATTGTCCGCCATGGGGCTGGACGGTGTGATGGGGTAGATACCAGCTACCTCGGTAAAAGCGTAGCTGACGTGGGCGGCAGCAGTATTGCCGTCCATGGTCTTGAATTTTCTAGCCAAAATGAAATACCTCCTAAAGTATTCAAATTTCGTCCCGTATATCATACCACCCCGCCGCCGTTTTGTAAAGGATTTATATCGCAGCGTGCAAGAATTCTGTAAAGAAAGAAGGAAGGATATATTTTCCTGTGGAGGAAGATGTGAAAAAAACCGTTGTTTTTTAGGCTGGAATAGAGTATGATGGTAGAAAATGGGCGAATGGGGGCATCCTTAGTATGATTTGCAGTATCCGCACCCTGGGCATTACCGGCATCCGGGGCAGCGAAGTAGTTGCAGAGTGTTATATTTCCAACGGCCTGCCGGGATTTGACATTGTAGGCCTGCCGGATGCGGCGGTGAAGGAAGCCAGAGAGCGTGTCCGTGCGGCGGCAAAAAATTCGGGCCTTTCCTTTCCTGCCAGCCGTATTACGGTGAATCTGGCACCTGCCAATATGAAAAAAGCGGGCACCCATTATGATCTTCCTATCCTTTTGAGTATCCTGTGTGCGGCGGGCAGCATCCGCAGGCCCCGTTCCGCCAGCGCATTTCTGGGGGAGGTCAGTCTGGACGGTCAGCTGCGTCCCATTTCCGGCGTACTGCCCATGGCGATGGCCGCCAAACAGGCAGGGATCGAGGCCCTGTTTGTACCGGCGGAAAATGCAGCAGAGGCAACGCTGGCGCAAGGTCCGGCGGTGTATCCTGTTCACACGGTAAAAGAACTGGCGGCAGGATTAAACGGGGAAGCGGAGCTTCATCAGGAGCCCCTTTGGCAGCCGATGCAGGCGGAAATCCCGGCTCTGGACTTTAAGGATGTGCTGGGGCAGGAAAATGTGAAGCGGGCGCTGGAGGTCGCTGCGGCCGGGTCACACAATGTGCTGCTGATCGGCCCGCCGGGCTCGGGAAAAAGCATGCTCAGCAAGCGGCTGCCCTCCATCTTGCCGGATATGACAAGGGAAGAGGCACTTGAGGTCAGCCAAATCTATTCCGTCATGGGCTTGCTGACTGCGAAAGAACCGCTGGTGACGAGACGGCCTTTCCGCAGTCCCCACCATACCATTTCCAATGCGGGACTTGCCGGCGGCGGCTCCAATCCACGGCCCGGTGAGATTTCCATGTCCCATAAAGGTGTGCTGTTTCTGGACGAGCTTCCGGAATTTCGGAAGGATACGCTTGACATGATGCGCCAGCCTCTGGAGGACGGGGAGGTTACCATTTCCCGGATTTCGGGCAGTGTGACTTATCCGGCGGAATTTATGCTGGTGTGCGCCATGAACCCCTGCAAGTGCGGCTGGTACGGTGACCTATCCGGCAGATGCACCTGCTCGGAGACAGCGGTGAAAAATTACCGCAGCCGGATTTCCGGACCTCTTTTGGACCGCATCGATATTATTGTAGAGGTACCGGCGGTGCATTTTGAAGATCTCAGAAGTCGCAGCGAGGCGGAACCCTCCGCCGCAATCAAGCGCCGGGTGGATGCTGCCCGGGAGCGGCAGCATCGGCGTTTTACGGAAGGCAGTATGTGCAATGCCCGCATGGGCCCGGATGAGATGCGGAAATTCTGTGTGCTGAACGAGGAATGCGCCGGGCTTATGAAGGATGCATTTGAAGCCATGGGCCTTACCGCCAGAAGCTATGACCGAATCCTGCGGGTGGCAAGGACGGTGGCGGATCTGGACGGCAGCGAGGAAATCCAACCTCAGCACATTGCTGAGGCAATTCAGTATCGAACTGTTAATTTAGGAAACGAATAAAAGTGAGGAATATAAAGTGAACGAAATTTTTCTGATGAAGCTGGGCGAAATCGTCCTGAAGGGCGGCAACAAGCGCCAGTTTGAAACGAAGCTGCGGCAGAATGTTCGCCGCCGCATGAAGCCCTACGGCGATTTTGATGTGTATATCATGCAATCCACTGTCTATGTGGAGCCGAAGAACGGGGAAGCAGATGTAGAGGGGGCATGGGAAGCTTGCCACAGCATTTTCGGCGTGGTGAGCCTGTGCCGCTGCCGCCCCTGCGGAAAAGATCTGGACAGCATTTTTAATGCGGTGGAAGAGTATCTGGGGGACGATCTGGATATTGCCGAATCCTTTAAGGTGGAATCCAAGCGCTCCGATAAGCAGTTCCCCATGACCTCCATTGCAATTTCCCAGGAAATCGGCGGACGGCTGGCGGAGGCGCATCCTGACTGCCGGGTGGATGTCCACCATCCTGCCTACACGGTATATGTGGAGGTGCGGGATCTGGCGGCCTATGTCCACGGACCTGCAGAGCCCGGTGCCGGCGGCCTGCCTACCGGTGTGGGTGGCAGAGCCATGTGCCTGCTCTCCGGCGGTATTGATTCCCCGGTGGCGGCCTATATGATCGCAAAGCGTGGCGTGGAGATTGAATGTGTCCACTTCTTTTCCTATCCGTACACCTCCCAGCTGGCAAAGGACAAGGTAATGGAGCTTGCACGGCTGGTGACCCGTTACAGCGGCAGAATGACTGTCAATGTGGTCTCCTTTACCGAGATTCAGGAGGCAATCCGTGACAATTGCCCCGAGGAGTATTTCACCCTGATTATGCGCCGGTTTATGATGGAGATTTCCCAGCGGATTGCCCGGCGGGATGGCTGCGAAGCCCTGATCACCGGTGAAAATCTGGGACAGGTGGCATCTCAGACCATGCAGGCCATGGCCGTTACGGGAGCTGTGGTGGATATGCCCATCTTTATGCCGCTGGTGGGTATGGATAAGGAAGAGATTGTAACTATCGCCAGAAAAATCGGTACACTGGAAACTTCCATTCTGCCTTACGAGGACTGCTGCACTGTATTTACGCCCAAACATCCCAAGACCAAGCCCACGCTGGGACAGGTGATGCATGCGGAAGAAAAGCTGGATCGGGAAGCGCTGATTACGGCTGCCCTCGAAAATGTGGAAAAGATTACGGTAAAGTACCATGATGAAGCTGGCATGTGATGTCATCAACGCCCTCGGCGGCAAAAGCCTTGTGACGGCGGAAAGCTGTACAGGCGGCGGCATTGGTGCTGCGCTGACGGCGGTTCCCGGCAGCTCTGAGGTCTATAAGGGCGGTATCATTTGCTACACCAACTGGGTAAAGCACAACATCCTCGGGGTTGACGCTGAAATGCTGGAACGCTTTGGGGCTGTGTCGGAGCCTGTGGCAAAGGCCATGGCCATAGGAGCCCGAAAGGTGCTGGAGGCGGATGTGGCGGTGTCGGTGACGGGACTTGCAGGCCCCGGCGGGGACGCATACGGGAACCCGGTGGGCAGGGTTTATATCGCTGCTGCCGAACGAAATACCTGCGTTGCAGAGGAGCACACCTTTCCGGGAGACCGGGATGCAGTGCGCCGGCAGGCAGTGGAAGCAGCACTTCGTCTGGTGCTCAAAATGGCATCTGGCTCTGAAAAATAAAATAATAGAAATGCTCTGTGCGATGGCGACCTGCCAATCCACGGAGCATTTTTTATATGAAAAAGCCACGGTTTCAAACCGTGGCTTTTTGGTTATCGTATCAGGTAGGGTCATAGTTGACAGTCACGCCGTTGTCCCGCAGAGAGGAGACATCCTTCGCGGGGTTCCCGTAGATATCGACCCGTTTCAGGTTTGAGCACTTTGCGATTGTCGATACCTTGGTAATCTTGTTATGATCAGCATACACCTCTCGCAGATTTGCACAGACAGAAAGCGGGGAGAGGGAACGAACCTTGTTATAGGAAATCTGAATGGTTTCCAAAGCGCTGCTGCTCCATTTGGGAAGATCACCGATTTCGTTGTAGGAAATATCAAAATTCTTAAGCTTCACCAAGGTGGAAAGCTGGGAGATGTCCGCAATCTGGTTTCTCGCAAGATTCAGCTTTACAAGGGAGGGGAGCTTCGCCAAAGCGTCCGCAGTGGTAAGCTTATTATAAGATGCGTCCAAAGTGACAAGGGTTGCACAGCCTTGCAAGGGTGTGAGATCCTCAATGGTATTGTGTGCCAAATTGAGATTTTCAAGAGAAGCGCAGAATTCCAGAGGCGCAATGCCTGTCAGAGCGTTGTAAGATATATCCAGTGACTTCAGAGCGGCAAGAGCGCTGAGGGCGCCGAGGTCATCCACTGCATTGTGGCTGAGATTCAGATGCTCCAGCGTTGTCATAGAGGAAAGAGGGGCCAGATTACGGACGGCGTTGTCGCTGAGATCCAGCGTTACCAGTCCGGAAGCGGTTGCAAGATTTTCGAGATTTCCAATACTGCATCCTGTCAGAACAAGATCCTTCAGATTTTTCAGCTGGGCGATAAAACTGAGATCACCGGAGGAAACAATGGAGTTTTTGACGGTCAGAGATTTCAGACCGGGCATCTTCTGCAAAAACTGCAGATCGTTGAAGGTGGCATCCTCCATGACCAATGTTTCCAGACCGGTAAACAGGCAAAGGTCGGAATAGTCCTTCACATCTTTCGGAACGGTCAGCTCGGTGATTTTCCAGAGGTCACTGGTGAGAATAGGCTGATCGGCTGCGGTGCCCAGCTTTTCATGTGCCAAAGCTTCCAGAGTACTGTCCTTCATGGAGACTTCTTCCACCACGCTGCCCACGGTGTAACCGAAGACCGCCAGGGGGCTTACCAGACCGTTTTCGCCGATGGCAAGAGCATAGAAAGTTGTTTCCCCCTCTGCAAGCTGAATGGGACCCTGGTATAAATCTTCGTCTTTGGAGGGATATTCCTTATCGGTTGAAACATATAATGTTCCGGACTCTGCTTCTATGGAAACGGTGACATATTTGTTGTAGAAACCGGGCTGAAGATTGGCAGTGGGAACCTGAGGACGCAGTTTTTCCAGCTGCTCCTTGATCTCCGGATTGGAGACATTCTCCAGCATCAGCACTGCATCATAAAGCTTGTTCTGCTCCACATAGGTTTTGCTGAGAGCGAGATAAAGCTCCACGGAACCGCCGTCAGCAATGGCATTGGAGAGAGTAACCTCGGCCTTGGTGTAGTTTCCATAGGACTTAAACTGCTCGGCAAGCTCAATGGCAACGGATTCGTCATTGCTGGATTGGCGGTAGGCCTGGTCATAGATCCATGTGGCAACGGAATGGCTGCCCCGGCTTTCAAAAAAGCGGGCGCTTTTCAGCATGATATCTTTGGTAAACCCCGTGTCATAGACAAAAAGATACCAAGCAATACTGAATATCACAACGATCGCAAGCAGGATCGGTAAAATGCGTTTCAAAATTCGTTTCATAATGGGCTCCATTTCGCTAAATTCTAACATAAATTATACTGATACAGTAACGGCATGTCAAGGACTGCACTGAAATTGGAAAACTTTTCGCCTGTTTGCGGCAAACGCTGTGGGCGGTGGGAGCTAAAATACACGCAGGAGGGATTTTGCATGAAGGAAAAATATCAGCAGATTATGGGGGCGTTCCTGCTGGGAATCGTTGTTCCGGGGGTTGCGTTCGGCTTTGGAGGCTGGCGGGTAGCGGAAAAGCTGCCCCGGAGCGCTCTGCCGGCGCTATCATCGGCATCGGAGCAGGAAACAGCTGTACCGACAGAGCCGGAAAAAGACCAGCCTCTTACGCTGAATGTTCTGATGCCCGACGGGCAGCTGAAAGAAATGGACACGGAGGAATATGTGATTGGAGTGGTTTTGGCGGAAATGCCCACTTCCTTTGCGCCGGATGCACTGAAGGCACAGGCAGTTGTGGCAAGAACCTATGCCCTGAAAAGAGGGCAGGAGGGCATTCGCCATTCGGAGGGGGCGGTTTGCACAGATCCCGGGTGCTGTCAGGCGTATCTTTCCACGGAGGAATATTTGGACGGGCTGGGCTATATGGAAGATGTGGAGAAGGTTAAAGCTGCGGTTGCGGACACGGCAGGAGAGGTGCTTACTTACAGCGGCAAGCTGATTGAAGCTACCTATTTCAGCTGCTCCGGCGGAAAAACAGAAGATGCCGCGGCGGTTTGGGGACAGGATTATCCCTACCTGCAAACCGTGGAAAGCCCGGGAGAGGAAAATGTCAGCGAATACAGAGAGGAAAGACAGTTTTCCGCAGCGGAGTTTTCTAAGGCGCTTGGGAGAAAACTGGAAGGAGATCCGGATGAATGGCTGGGGTGGACAACATATACCAAGGGCGGCGGCGTGGACACCATGGTTATTTGCGGAAAAACCTATGAGGGAACCCAGCTGCGGCAGCTTCTGGGCCTCAATTCCACGGCATTTTTTATGCATGCAGAGGGCGGCAGGATTTATGTTGCAACCTATGGAAAAGGGCACCGGGTGGGTATGAGCCAATGTGGTGCAGGGGCTATGGCGGCATCCGGAAAGAATTACAGAGAAATTCTGGCACACTATTATCTAGGAGCAGAGCTTACGACAATGACACAGCCGCAATAAGACGGCAGCGGGAAAAGGAGCGTATTTTGACAATACGCTCCTTTTGTGCGTAAAAGAGGCTGCGATTTGCGTGAAAATGTCGATTTGTGTAAAAACAACAAAATAGAAAACGGTAACGAAAATAATACTTGCATATTGCATAAATGTGTGCTATATTAACAATCTACCGTTTGTGCAAAGAATGGAGGTAAATACATAAAAATGGAACTTAATATCGACGGACGAAAAATTGAAGCAAGGCCAGGCAGTAAGCTGCTCGATATGATTTGCGAGCTTGGCATGGATACCGATGAACTTTCTACCCGCCCGCTGGCTGCGAAAATCGCAGGCGAGGTGTTTAACCTTAACTATATTCCTGTACGCAACAAGGATGCAGATCCTGACAGACCCTCTATCCGCAGGGCCATGGCTGCATCCGGCGGTCAGGTACATCTGCTGCGTTACAGCGATCCAACCGGTAAGGATGTTTATTCCCGTACGGCACAGTTTGTGCTGTTTTTGGCATTGGAGCGTCTGTGGCCCAAGGCAAGAGCCAAAATGAACTGCACCGTGGGTGCGGGACTCTATGTGGCTGTCTATGGCACCAGAGACTTTAACGCTGAGGACCTCAAGGAAGAGGTTAAGCGTCTGATTGCCAGCGATATTCCTCTGATCCGCCGCCGTCGGAGCAAAGAAGAGGCTGTGGAGCACTTCAAGTCCCGCGGTCAGGATGACAAGGCCAGACTGCTGGCATGGCGTCAGGAGCCTTATTTTGATGCCTACGATTACGGCGATTTCTGTGACTACTTCTACGGCGAACTGGCACCCTCTACGGGTTATCTCAAGGTGTGGGATATCCTGCCTGCCAAGGGCGGCTTCATGTTTGTCTATCCGGATAATGCAAACCCCGATGTGGTAGCGAACTATCAGGAATCTCCCAACTTCTTCAATGTCTACACCGAAGGCGAGCGTTGGGGATTTTTAATGGAATGTCAGAATGTTGCAGACCTCAATGACCTGGTAGGCAGCGGACGGATCAGAGAATTGATCCGCGTCAACGAGGCGCTGCACGAAAAGCGGTTCTCTCAGGCGGCGGATATGATCTGCCAGCGCAATGCACAGGCGGTTTTACTGGCAGGCCCCAGCTCTTCCGGAAAGACCACTTCTGCCCACCGTCTTGCAACCCAACTTCGTGTTCATGGCCGTAAGCCCATTTTGATGAGCTTGGATGACTACTACATCGATCGTGACAAGATTCTGCCCGGTCCTGACGGCAAGGTGGATCTGGAGCATATCAATACACTGGATACCGAACTCTTTGCAGAGAATCTCAAGGATTTGCTCAATGGCGAGGAAGTAGAGATTCCTGTGTTCAACTTTAAGACCGGGAGGCGTGAGTGGCGGGGCCACCGGATGCGCCTGAGTAAGACTTCTGTTATCATTGTGGAGGGGCTCCATGCGCTGAACCCGGTGCTTCTGCCTGAAGGACTGGATCGCAGCCGCATATTTAAGCTCTATGTCAGCCCCTTGCTGCCCCTTAATCTGGATGACCATAACCGTATCCCGAGCAGCTATCTTCGTCTTCTGCGTCGAATCGTCCGTGACTACGAGAGCAGAGGTACTTCTGTACAGGATACCATGGATATGTGGGATTCTGTCCGCCGGGGCGAAAAACGCTGGATTTTCCCTTATCAGGAGAATGCGGACATGATCTTCAACAGCTCTACTCTGTATGAGCTTGCAGTCCTTAAAAAGCATATCTTCCCTCTGCTGACTGAGGTACAGCCCGAGGACGAGTGCTATGACGAGGTGCGGTCCATCGTTAAGATCCTGAACTTTGTGCAGGAAGCGGATGTGGACGACGAAATTCCTCCCACGAGCCTGATCCGTGAGTTTATCGGCGGTAACAGCTTCTACCGGGCGTAATTCACAAAATCAAAACGGCAGTTCGTAAGAACTGCCGTTTTTTACGATATTCAGAGATTTTCTGCTTCTTCGATCCAGATTCTGCCGGTGGCGTCGCTGGGCATCCGCCAGTCCCCCCGGGGACTGAGGGAAACAGAACCGACCTTGACACCGTCGGGCATACAGCTGCGCTTAAACTGCTGGGAGAAAAAGCGCTTGTAAAAAACGATGAGACAATCCTTGATCTGCTTGGTGTCAAAATCAGCATCAAAGGCCCGACAGGCCATGGTATAAATTTTGGTGGGGGTGAAGCCATAGCGCATCATATGATAGAGGAAGAAATCATAGAGAGGATAGGTGCCGCTGCGGATCTGCTGTCTGGAGGAGGCAAGAATATTTTCAAGGCTTCCGGCACAATGCGCATAGGCAGGGGCGATTGCCAGGTTGTTCAGCATCCAGTACACCAGCGTCCTGGGAATGGTGGCGTTTACGCTGTACATACTCATGTGATCGCCGCTGTATGTGCACCAGCCCAGAGACAGCTCCGTGAGGTTTCCGGTGCCGATAACAATGCCGTCCACCGTTGCAGCATAGTCCATGAGAATCTGGGTGCGCTCACGGGCCAGAGACTGTTTGGCAACCTCACTTTGGGGCTCTGCACCGATATTTTGCAGGTGGCTGTTGATCGTGGTGTGCACATCAATCTGTTTGCAGCTGACACCTAAATCTTTTATAAGCTGCTGTGCGTTGGCGATGGCACGATCGTGGCTGTCAGCCCAAGGCAGCATTACCGCATGGACATCGGTGGCAGGTCTGCCCAGCTGGCGCATGGCCTCCACCGCTGCCAGAAGTGCAAGGGTGGAATCCAGACCGCCGGAGACACCGATGACCGCATTGGCTCCTACGGTGGTCAGCCGTTGCTTGAGGCCTGCCGCCTGAATGTTGAAAATGGACATGCAGGCCTGCAGGGGATCCCCTTCCATAGCGGGGACAAAGGGATACTTTTCGGATACATAAAGAGAACCGTCTGAGCGCAGAGGAGCGCTGCTGCAGTTCACGGCGTACATGGGCTCCACCCGGCTGTAAAAGGAAACGGCATCCCGGACACTTTTGTTCTTCTTTCGCTCGGAGCGGACACGGCCCAGATCGCAGTCGTATACCATCATATAGTCCGTGGCAATCTGCTCTTTATTTTCTGCCAGCACATAGCCTGCTTCTGCAATGAGGCTGTGACCGGAGAAAACAAGATCCTGTGTAGATTCTGTATATCCTGCGGAGCAATATGCATAAATGCAGTTGCACATGGAGGACTGGTGCTTTACCAGATCCCGGCGGTAGCTGCGTTTGCCGATGGTTTCATTGGAGGCGGAGAGGTTTACGACCACCTCTGCGCCGTTGAGGCTCATCATGGTGGAGGGAGGCAGAGGTGTCCAGAGGTCTTCACAGATCTCTACACCCAGCAAGGTGCCGTCACCGATGCGAAACAGAATGTCTTTACCGATGGGCAGAGGGTCGTTGCCGCTGAGCCCCAGATCGGCGGCGGTCAGGTGACATTTTTGCAGATCTTCCGAGGATGAGAACCAGCGCCGCTCGTAAAATTCGTTGTAGTTGGGCAAGTAGGTTTTTGGCACAAGACCGTGGATTTTACCACCGGATACTACGGCACCGCAGTTATACATCTGACCGGCAATGGTAATGGGCAGACCCACAACGGCAGTCACCTTGGGATAATCACGGGAAAAATCAGCGATTGCCTGCAAGCCGCTGCAGGACGCATTCAAAAGAGACTCCTGTAAAAACAAATCGGCGCAGGTGTATCCGGTCAGAGCCATTTCCGGGAACACCACAAGATCACATCCCTGACGGTCGGCATCTGCAATATAGCGGCAGATGTCCGCAGTATTTTTCACAGGATCGCCCACCGCTACCGGGGGCACGGCGCAGGCAATCCGAATATAGTCCAGCATGGAAGTTCCTCCCAATCGTTAAATTTTCAACTATCATATCATATTCTGCACAATATGCAATGGAAAAAACATTAAACGGGGCGCGCCTGAAAAGAGAGTGGTATAAAAGCCGGTATCGGGGCGATAATTTAGGGGAAAGTACCCAACAGGAGGGCGGGATCTGCCTAAAATTCCCCCAAACCCTTGCGAAATAGCGGAAAAGATGATATAATACCCGTGATTATTATGGGATAGAATGTGCAAGGAGCCTTTATGGGAGAACCGCAATATCGACTGGAGGGTATCGTCCATACCCGCAACGAGGGGCTGGAGGATTTTGAAGGCCCTCTGGATGTTATTTTTCTGTTACTGAGTAAAAATAAAATAGAGATCCAGGATGTGTCGATCACGGCAATTCTGGAGCAGTATCTGGCCTATCTGGATGAAATGAAGCGGCTGGATATGGAAATTGCCAGCGAGTTTATCACGATGGCATCTCACCTGATGCTTATTAAGACCAAGATGCTGCTGTCTGCGGCAGAGCAGGCGGAGGCAGAGTCGGAATTTGATCAACTGCGCCAGGAACTGATCGAGCGCCAGCGAAGAGAAGCGATTGAGCAGATCCGCACAGCCGTGGTTTGGCTGGAGCCGCGAAATGAGATCGGCAGATGCCTGTTTACCAAGGAGCCGGAGCCGTTGCGGCGGGATCAGACCTACCGCTACCAGCACGATGTGAAAGATCTTTTGGTTGCACTGGATGAGATTTCCGAGCGAAACCAGCGCAGGCTTCCGCCGCCGACGGTGAACTTTAAGGGCATCGTAGGCAAGGAGCCTTACCCTGTGACCAAGAAGGCAGGGGAGGTGCTGCGGCAGCTGGTGCTGCGGGGTATGGAGCGCTTAAAAAATCTTTTTAAGGGCAACCGCAGCCGTTCGGAGATTGTAGCTACATTTTTAGCCGTATTGGAGCTGTGCAAAACCAGTTCCGTAACCATTGAAGATGATATTTCCGGTGAGAACCCTAATGTTTGCCTGCTGGATAAGAATAAAAACGGTAAGGAGGAAATGGCCTGATGGAAGAAACACAACTGCAAAGAGCAATTGAGGCCATTTTGTTTGCCGCCGGTGAGCGTGTTGAGCTTTCACGGCTGGCAATGGCGCTGGAAACCGATGAGGCGGATGTAGCAGCGGCTGCTGATAAGCTGGCGGATTTGCTGGCCTTTGACCGACGGGGCATTCGGATTCTGAAGCTTGAAAAGGGCTATCAGATGGTGTCCTCCGGCGAAATGGCTGATTTTGTTACAAAAGCACTGGAAACCAGGAAGCCTCCCAAGCTGTCGGCTTCACAATTAGAGACACTTACTATCATTGCATACTATCAGCCTGCCACCAAAGCCATGGTGGAGCAGATCCGGGGAGTGGACAGCTCCTATTCGGTTTCGGCGCTGATAAACAAGAAGCTGATAGAGGAGGCGGGGCGCTTGAATGTCCCGGGGCGTCCTATTCAGTATCGGACGACGGCGGATTTCCTGCGGACCTTCGGAATTGAGTCCCTTGAGGAGCTGCCGCCAATTGAAAAGGTGAATTTCGGTGAGCCGGTTTCCGAAGAAGCGCCTGCGCCGGAGGGTCAGGCGGCAACGGAGGAAGGCTGATGGCATGGCTGATCGTGCTGGCGGTAATCGTTCTGCTTGCAATCCTCCCCTTGGGAGCCAGTGCGATTTATGACCGGGAGGGTGCCGAGGTCCGGATTATTGCCGGGCTGATTCGGTTTCAGATCTTCCCCAAAAAGAAGAAAGCATCCCCGAAAAAAGAAAAAACACAGAAGCCTGAGAAGAAAAATGCCAAAGAAAAAATTAAGTCCCAATCTCCGGTGATGGATGAAAATACAGAGAATAAGCAGGGCGGAAGCATCCGGGATTTTCTGCCGCTGGTTCGTGTGGGACTTGATATGCTCAATGACCTAAGAAGAAAGCTTCGGGTGAACCGACTGGAAGTGGATCTGGTCATGGCAGGGGACGATCCCTGTGATCTGGCAGTCAACTACGGCAGAGCTTGGGCGGCTATTGGAAATCTCATGCCCCAGCTGGAGCGCTTCCTTGTGATCAAAAAGCGGGATGTGCAGGTAAACTGCGATTTCACAAAAAACGAGACCACCGTGTACGCACGGCTGGATATTACCATAACGCTCGGAAGACTCATCTCGCTGGCGGTTCGGTATGGATACCGAGTCCTGCGGGAATATCTCAAAATTAAAAAGCTAAGAAAAGGCGGTGCAACATAATGAGCCAGAATGTTCCTAATATGCTGGAAAGTACCATTGCAAAGATTCGTGAAATGGTGGATGTTAACTCCGTGATCGGAGATCCCATTACTACCCCCGACGGTGTCACCATCATCCCGGTGTCCAAGGTCAGCGTTGGCTTTGGCGGTGGCGGAAGCGACTTTGCGAAGAATACCAACGGGCAGAGCGATCCCTTCGGCGGCGGCGCAGGCGGCGGTGTGAAGGTCACTCCCATTGCGTTCCTGATTGTGAAGGAAGGAAATGTACGGATGCTTCCTGTGGCGATGCCTGCAAACACTACGGCAGACCGCGCAGTGGAAATGCTTCCGGATGTGCTGGATAAAATTTCCGCATTTATTGATTCCAGAACCAAGAAAACGGCTGAATAAAAATCCGCTCTCGGGAAAAAATAGTCCCGGGTGAGGAAAATGAAGCGTGTAGTTTTGCGGACGGCGGCTGCGTTGTTGGCTGCCGTCCTGATTTTACCCGGAAAAGCAGGGGCTGTTTCCGCCCAAAAGGCGATTTTGATGGACGCCCAGACCGGACGGGTGCTTTACGAAAAAGATGCGGACAGCCGCAGTCTGATTGCCAGTACTACGAAGATAATGACGGCGCTGATTATCTGTGAGCAGTGCAATGTGCTCGACCGCATGAAGATCCCCAAGGAGGCGGTGGGCATCGAAGGCTCCTCCATGTATCTCCGGGAGGGAGAGGTTCTGACGTTGCAGGAACTGCTTTACGGCATGATGCTGCGTTCCGGAAATGATGCAGCGGTAGCGCTGGCGATTTACTGCGGCGGTACTGTAGAGGGCTTTGCCCAGCTGATGAATGATAAGGCCCGCAGTTTGGGAATGAAGGGCAGTCATTTTGAAAATCCCAACGGACTGGACAGCCCCGGGCATTATTCTACTGCCCGGGATTTGGCAATTTTGACAGCATATGCCATGGAAAACCCCATTTTTGCCAAGACGGTCTCCACAAAAACCGTGCGGGTGGGGGAGAGAAGCCTGCAAAATCACAATAAGCTGCTGTGGAGGCTGGAGGGTGCAGACGGAGTCAAAACCGGTTACACCAAGGCTGCCGGCCGAATTTTGGTTTCCAGCGCTGTGCGGGACGGCAGACGGCTGATCTGCGTTACGATCAATGACGGAAACGACTGGCAGGATCACGAAAAACTCATGGAAATGGGATTTTCCCAGTATCAAATGCAGCAGATTGTCACGAAGGGGCAGAAGGTTGGGACGGTATCCGTTCTGAGCGGCGAAGCCGATGAGGCGGAACTTCTGGCAGATGGGGATTTTGAATTTCCTTTGTCGAAAGAGGAAGAAGCGAAAATCGTGATTTCCGGCAGCGGATTTGTTTATGCACCCGTTGCACAGGGGGCAGAGGCTGGGTACGCCTATATCTGTATCGGCGATAAAACGGTAGGAAAGGTCCCTCTGGTCTACGGACAGACGGTGGAACTGGAAAAAGACGAAAAAAAGTACCATTTTTGGAGCAAATGGTTTGGAGGCGGCGCATGAAAGAAAGACTGCAAAAGCTGCTGTCCGCCCGGGGAGTGGCCTCCCGGCGGAAGGCAGAGGACATGATTGCGGCGGGACGCATCAGCGTCAACGGAGAAACTGCGTTCCTGGGTCAAAGTGCAGACCCGGAAACGGACGAAATCCTGCTGGATGGGAAGCCACTTCCCTCCACGCAGGAGCGCGTGTACATAATGCTCAATAAACCGAGAGGATATGTAACTACCCTATCAGATGAAAAGGGCAGACCGACGGTCGCTCAGCTGGTGGCAGACTGCGGCACCCGGGTGTATCCTGTGGGACGGCTGGATATGGATTCCGAAGGATTGCTGCTGCTTACCAGCGACGGAGAATTTGCAAACAAAATGATGCACCCCAGCCATGAAATGAAGAAAACCTACTGGGTGAGCGTTAAGGGCTATCATGCCGGAGCGTCGGCGCTTTTAAGCCGTGCCATCGAGCTGGACGGCTACCGGATTCGCCCGCCTGAAGTAAAGCTCCTGCGGGCAGAGGGAGACAGAGCCAAATTTCTGGTGACCATCCACGAAGGACGGAACCGACAGGTCCGAAGGATGTGTGAGGCAGCGGGGATGCAGGTGCTGGTCCTTCGGCGGATTGCCGAGGGAACCCTCAAGCTGGATAAGCTCCCTCTGGGGAAGTGGCGCTACTTAACGGAAGAAGAAAAGGCAGGGCTCAAATAGCCCTGCTTTTTGCAATAATTTTTCCGCCGCCTTGCAAAAATGCGAAATTTCTGGTATCATAGACGGGAAAATTCAGGATAGATTCGTATAAATGGGGTGTGTATATCCATGAATCATGACATATTTTCGGTTTTGCAGGAGAAGATGCCGCAGTTTTCCAAAAGCCAGCGGCTGATTGCCCGTTATATTATGGAATCCTATGATAAGGCAGCGTTTATGACGGCGCACGCCTTGGCACAAAAGGTGGGGGTATCCGAATCCACCGTGGTGCGTTTTGCGGTGGAGCTGGGCTATGACGGCTACCCCAGCATGCAGAAGGCTGTGCAGAAAATGGTGGTGAACCGCCTGACATCTGTCCAGCGTATCGAGGCAGCAAACGACCGTATCGGTAATCAGGATGTCCTCTCTATGGTGATTCAGGGGGATATGGAAAAGCTGCGGCAGACTGCGGAAACCGTGGATCGCAGCCAGTTCCGTGCGGCTGTGGATGCCATTCTGGATGCCAAGCGGGTCTATATTCTGGGTGTCCGCTCCGCGGCACCTCTGGCAAATTTCTTAGGCTATTACCTGAACTATATGTTCCGGAATGTGCATATCCTCACCGCTTCCGGCACCAGCGAAATGTTTGAGCAGATTGTGGGCGTTAATTCAGAGGATGCGGTGATTGCGCTGAGCTTTCCCAGATATTCCTCTACCGTCGTGCAGGCGGTACAGTACTGCCGCACAACCGGGGCCACGGTTATCGGTGTGACGGATACAGAACTTTCCCCTCTGGGACGCAGCAGTGATTATGTGCTGGCGGCCAAGAGCAATATGGTATCTCTGGTGGACTCTCTGGTGGCACCTTTGAGCGTGATCAATGCACTGATTGTTGCCATTGCCGCCAAGAAGGAACGGGAGCTGGCGGAGACCTTCAACAATCTGGAGCACATCTGGGAAAAATATCACATTTATGAAAAGCAGGTTGACATACCATGAATTATGACGGCATTGTGATCGGCGGAGGCCCTGCGGGGATGTTTGCCGCCATTACCGCAGCCCGGAAGGGGCAGAAGGTGCTTTTGCTGGAAAGAAATCAGCGTCTGGGGAAAAAACTGCTGATCACAGGAAAAGGCCGCTGCAATGTGACCAATGACTGCGACGGGCAGGAGGTTCTGAAAAATGTCCCCCGGAACGGCCGGTTCCTGTACAGCGCTTTGACTGCGTTCCCACCCAAAAGCACCATGGACTTTTTTGAAAAGAACGGCTGCCCCCTTAAAACCGAGCGGGGCAATCGGGTGTTCCCGGTGTCCGATCAGGCTGGCAGCATTTTGGACTGCCTGAAAACACAGCTGGACAAATCCGGGGTTACGGTAAAAACGCATCGTGTCACGGAAATTCTGCATGATGAACAGGGCATTACCGGCGTTCAGACCGAACATCAGACCTTTTTTGCCAAATGGGTCATATTGGCAACCGGTGGACTCAGCTATCCGACTACCGGCTCCACCGGCGGCGGCTACGCCATGGCACAGCGTCTTGGGCATACGGTGATTGCGCCGGAAGGCTCCCTTGTACCGCTGGAAACCGAGGGGGAGGACTGCCAGCAAATGCAGGGGTTGAGCCTTCGGAATGTGGGCGTGAAGCTGGTGAATGAAAAGAATAAGGTGCTCTATAAGGATTTCGGCGAACTCCTTTTTACCCATTTCGGTATTTCAGGCCCCACGGTATTGAGCGCCAGCGCCCATTTGAAGGGCAAGTGCCGCATAGTGCTGGATCTGAAGCCTGCACTGGAGGAAAACAAACTGGACAGCCGGATCCTGCGGGATCTTGAAATGTACCAGAACCGATCTATGGAAAATGCTTTAACAGATCTTCTGCCGAGATCTATGATTCCTGTGATTCTGCGCCGCTGCGGTATCGATGCTGCCATGCAGGCCAACAGTCTTACCAAGCAGCTCAGAAGGGCTTTGGTGCAGGAACTCAAAGCTTTTTCTGTTTCCGTTGTCGGCAAGCGCCCGGTTGCGGAGGCTATCGTTACCTCCGGCGGCATCAAGGTTTCCGAAATTGATCCGAAAACTATGGAATCCAAAAAAATTCCCGGGCTGTATTTTGCCGGAGAAATCATCGACTGCGATGCCTATACCGGTGGGTTTAACCTGCAGATCGCATGGGCAACAGCCTATGTGGCAGGAATGCATGCGGCTTCCTGCGGGGTTTGTGAATCTGCCCATTGACAAAAGCGGGAACCTGTAATAAAATAAACGCACTGTGATGTGATAAGCTAACGATTGGAGGGAATACCCTTATGTACGAAAAACTGGTTGCCTACGCTGCCAAGCAGCTTGAGCTGGATCCTGCTGAAATCACTCCGGACAGCACTTTTGAGAGCCTCGGAATCGACTCTCTCGATATTGTGGAAATGATCATGGATCTGGAGTCCGAGCTGGGCGTAGAACTGGATCTCGAGGATCAGAAGATTGCCACTTTCCGTGAGCTGGCTGATTTTATCGAGACAAAGATTAACTGATTTTTATAACCGAATACCCTTGTTATAGCGGACCGGCTTATAACAAGGTCGCACTAGTCGGGGAGATAGCGGTGCCCTGTAACCTGCAATCCGCTATAGCAGGGATGAACTCCCACACCCGGGCTTGTTTGAGTGCCGTCTGGACTTCGTAAGCGGTGTTGATGGATCGGTCTTGCGCAACGGAATCCCGTGAACCATGTCAGGTGGGGAACCAAGCAGCATTAAGCGGATCCTTCCGTGTGCCGCAGGGTTGCCGTTTCTGAGCTGGCTGCGCAGATCCCGGGCGCTCTTCAGGTTCAAATGTGGGTGTGCGATCTTGTTATAGGCCGGTCTTTATTTTGGAAAGGAGGGGGCAATATGTCTGCCTATCAAGCCTTATACCGTAAATACCGCCCCCAGACCTTTGACGATGTTTGCGGTCAGGCGGCGGTGACTCAGACCCTCAAAACCCAGCTGGTCAGCGGGAAAATGAGCCACGCCTACCTCTTTACCGGTTCTCGGGGTACCGGTAAGACCAGCTGCGCAAAGATCCTTGCAAAAGCGGTGAACTGCCTGAATCCTCAGGACGGCAATCCCTGTAACTGCTGCGAGGCCTGCCGTGCCATTGATTCCGGTGCTTGTATGGATGTGCTGGAAATCGATGCTGCATCCAACAACGGTGTGGACAATGTCCGTGATTTGCGGGACGATGCCATTTATTCTCCGTCTCAGGTGAAAAAGCGGGTGTATATCATCGATGAGGTGCATATGCTCTCCATCCCGGCGTTCAATGCATTGCTGAAAATCATTGAAGAACCGCCGGAGCATCTGCTTTTCATTTTGGCGACAACAGAACTGCACAAGGTGCCGGCCACCATCCTTTCCCGGTGCCAGCGATTTGCCTTCCGCAGGATCTCTCAGGAGGATATTGCCGCACGGCTCAGCTATGTCGCTTATCAGGAGAATATTGATCTTGATGACAGCGCTGCCAGAGTGCTGGCGCGTATGGCGGACGGCGGTATGCGTGACGGCCTTAGCCTGTTGGATCAGTGCGCCTCAGCTACCGTCGGTGAGCTCACCGCAGACCGGGTATATGAGTGCCTGGGTATTGCGGGGGAGCGCAGATGCGCAGAGCTTATGGGCTACATCGGCAGCCATGATACCAAAAGTGCGCTGACGCTTTTTAATCGCCTGTATGCAGAGGGGAAGGATTTGGGAGCGCTTCTGGATGAGCTCGCCTGCCTTACCAGAGATCTTCTGATTCTGAAATCTGCACCGGATGCAGGAATTACCATGCTTTCCGGCGTGGCATCGGATGCAGAAGCAAAAAAACTGACAAATGCATTTTCCGGCGGAGAGCTGGTTCGGATGATGGAGAACATCACCAAGACCCTCTCCTCCTTTACACGAAGCGCCAGTCGGCGGATGGATGCGGAGCTTTGCATTATCAGCCTTTGCAGACCCCAGCTCCAGCTGGATGCTAAGGCTATCAACGCAAGACTGACCCGGCTGGAGGAACAGGTGCAGGGCGGTACTTTTGTTGCAGCACCGGCCACCGTACCGCAGCCGGTACCGGCAAAGCCGGAGCGGGAAGAAGATGACCGTCCTCCAATGCCTACGGATGATGATGTGCCGCCGGAAGGGAATGTGGAAGCGCCTGATGACGATGTACCCATGGGCTTCTGGGCGGAGCTGGTCTGCGCCATCCATGAGGAACTGAAGCCGCCTATTTCCGGCTTCTTTATTGACACACCAAAGGCCCCTGTGCACGGTGTCCTGCGGCAGGACAAAGTCGTTCTGCGGTGCACCAATTCCTTTACAATGCAGATGATCGACAAGCCGGATATTATTGCGCTTGTCAGTCGTAAAGCATCCAATCTGCTGGGAAAGCGGGTGACTGCGGTGGCTGAAGACGAAACGGCAGCACCTGCAGATAACAGCAAAATGCAGCGGCTGATGGATTTCGGGCGCGCGCACAGCGATATTGTAAAAATTAAGGAATATTAAGATAGGAGATATACCATGGGAAAGAATAGTTTTCGGGGTATGCCCGGAGGAATGAATCAGGCAGCTATGATGAAGCAGGCTCAGAAGATGCAGCAGGAGCTGCTGCGGATGCAGGAGGAGCAGGAGAATAAGATCTATACCGCAGCATCCGGCGGCGGTATGGTAAGTGCTACCGTGAACGGCAAGCACGAGCTGCAGGATATGCAGATCAACCCCGAGGCAGTGGATCCCGAGGATGTGGAAATGCTGCAGGACATGATCATTGCCGCCGTCAATGAAGCCATGCGTGCTGCGGATGCGGATGCTGCCAACAATATGTCCCGGCTCACCGGCGGCCTCAATCTGGGCGGCCTGTTCTAAGGAGGAGCCATGCAGTATTTTCCCGCAGCTTTGCAGGAGCTTGCTGATCAATTTGCGATGCTTCCCGGTATTGGTGGTAAAACCGCCCAGCGACTGGCGTTTTATGTTCTGGGACTGCCGGAAGAACAGGCACAGCAGTTTGCCGATGCCATCATCAAGGCGAAAAAAGCCGTCCACACCTGTCCCGTGTGTCAGAATCTTACGGATCGGGAAATCTGTCCCATTTGTGATGACGATCTGCGGGATCACAGTGTTGTCTGTGTGGTTGCAGAGCCTAAGGATGTAATCGCCATGGAGCGCAGCCGGGAATTTAACGGCGTGTACCATGTGCTGCACGGTGTAATTTCTCCGCTGAACCATGTTACGCAGGACGATATTCGCATCAAGGAGCTTTTGATGCGGGTCTCCTCCGGAAATATTCGCGAGGTCATTATGGCCACCAATCCGGATACCGAGGGAGAGGCAACGGCTATGTATATTTCCCGACTCCTGCGGCCCATGGAGATTAAGGTTACCCGTCTGGCCTACGGTGTTCCTGTGGGCAGTCAGCTGGAATATGCAGATGAAGTTACCCTGTCAAGAGCTTTGGAGGGCAGACAGGAAATGTAATAAAAAGGAGCGTACTGCGGTACGCTCCTTTTTTTCGGATATTAGATTTTTGCGTAGGCTTTGTCGAGAAAACGCTGGGAATCCACCACTGCACGCTTATGGAATGCGGAGCCAATTTGCCCGGCTTCGTCAAAGACCTTTACGGAAAAGGTGATTACCTTGCCTTCTACGGCGGTGACTTCTGCCTCGGCCCGAACCTCCATACCAACGGGGGTGGGGGCGGTATGCTGTAGATTTAGCTCCATGCCTACGGTGGTTTCGCTGGCGGAAAGGCCGGAAGCGATGGCTTCGCAGGCGGCACCCTCCATAAGCGCTGCCATACAGGGAGTTGCGTATACCAGAAGATCTCCGGAGCCTACCATGGCAGCGGTGTCCTCCCGTTCCACCAAGGTTTCGGCGGTTCCTTTCATACCTGCGGTGATTAACATATTCTGCACATCCTTTCAGAAAACACTATACTTGACAACTTCCCGCCTGTCAATAAAAAGGTTGCTATTGTCAGAGCGGGGGTCTATAATATACACCATAATTACCAAAGAACGGATGAAGAAAATGCAAAGAAGAAATCGTGCGCAAGCTTCGGATATAGCCCTTGGCGGGGTGCTGGCGGCTTTGGCTATGGTTATTATGTGCATGGGCGGCTTGATTCCGGTGGCAACATTTGTCTGCCCTATGCTGAGCATGCTTCTGCTGGCAGTAGTGTTAAAACGCTGTGGCAGCCGGATAGGATGGGCTTGGTACGGCGCTGTGGCGCTTTTGAGCCTTTTAATGAGCCCCGACAAGGAGGCTGCCGCAGTATTTCTATTTCTGGGATACTATCCCATCGTGAAGCCGTGGCTGGATCGCCGGAAAGCAAAGTGGATTTGGAAGCTGCTGCTGTTTAACGCTGCGGTGCTTTCCATGTACACAATTTTGATCCGGGTATTCGGTATGGCGGAGCTGATACAGGAATATGAAGAGCTGGGCACCGCTCTGACGGTGGTGCTGCTTCTGCTGGGCAATCTTACATTTTATCTATTGGATCGGCTTCTGGGCATTCGGTTTGGCCTTAACGGGCGGTAATGCCATGGAACAAATCTGGAGTCTTTATATCCTGCGTTGCGGCGACGGTACACTCTATACCGGTATTGCCGTGGATGTGGATGCCCGATTTCGGGCACATGCTGCCGGAAAAGGTGCAAAATATACACGGGGCAGGGGACCGCTGGAGATTCTCTATCGGGAGGTTTGCGGAAGTCATTCCGATGCGCTCAAGCGGGAATGTGCGGTAAAAGCGCTTCCCAGAGATGAAAAACTGAAGCTTTGCAAAAGAGAAAAATGAACAGGGCGAGCTGCTCTACCTGCCAGAATTTAAGTCCATGGAACATTTCAAGGTAGAGTTGATCGAGTATCTGGATTACTCCAACAAACGAATCAAGCCAGAGTTAAAGGGCCTGCCGCCTGCTTTGCACAGGCAGCAAGCCCTTTCGGTAGCTTAAACAGTTTTTAATTTAAAATATCGTCAACTTTTTGGGGACACTTCAAGGATGGGGGAGAGGGACATTCCGCCTGTTTATTTTATAAATATTAGAGCTGCCAGCGGAAAGCATTGTGCTATAATTAGGACGGCGAAGCAATTCAGTAAAGCGTCGTAATGTTTATGGAGCCGTGATCGGTGTTGCTGCATTCTGATATACATTGGATTTCGTAATATCAGAAAAACCACATCTGAGGGTATGCCCCATATGTCAGGAAAAACATATCGGGTAATTTCCGTTTTGTTGGCTGTGATTTCGCTGAATGGACAGTAAGCTCGCATTGGCTGTATTTGTATTGTAAATGTGGGAGCATTTGTGTTTTCGCTGCTGGTTGCAATTTTGCGTTGTTAAAATACCGAATATGCAGGAAGACAGCTCAATGGGCGCCTGCCTTGAATCGAATGGATGAAGGGACGAATCGGGCATGGGGGACTGCCGGCAGGAGACTACAGGAGGTAATTTATGCAAACATATACAGTAAATGAAAGAAAGAGAAAACAGGCCCTGAAGCGGCTGGTAAAAGACAATGTGAAAACACTGAAAGGCTTTCCAAAGGCCTGCTATTACATTGCAATACTTATGCAAATCGTTGCATTTGTATGCGGAACTGCTAATGTGGTGCATATGGTCTTTCTTGGATACCTGCAACGGTATACATTGTGACACTCAATCGTGAATTCAGCTTTCGACGCAGAGAGACGATTACATTTAAGCCGGATGGATTTATTTATAGTTACCATGATGACCGTGTTGGTGATTATGATTCCATTTTTGCTTATGATATCAAGTACAGCCAGATTACGAGATTTGAGCGGGATGAGAGAACAAGAGTTCTGACGTTCTATGGTAATTTCGTTACCGACACCTATTCCGGAGAGAAGATTACTCAGACGCTTGAATGCAGAGTGTTTGACTTTATGGATGTATATGATATTGACATTAAGCAGATGCTGGAACGCAACCGCAAAAATGGGGAAGAAAAACAAGGAAAGCCACAGGGAAATGTCTCGATTTCGTGAGTCAGGGCTGCGTACTGATGGCCAAGACATGGTATGATGCAGCACAGGAGAAATTTTGGTAGACATGACGGATCCTTTCCGGTATCTTGGATGCCGCATCAATCTGAGTTATGTGCACTCTTGCATGGAAAAGTATGACGATGCACTGACAAGGCTGCCGGAAGAATGCCACACAGAGGGCGATAAACATATTAAGTAGGTGACAATATTGGAAGAACACTTTATTATCAAAATGCAAGGCAAGCAGTATGAAAAAGGCCGGAGACGTCCGGTGGTTGCGCTGGCATGCTTTATCGTTGTCCTTGTGATGCTGATGATTTATTCATTCAAGTATTTCATAGCGCTGTGTGTACCCGTTATCTGTTTACTGATTTGGCTAAAGAAGATGTCCGCTGAGAAAACATATCTTACAGATGTTTCATGCTCTGCGACTGTGCTGGAGTGTGGAGTCAAAATGGATATACAGTCTGCACAGTCCGAACTTTGCGGCTCTTATATGATTGCATATAATCAGGTCAATTTGTTTACAGTTGAAAACAGAAAAGTAACCATTGACTTTTATGGGGGACAACAGAAAGATTTCAGACGGACATTGGAGTTTTATATCTCCCAGGATGATGTGGATTTTTGGACGGAGCAGGCAAACAAGGTCGTCGCTTGAGCATACAGAAAATGGGATGTGTGTATTGTCTCTGCAGAGGCTCAAAAGGCGATGACGTAAAGTGAATCCGGCAATCTATTGTATTCTATCTACATCTGACAAGATTACCTGCTCTAAGTCTGGCTTCCGTGCTGTTAAAGTTAGGGAATGCGAGGCCATGAAGAAGTCCGAGAAGCCCCTGAAATTCGTCTTAGATGACGGTGCAGGCGTTGAAAAGCTGCACTGCCTGACAGTCAATCCTCAGATTCCGGCAGGTGCTGAGCTTTTTTTAAAGCGACTGCAAGCGTCTTAAATAGGCACGAAATGGGAACCTTAAACCAAATGATGTTTTAGTTTGCGCAAAGCGATAAAACGAAAACTAACAAACGGGCAATCTCTTGATGGGATTGCCCATTTTTTATAAAATATATTTAGAGAGTAGGGTGTTAGACATACGGATTTCATCACATAAATTCAATCAGCTTCTGCAAAGGGGCTATTTTCCATAAGGTATTCTTCGACCATGGGATTTTGCGTAAAATCGGGTCCGGCTGCTACAAGAATGGTTTCCCACATGTTTTGGGCAAGCGCAGGATCATCCTCTGCAAGATCCTCTAAAAGAGAGTTTAACTGGAAGTCCTGCATATCTTCCAATGTATAATCCCGAAAATGGTCAGGATAAGCAGATACCAAAATATCCCTGCAGTCATCATCGATACAGCCGGTATCATCCCTTTGGAGCCTTGCGATTGCTGCCCTAAGGTCAGGGTGAAAATACTGATGATGATACCAGTGGTATTCAAAGGCATCCCGGAGTTCCCGAAAGCGAATTAAGGACTCCACATTCCAGTCATCTGTAACAAAATATTGGTAGAAATCTCCAAGACCTTGCAAGAGGGGCTCAATTTCTTCCGGATCATCTCCGGAGGGAAGTTTTCTGACCAGCTGCTGCCAAAATCCTCCGCAAGCGTCCTCAGTCAGCTTTCCCTGAGACACACAAAGCTCCGTTCCCTGCTTGGAGGCCTGAATGATATCCCGAATGCCCGGCCCGCTTCGCAGATCTGGATCTTTCTGTAAAAACTGATCCAATGCATAAAACTTTTCGTTGTCGGTGGTGTGTCCCGGAGTTGCCATTGCGTGAGAGATCTCATAAATCAGCACATTGCCCAACTGAGGCAGAAGATCTTCGGCATACTGGGAAATGACGTTCCTCATGTCGTTCCAGGTTTCATCAAAATCCAGCTTGCTGACGAATTTCAGGGTCAAAGTGATAGTTTGCGTTTGTGTAGGCTCCGGCGCAGTTTGTCTGGTGCTCAGAATGCCAAAGTCGCCGCAGTAACCACATTCCCAACGGCTTCCACGCACCCTTGCAGGGCTGCCGCAATGGGGACAACGGATATTTGCCATATGATCGCCTCCGTATTTTAGAAGATATTTGGTGCTTCTGAACTTCATTATGCAACATTATATATCCCAGAAAATGGATATTTGTCATAGAGTGGCTTCGCTGTTTCCGATCACAGACCGCCATAAGTTATTTCTTCCGGATACATAAACAAAAGCCCTGCCCAGAGGCAGAGCCACGATCACTGCCGAGGTTTTCTCAACATCGCATATTGTTATTTTATGATAGCATAATTAGGACGAAAAAGCAATTTCATCATGGGACAGTGCGATTGCACTGAAGGCTCTCATATATTACGCTTTGGGGATCTTCCACTGCCCAAGATAGTGCGGTACGGCATCCTTAGGAACCCGCCGCTTCTTTCCAATTCGGACTGCAGGGATTGCTCCAGCGTTTAATAGAGCATAGGCAGTGTTCCTACCGATGCCCAGAATTTCTTGAAGTTCAGCGACAGTTAATACGGATTTGTATTGCTCTGGCATAGCATTCTTATCTCCCTTAAAGCTGCTTAATACTATGTCGGAATTTCATTGGGTCGTAATAAAATACGAACGGAGCCATTTGCATAAACCAGATAAGGAAGTAATAAAAACACGAAATACTTTTTAATCCGGCAATGCGTTGCAAAGAACTCCGAAGAAGGTTCAAAGCAAATCAGCCTCGGATTTTTTGAATCCAGAATCGAACATGGTCTACCGTTGCTTTGTACTGCGCAAATTGCATAGTAAGTTTACTGCTATGCTGCTTCAGCTCGGCTCCCAAGCGGGACCGCTCAGCTACATAGGTCTCCCGGCTATCGATGAAGGCCGTAAGCGCATCTGATATATCATACTCATCCATTAAATCAGGATGTCCACGGAAAATTTTAAGAGTGGATATTTCCTTGTTTTGATACTGGGCTAAGTTGATTTCAGATAAGAACAGTTCATAGTTTCGTTCAGAATGTTGTAACAGCGTATGGATCGTGGCCAAATCCAAAGAGCATAATCACATCTTGCTATTTTGTTTACGTAGGTACGGGGATTTATCATCAGTTTTTCATCTCCGGCAAGACCGTGTTCTTCCAGAAATACATGGTATAATTTGACTATTTCTAAATAGTCCGCTTTATTTTTACAGTAAGTTTTTACAACATAATGGAAAAGCTCAGGCCTAGTTTTTTGTATCCGAATTGTGCCCATATTCAGGTAGTCTTGGTAAACATAGGCTTCCACTGCACGTTTCATGTTGGGGGAAAGAGAAGCATCTTCAGCATTTCCTTTGGATGTTCTTTGGTTTCGGAATGATGCGAGGCCCTTATGGGTATAAAAAGACCCTGCATTATCCGATTGCTCGGATCGTACAAGATCTCAATTTTTTGCTTTTCAGTCTAGTCCCAGGATATTTCGCTTTGCCCAAGATTGCGGCGAAATTGGATATTTGAGAGTGCCCTAGAATAAATTTCTTATTCCCACTCCTTCGGTGGGCTTTGGTAAGGGCTATATCTGTTAGCTTTTATTAGAAAAACAGCCACTTTTTGAGCCATTTTTCTTTGTATTATACTGGTTAGACAAGCTCGTGTTGCAAAAAGTGTTGCATATTACTCTAAAGCAATGGTTGCAAGGGGATTGCTTCATACCAAATAAGAAGAAGTCAATGCAAAACCCCGACCCTTTTTGCATACGC
>JAHHRX010000023.1 GCA_020025545.1 Oscillospiraceae bacterium | reverse complement strand
TCCACCACCTCCGGCGTTACCGTGGCCGACTGGAAGGTGTTGGTAAGGCCAAACACCCCATTGAGATAGGCGGCAGTGCCGCCTATGGCTCCGCAGAGGACAAGAACGATTGCCGCTGCCGCAAGCACTTTTTTGATTGGCTGTTTCATTGCAACCGTCTCCTTTACTGCCTTCTGTTGGTGATGTGATGCTCACCTGTAAACCATTTTCCGTTGACACGGTCATTCTGAATGGTGACCGTATGCTCATTGCCCACGGTTACCGCAATCCGGGAAGATGCGTCCAGACCGCTTATTGTGGGAGCATCCCGCCAGTTCCAGCTGCCGTCCTCGCTGACCGTATAGCTGCCCACCGGCAGATTGAGCGTTACCTCTCCCGCTCCGGCGTTCACATCTACCGGAATCACCTGTGTCATATCCCCAGATGTCACCCGGAGGAACACACGATCCGAAATGGTGCTGTCCGTAAATGTCTTTTTGAGGATCAGTTTGCCGAAGAAATCGTGACGAGCATTACCCATTTCATCGGTCAGAATGGGACCGTGGCTAGCTTCCACGAATTTGTGTTCCTCTTCCGTTCCCCGATTCACAAACATCCGGGTAGGCAGTTTCCGAATGGGCGATGCTGTTTTGGAAGAAGTTGCCGGATTCCATGTTTCATTCTGAACAGTAAGGGTCAGGAAAGGCTGCACATACTCCTCTGTGAACACGCCGGTCAGTGTATAAGATCCTGCCGGTGCCGTGGGATCGAGCTTGTTGCTTTCCACATAGGTTAGTTCCAGCTTTCCGGTGTAATTGGCGTTTTCCGAATCGCTTGCGGTAACCGTACAGATTTCCGGATAGAGATCCATGCTCTGCGTAATATTCGCGCTGCAGAAGTCCTTCCAGGGCCTCATGGTGCCGTTGTCGTTCCACTGCCACTGGCTGAATGTCTGATTAGCCTGCAGTTTCTGCTCCATAGCCAGGATTGGCTCTGTGTCCAGTGCATTGCCATTTTCATCCACAAAGCTGCGGCTGCCGGACACCACATTTTCCATGTGCAGCACCGTTCCGTCAATATGGTGGTATGTGACCTGCAGGGCCCGCTGGAACACAGCTGTATAAGTCTGATCCTCGAACAGCTGTGGCTGTGTCAGATTGTACTGTTGGTCTTTCGAAATCAGAACGCCGGGGTTTTCCTGATTCACATATCCAGTATACCAGCCCATGAACTTATAGCCTGGGTACTCGACTGCGTACAGCTGCATGCCACGCCCGTCTCCCTTTTGCAGTGAACGGTAGTCCGCGGGATTTTTTCCCGCATCCTTAATCACCGTGTCAATGTTACTGTTTACGGTGATGGATGGGGCCACAAACACCGGGTAAAGATCCATATTCTGTTTCACCACATGGCTTGCATCCACCAGAATGATTTTGGCATTTTCCAGCTCCGCTTTACCGGAATACTTGTGTACATAGCCGCCTGCAGGCTTCTGTTCCGTCCAGCCCACAAAGCAGGAACCGGATACATTGCTGATATTTGCATACTCAGGCTCCGGCATGGTGCCAAGTTTTTCGCCCGGCTCACGCACAACCGTATGGATTGTATTGTTGTCGTCACAATGGTAAGTAATCAGCAGAGGCGTGTAATAGGCAACAAAGCGATACTGCTTTCCTGCAGTGATTTCGCCTTCGAAACTGTACTGATTGGTTCCCGGTATCAGCTCCAGCTTCTTGGTAACGCCGTCCACCTCGCAGCTCATCGCCGTCAGATGGTATTTGGCCCCCTCTGCGTCCGTCCTCAGCACCGGAGTCACCCCATCTTCCGCCGTAACCGTGATGGTTGCTTGTCCCAAAGTGCTTTCGCCCAGTGTCAGGGTGTAGGTTGGGAGATTAGGTTTATTTACATCCTCAGGCAAATTGGTCATCTGGTGGATGTTGGTTGTGACCTCAATATCATACTTTGCATAGACCGGATACAGGTCCTGGGCTTCGTAGACCTTTGCATCGTCTGTAACCAGATACGGCTGCACCTTTTCCACATCGGAAGTACAGTAGCTGTCTCCACTTACATCGTAGATATAATTCCATTCATAAGAATCCTTCTTGACATCCACCGTGCTGATCCAGCCAAGGAACGCATAGCCGTCCTTTGTCATGTCTATATCCAAAGGTGACGCCTGACTCACAATCGTCGGAGTAATCTTACCGCCATCATAAGTTTCGGAATCTACCTTCGTATCCAAATGATAGTGAGGGTACATATAAGTGAATTCTTGATCGTTGCCAAGCAAGACCGGATCTTCGTAGCGGCGATTTACTGTTGCGAGGATATTTCCATCCTTGCCGTGAAACTGAAGCAAGGTGTAGACCATAGCGCGCGCTTTATAGTCTTTGTTTACATGGGTAGTTCCGGTAGTAAACTTACTGTTGGCATATGTCCAATGACCGTCTTGCTGCTCTAACGTCCAGAAATTGAACTTATAACGATCAGACAGCGGCTTAAATTCAAATTCCGATTTAGAATTAGAGCTGCCCGCAGTACTATAGATTTCACCGGAGCCTGGAAAATCTGTGTCTGTAAACACAGAATAGTTGTTAGAAACTGCGTTGGTCGTGTGGGAATTATGGGAATAGACTCTGACCGGCTGCGTGATTTTCAAGTTCTCTTCCGTATACCGTTCCGGGCATACTCCGGTAAAGTCTTTTCCGTGATCCACATTGGTTTCGCCCCAGCCAATCACATTTTCAGCGCCATAGGCCGGACCGTGGATGTCTTGGAAGCCCTCTTTATAGTCATGCCATACCGTGGCAAATCGCGCAGGAGAAGAAAAGGAACTGCCATTGTCTTGATGGTAGGCTTTTGCCCAATATTCCACTGCATACTCAAATCTTGCCACATAGGTGACCTTTTCCGTAAGCCCGGGGACATAGTACTTCTGCTCCCGGCTCACACACACTTCATTGGTTCCATCGATTTTTTGGTACCATCCCTTGAAGCGATATCCGGCAGGGAAACTGCCGTCTGGTTCTTCCCCCGTTACATCGATATAGACTCCACCCTCATCAGTGGCAACCACAGTATGCCCCACAGCATCTCGCTTTGTGACATCATCCAATCCATCCTGCTCATGTCCCTCAAATTCCGTTTGGATATTGATAAGGGAATTCACAAAGATGGGATAAAGCTCCATTTCTTTTCTGACCGGATCACCCGCAACATACAAAGCATCTTGCTGCATGATATCGTTCAGCTGGGTAGATGTAATGGCTGAGTAGCCCTTTTCACCGGGGACCGCAGTGTTGGGAATTGTGGTCCAGCCATAGAAGGTGGCACCCTCCGTTGTGGGATGATTGGGCACTGCTTCCTGCAGTGCATCCAAATAGCAATACCAATCCTCCCGAAGTACAGTTCCGTCAATCTGGTGGAATGTTACCTGTGCTTCTATGCCCGCGACAAACAGGTCGTTGTCCTGTGTGCTTACCGTTACAGGGGTACCGGTTTCTGGCACCTTGGCGTTAAGATCCTTTGTGATTTCCAGCAGCTCGTTAATATCGCCTGTTGTCCGATTCAGCACATCGCTCTTGCGATACCACCCTTTCAGGCGATAGCGGTTGTTGAGTTTGGCAGACAATGTTACCTGCTGCTTCTCTCGGGGATGAATTCCCTGGACTGCAAAGGAATAAGGATCGCTGGTGGTAACTTTCTGATTTACCAGCATCGTCTTATCAATCGTCACCGAACCGGCGCCGGGGAAATCGAAGGTAGCCGCCACCGAGTCGCCGTGAACCGGAATACCCAGATCATAGTCCATGACCCACTTGTTTGGGTGAGGCTGCCTATTGTGGGAATTGGTAACACGGTCCACATTTCCTGTAAAGTCGTAGTCCTGTTCCTCCCAGAAGTCCACATTTTCATAGTCTTCATCCGTCACGGGGCCGGCCAGTGCCGTATTGCCCGAACCTGTGGCCGAGATGTCAGCCCCGCTCTCAATGTCGCTGGGGCGGAAATAAGAACGGTTCACCTGAGAACCACCCTGTAGAATCCGGGCAATGCCGCAGATATTGACATCGTACTGAATAATGGGAATGACCAGCACCGCATTATATTGCATAGAACTGATATTGCCCGCATAGTGACAGCGATCCACAATAGAACCGCCGCGCAATGCTCCTGCAATACCGCCGCCATAACCGGCGGTTCCGGAGCCTACAGAAACATAGTTTGCCGCGTAGAAATAAACATCTGCAGTGCTGAAGCAGTCATAAATGCGGCTGCCGTCATTGACACCGCCGACAATGCCGCCCGCGTACAGGCTCTTGCCGCCCAGTGCACCCACCGCCGTGTCGTATTTATTGCTGACAGCGGACTGCCGGACGGTTCCGTCCGGAGCATAGTTGGAGCGGGCACGGCAGTATTCAATGGTGGAATTGGAGGCCCAGCCTACCAGACCGCCCATGTAAAGTCCTTCGCCGCCCACTGCTGCAACGCCTGCGGTGATGTTGCAGTGCACTTTGGTTCCGCTGATTTCGCAGTTATACATAACGGAGTTTTCCATCAGGCCGGCAATACCACCGCCGCAGAAACCACCATTGGTGATCAGGGAAATGATGTTATTAGCTGGCTTTACCTCCAAGTCACTGTTTCGTACCGTAATATTTTCCAGCACGCAATTTTGGGCCTGTCCTACCACAATGCCGCCCTGATAAATGGATTCCAACACGGCATCTTCAATGGTCAAATTCTTAATAACAGCGTTCTGTGCGTAGGAGATCAGGCCGCAGTTCGGATCGGGCAGAATTGTCTTCTGATAGTGCAGGCCCTTAATGGTATGTCCTTGCCCATCAAAGGTGCCCTTAAACCAGACATCACTGTTTCCGAATGTCAGATGCTTGATATTGTACTTATCCAGCGTTGCCTGCTCTATCGGTGTAATTTCAATGTCGGCATCCAGATAAATGATTTCGTTTTCAAAATCCAGTGTCTGACTCTGGGCCGCAAGCCCCAGTAAATCATCAAATGTTTCCACATGGTGTTCCCTGCCTGCCGCCTGAATCGGAATCAGACCGGATACCACCAGTGTCACAAGCAGCACTGCTGCCAGAAGCCATTCCATCCGGCGTTTCATATGTTCTTTTCTCACTATCTATCCACCTCCTGGGGCCAGCCCTGTGCCTGCAGCACTTCTGTGCCGTTGTGCTTGCTCTGCACCGCCTGTGCTTCCACATGCAGCCACACCGTAGCTCCGGCATAATCTCTTGTCAATTTATCCATATCGAAGGACAGCTCCTGCATCAGGTTCTCCGTCATCATGTCAGGTTCCAGAATCCGGTTGTAGTAGAACCACTGTCCGTCCTGCACCCACGCGGCATCCGTGCCGTCCACGTTGACATATCCCTCTGCGGGGCTGATCCCTCGCTCATTTTCCACAGTTAAGTCGATCTTCACCCGCACGAAGGCAGGCTCAGAACATACATTTTGCACCCGAACGATTCGGGACATGGTATCCGTGCGCAAGGGCTGTTCCTGCTCACGCACTTCTTTTTCCTGATCGTTTTCATCTAGCTCATAGTTGAGCAGTTTAATCTGTATATCGCCAAAAGTAATGACATTTTCCGTTTTAATCTGCGCAGAATAAAATGCCGAGGAGAAAAGTACGCAACTGATCAGAAGAAGTACGCACAAACCCACACCTACTTTTCTTTTCTTATCCATACCTATTTCCTCCTCGGCAAATTTTTTATATTTCTCTCATAGCGAGAGTCTCAGGATTTTCTTTTTAGCCGCCAATGCCAAATGCAGTCTTGGCAGCGGAGATGACGGTGTCTTCGGCAATTGCATCACCATTAGCGTCATTCATCTGATGCACAAAGGACTGCACCTTAATGGTGCCCAGCGTATCGGTACCGTCCAGCTTGGGGTGTTCAACGCCTGTATCGATAAAGTCCGCTGCGTTGGCATCCTCACTCACAACCACCTTGTCAAACAGGGCCTTGGTTGTCCAGGTGTTATTGGTCTGCTCGCTTCCGTCCAGACCTGCGGTGTACTTGAACAAGCCGCCGGTGTAGTTTCCGGTGGAACCAATCTGCTGTGCTTCCACAGCTTCCCAGCCTTCATTGATGGTGAAGTAGATGTGGTCGTTGTTCTTCATGCTGTTTTTTACATAGATGTAAACATAGCTCTTTTCACTGCCTGCACCCACACCAACATAGGGGTCCTTTGCGATTTCCACGCCGGGCATCAGCTTGGAGTCCTTGACCCAGTGAGGCTCGTACAGGTTGCCGTTCAGCTTACCGTTTTCGGAGTTCTTGTCTTCTTCGGGAATAGGTTTGTTCTCGGGACCGGGGCCGGGCTTGTCAGGATCAATGGGCTTAATCAGACCTACCGTAAATTTGTTGTCCAGTGTGCTGGTGCTGGTCAGCCAGGCAACGGTGCCGCCGATCGCCATGGCGCACACAAGAAGTACGGCAATAACAGCCAGGCTTCTCTTCGCAGTTTTCTGTTTCTTCGTGTTCATTCTTGTGCTCTCCTTGTTCTATTGTATTTCTTTTTACTGCCCGCCACTCTGTCCAGAAGCAGGGAGAAAAGCAGAAGTCCGAGAATGAACAGCTTCCCCCCGGTTTCGCCAAACAGAATGAACAGGTAGCCTGCGATGGGCAGAGAGAATTCCACTCTGCCGACAATATAATCAAAATCAACGGGGTTTGCATCGTTGATTGGATTACCTTCTGAATCTTTATTATTGATGCCATAGGTATAAACCTGACGGTTTTCGGCATCGATTTCCCGGATACGATGGGTTCCTGTAGAATCTCCCGAAATCCGGAAGGTGATGTCATCCCCAACCGAAAGATTTTCCGGTGCAACGGGGCGGACATATACGATAGACCCCACCGGATACTTGGGAATCATGCTGCCGCTGGTAATCACCAGTGCCTTCATGCCAAACAGGCGGCAGCCGCCGAATGCAACTGCAAGCAGCAGAGCCAGTATCAGCATCACGGTGGAAAAGATGCTCACTATTTTTGCAACAGTGGCGTGTTTTTTCATATGCGTTTCCTCTTTTTGTTTCTGTTTTTTCTTTAGAGCCACGGGCCCGGCAAACAAAATTCACGCATATGGAAACCGTTTTAAAGTCCATCGTTTTGAATGCCGTAAATTCTTATTCTTCTTTTTTCTGCCAAAGGCAATGAGGCAGACTGTCATAATGATTGCAAGGAAAAAGCCAAAAGCATTTTCTGGCAACAAAAAAATCCTCCTTCGAATAATCGCTAACTCGAAGAAGGATTGGGTTATGATTTTTCTCCGAAACTTAGCCGCATGATGCCGCACTGGGAGGTTTTGCCCTCGGAGGTTTAAATACATATGTATGTATTTAAAAGTATACCTTATTTTTCCACAAAAAGCAAGTAATAAAATGAGATTTCCCTTTTTTTCGACACAAGTTTTAATTTTCATAATAAAGTCCATTCGTTACAGTGCGTTTTTGTAAAGTTTGTCTGTATTATCTTGGCGCGCATCCCCTTTGGATAGCCGCAGCGCTCCGATTGTGTAGCCTGACCGCCTGATTGAGTAGATTTATGATGCGGATAACGCCCTTGGTTAGCTCTCTGATGAGCGGCATACCCGCATGATGGCAAGCTGCGAAAAGAAGATACGGTACAGCCCCAAAACGGAACTGTACCGTACCTCTTAAAAACTTCCTTATGGGGCGCAGCCTATCCACGGCAGGTTTTTGTTCAGGCACGCACCGTCCGAGATCTGAAATTTGAAGTCCCCGTTCGGATCTGACGGACACCGGAAGCGTCCGTCACCCGCTTGAATCCGGTCAGCACACATCCGCTGTATACCTCACTCGCGTCTCCGCACTCCAAACTGATGGAGAAAGGTTCTTTGACCGTCTGCGCCTCCTCCGCCCCTGCGGGATAATATTCTTCCAGCCGGAAGCTCCATGTTTCCTCCTGCGTTGCTGCAGGAGGCGACGGCGTTGTGCCTGCTGCCGGTTTCGGGTACACCCGTTCCGCCGTAAAGGATACCATATACATAAGATATTCTCCCCCGACAGTCACCAAAAGCTCCGGCCATCCCTCCCATACATCTCGCAGAAGCTGACCGTGATAGGATACCCATACCGGGATACAGAACGCCCGGACGGTACTCATATAGGTGCAGTTTTCCTGACGGCATACGCCGCCGGTTCTTTGCAGAACCTGACAGATCTGCAGAGCCCTGTCCTCACATCGCTTTGCATCGTACTTGTCGGGGCAGATCACATCCACCTGAACGGTAATGCATTGCTTCTCCTGATCCATTCTCAGGATACTCACCGCCGCCACCACATCTTGAACTGTCATAAGATTTCCGGCAGGGCGGGCGCACTCTGCCCGAACTCCATTATTTTTCAGAGTGTCGATAACAAAATCAACTATTGAAATCCCCAATTGTCCGGCGCTCCTCTCTCATCACACAGATACCAGCTGTAAATCCATTCGTTGCGGTACCATACTTTTTCGTTGCGGAGGACAGTGTACCACCGCTCCCCAAGGCGCAGAATTTCTCCCTCTGCGATTTCCGGCTGAGGCGGCAGGATCAGGCGGTACTGCCCGCCGGGGACTCTTCCCAGCGGGGAATAAGCGGAGCGCATATTCTGCCGCGCCATAGAGCCCGTGTGCTGCAAAAAACCACGCAGAATCACATCCCCCGTAACTCTCCGCAGCAGGATGTCCGTGCCGTACTTTTTGAGGATTCTCTCCACAAGTTTTCTCACCGTCACACCCCCATAAAAGCGAACTGGTCTTTCATATAGGGTCTCATAATGACCTCGGCCTGATACCGCAAGCAGCAGGCCGCCGGATTGCCGCCGCTCCGGTTTAATTTGAAATTTCCCGCCGCAATGCTCTGGATGTTTCCAAGCTCATCCGCCTCGGACAGGGCCGCCAGCGCATACAGGCTGGCAGCCGCAATGAAATCCGCCTTGCAGTCCTCCGGAGTAAGCCCCGGCCGCAGCTGCAGCTTCAGGGCACTTTCCGCACTTCTGCACAGCATTTTGAGCATCGGCAGATTTTCACTGTCCGTGTCCTGGATTAAAACCAGCGCCTGGGCATAGATTTGTTCCGTCAGCGTCATACATTCAAAACAGCACTGGCACCGTCGCAGATCTTGCCGAAGCCGGAGATGGAAGTAATGGCTGCTCTCTCCAGCTGACGGTCAATGAGCTTGTCGTATTCCACCAGCACATCCCCGGCTCTCACCTGTTCCAGCGCATAGCGGCTGTCGAGGCCGATGATCGTGCCGTCTGCAACAGCAGAGGTACGGTGCAGATGTGCGCCCAGAGGGGTCGTGAGCTTTCCGGTGCCCTGGAAATTAAGGCCGGTCATGGGATTCTGCAGTTCGGGAATCTTCAGCATCTTGGTCATGGTTGCGGTGCTGCAGAGAATGGTGTTCATGGTGTAGGGATCAAACTGCCCCCAGAACTCCACCATCTGATCGTAGCCAAGGGTTCCCTTTGTGCCGGAAATGGGAGAAGTGCCGATGGTGAACTTCTTTGCGGCATTGGTGTTGCCGTCACCGTTTACCAGAACCTGAACCGCATCGGCAACCTGCTGCTTCTGAATGTGGGAGCCGATCTGGCGAAGCATCACCCCAAAAAGATCCAGTTTCTGGAACCGCAGAGCCTCATAGGAAGCCACCAGCATTCTGCCCCGTTTGGACAGTTTTACCAAATGATCCTTGACCTTGACCTCGGTGGTGGGAATGGATGCGCCCTCCTCCACAACCCTGAGTTCCTTGTCTGCGTCGGTGGGATTGGAGTAGATGGAGCGATAGTCCATGGAATCGATAACGGTAGTGGTTGCGGTGATGGCAGGCAGAATATCGTTCTCCTCCATGCCCTGCCGGACAGTTCTTGCAATGTACTCCGGGAACAGCACCGCAGAATCCACGGTGGAGAAGAACTTTTCCACTGTGGAAGAGCCGCTGCCCTTGGCGCGGATGCCGAAGCGCTTCAGCTGACGCTGGAAGGCATCGGTGCCCTCAAGGGCGGTGCCGCGGTAGTTTTCGCTGGGATCCAAAGACTCCAGCACCTGTGTAAAGCTCATGCCCGCCTGACGGTACATGCCCTTTTCCAGTCTCAGATTATCATAACCCATTTTTCATTTCCTCCTGAATAAAATGTATATGGTCACCGGGTCTCCCCCGGAAAAACCCAAAAATCAAATCAAAAAGTCGCTGTCTACCGGCTCTTTCTCCTTCCGGAAAACCCCCAGTTGGGTCACAGGCGGCATATATTCCGCCATGCGCGCATCCAGTGCAGATTTCATTTTCATGAGCTCTTCTGCTCCCACCTTTTTGGTGATGCTCCGCAGTACCGGTTCTTCAATCCCGAGATCCAGTCCCAGACACAGCCGCACAACATCGTTTTGCAGCTGTTTTTCATAGGTTTTCCCCAGCTCCGCCTCACGATAAAGCACCCGGTACTCCTCCTGAGCACCGAATTCCTCCGCCAGCGACTGCAAACACCGTTTGCCGCCGCCCATGCCCTTAATGACACCGGCCTCCCGCTGGGCGGGCACCGCCACAAAGGAAAATTCGTAGGCGTCCATAGGCTCCTTTAAAATGGCGCAGCATACCTGCCCGTCGTAGATTTCTCCCTTCTGATGACCGCAGCGGCCGTATTCCTCGCCGCAGATGGAGCAAACTGCCCGCCCCATAGCGCAGCCCACGGATACCTCCTTTTTGATGCCCGCCTCAATATCGGCAATCACATCGTCGGCGCTGCCCCCCCGGCGGATGTAGGCCCACGCCTTGATGAAGGTCACTCCCCGTTCCTTCACCACCTCCGTCCGGAAAATCCGTGCCACTTGGGATTGGGTGCTCCACTTGTGATCTACGATCCCGGTCTTGCCGATAAACAGCTTTGCAAGCTCCGGCAAAGCCTCCGTGTCGAATTTCTCCCCGTCCCGGTCTATCTGATCGTCGCACAGCCGCAGGGAAAATACATATACCTGCTCTGCGGTAAGCTGCGCCTTGGCCTGGGCATTGATGGCCTCCAGCTGAGGGGGCGTAGGGGTGCCGCCGGTAAGCGCCTCGGTAGCTTTTTTGATTTCCATAGTCAAACCTCCTTTTTGATTTCCGCTCTGATTTTTTCAGCCTGCGCGATATAAAGATCCGCCCGTGCCTCCTCGGTAATATCCTGCAGGCTGATGCTGTCCCATTCGATCTCCACCCGATCATCCAGCCCTTCCAGTGCCAGATAGGTCCGGCAGATTTTCTGCAAAGCAGGCTCCACCGTCCGGCGCAGCGCCCAGAGCTCCGATGTAAGAATGTCCGCCTGCTGGGTGCTCATACGCTCGGTGGTGCTCCAGTTCAGGCCAAGCAGGAAGGGCGGCAGACCGGTTTTTGCCACCAGCTGCTCCAAAATCTGCCGCACGGGAACCTGAGATTCCGGGATAGGCGTATCGCCGCCGATGACCTTGATCTCCACATCTCCCACCGCCACAAAGTCCCGTACCGTGCCGCTTTTGGTGTCCTCCATGGCCCGGCTCCACTCCTGCGCCATCTGCTTTCCCCGTTCGGCAGCCGTGTAGGGGTCCATGCTGCCCCCATCCTTGCAGATGACGCTGTAGCGCATGTTTCCGCTGCGCTCCCAGTTGGAGCCGATGGCGGCAAAAATCTTCATGAGAATATCCGCAAGGAAAGGCATCCCTCTGAAAATGCTGACACCGTAAGGATGCGCCGCTTCCGGATTGAGGGTGGTAAACAGCAGCAGATGCTGATAGGGCAGCGGCCGCATTTTTCCGTTCTCATCCGGCCCGCAAATGGTAAGATCCAGAGCATTTTTCCCCTCCAGAATCTCCAGCTTTGTCACATCCCCCCAGCAGACCGCCCGCAGATGCCCCCGGTCAATGACCATCTCCCCCACCGATCTGCCGTATACCAGCAGGCTGTCGAGAAATCCTGCAAGAAAGCTGTCGATGCCCATCTGTCCCCAGCCGCAGGGGACCGTGCGCAGAAATCTTTCCAGATTGTCCTGTGCCTGCCGATTGGGGCAGCGCACCGTAAAGCCTCCGGTAAGCCGTACCAGCTTTCCTATCGCCGCATCCAGTACCGGAACGGCCTCCCGCAGCTGCCGATAGATCTGCTCTTCCCCGGTGCCGAGGGGCACATATCCCTGCAAAGCCCCGAAGGGATGCTCCCAGCCCCGGCGAAGCTGGCAGGCCTGCGCCGCTGCCGGGACTTCCTTATGTTTTTTCCTCAAATTGATCCGCTCCTTTCGCATTTCCTATTTTCTCCGCTCCACACTGACAGCGGCAAATCCCGCCGGCGCTCTGCCAAGGACGGTGGCAACGAAGTAGCGCATATCATCCATGGCATGGTCATTTTCCTTTTTGACACGATCCCCGGCCCCGCCGGACAAATCCCACACATATTCGTCCATCTCCCGCAGCAGATCGGTGCAGCCGTCGCAAATGACGATTTTTCCCGCCTTGAGGCAGTCCGAGGTGAGCCGGATGCCGGACAGCACATCATTTTCCGCCTTTTTGACTGTCCAGCCCTTGCGCCGCAGTGTCTCAATGAAGCTAGCCGCCGACGGATCTGCCACCACCGCCGTTATGGTGCGTTTTCCCGCCAAACGGGCCAGAGCGGCAGCATATTCTTCGTCGGTCATCTGGCGCATTTCCTGCCGGGAATTGAAGTAAAATTCCTTCACCCGATACCACACGCCCTTTTGCAGTCCCCAAAGTCCCATGGAAGTGGGATTCACCGTACCGTAGTCGCAGGAAATGTACCACTTTTCAAATTCTCCCGGCGGCACCGGACGAACCATTTCCGGCTCAAAGAAATCGTAGACCCTTCCCTCCGCCTGCGCCCACTCTCCCAGAATAAAACGCCTGTGGAATACTCCGGTGTAAAGCCGCTGGTACCGCTGGCGGATTGCCTCCGTAAGAGAGGGATTATCCTCCATGGTAAAATGGAGCCGCAGACAGTTTCGCTGCTCCGCCTCCAGAATCCAGCTGCGGTAAAACCAATGGCTGGGGCCGGCAGGATTGCAGTTAAACCACAGTCGGCTGCCCGCCACAGAGCACCGGGCGCAGGCCTGCTCCACAAAAGAGCGGGGCATCAGCGCCACCTCATCCAGAAGCACCCCTGCAAAGGTGATGCCCTGAATGAGACTTGCAGAGCCTTCATCCCGTCCGCCAAAGATGTAAAACTGATTTCTGTGCCCTTTGAAAGTCACCGTCACCAGATTTTCCGTCCGTTTTTCCTTCCACGATGCCCCAAGACCCTCCATCTTCGGCAGGATTTCCGACAAGACATTGCGCCGCAGCGAAGAAATGGTTTTTCCGCATACGCCGAAGCGCCGGCCGTCGAAGCACATCATGGCCCACAGGAAAAAGGACAGTCCCATGGCCAGCGTCTTTCCCGAACGGACAGCCCCGTCGCATACAATTGCTTCTTTGCTGTGATCGGGATTTCCCGGCATCCACCAGGACAGCACAGTTTTCTGTTTCGGGGAAAACTCCCGATAATTCATGCCTTCTCACCCGGCTCCTGCAAAGCCTTCAGGAAGGATTCCAGATCCTCTCCCTGCTCTCCCGCCAGTAATGCCAGCTGCTCCAGTGCCCGAAGCCGATCCACCAGCCGCAGTTCAATGGTGCCCTTGTCATTGCGTTTCAGCTCTGTCAGCAGACTGAGATCCAGCCCCTTAAGATCCGTCCCTTCCTCCAGCACCAGCTTTACACAGTCGTTGGCGTTTCCAAAGGCCAGTTCCGCCAGCCGCCGGGCCACATCCCCCCGAGTGAGCTTTCCGGAGCGAATGCGCTTTTGCAGTCCCCCGACCGTTTTCTTAGTTTCCATAGCTTCCCTCCCTTTCACCCAAGGGGGGAAAGTAAAAAGAAGTTGCATTTTGTCGTGCAACTCCCCCGAAATCCTTAATTTTTTTAATTATTCAGGAAGCTTAGTTGACATATCATCCCCGGCAGTGCTATAATCATTAGAAATTCCAACGGGGAGCGTGTGCTATGAAAGCCCTGCGAAAATCACTCATCATCATACTGTCTGCTCTGGTGCTGACCACAACGCTTCTGTCGTTTACAGTTACCACCAGCAGTGCCGATCATTCGCTGGAAATCGCAGGTCAGCCAAGCCCCATTTTGTCCGGAAATTCCCCGGATGCTCTGAATCCGCCGGTTTCGGAGCCTGCACAGGCAGAGCTATCAAACGAGCAGCAGTATACCGCCGGCACCGTTTCCATCGGCTCCCCCATTCCCGGTGACACCGGAAAAGCTTCCTTTGCCTATGACTGTGCCTCTGAAAGCTTTCAGTATCTGAAGGGCGATCTGCACGCCAAGCTCTATCCCGCCAGCATTACCAAGCTCTTTACCGCCCATGTGGCGCTCCAGTATCTGGATCTTTCCACGCAGGTGAAAGTGGGAAAAATCATAGACACCCTCCCCTCTGATTCTTCCGTTGCGCTTCTTTCCGTAGGCGACCGCCTTACCGTAAAGGATCTTCTCTATGGCATGATGCTCCCCAGCGGCGGAGATGCCGCCCTTGTGATGGCAGTCACCTGCGGCCGGGTTCTGACCGGTGACCCAAATATGCCGGAGGCCGATGCCTTGGAATGCTTCGTAAACGAAATGAACCGTCAGGCCGCCAAATGCGGCATGACGGATTCCCACTTTGTAAATCCCGATGGCTACCACGATGACAATCACTATATGTCCATTGCAGATGTGGTCTGTCTCGGCAAACTGTGCCTCACAAATCCCGTCATACTGCAAGCGGCAAAGACAACCGTCTATGACGCCACCCGCCTGAATGTCGGCAAAAAGCTCCAGTGGATCAATACCAACTGGATGCTCCATAAGTACCGCCACCCCCAGCAGTACCGGGAAAATGTCATCGGTTTGAAAACCGGTTTCACCGGGCAGGCAGGCAACTGTATGCTTTCGGTTTTTGAGCAGGACGGCCGCTATATTCTCATCGGCACCTTTGGCTGTGAAACCAGAGCAGACCGCTTTGACAGCTGTCTGGAAATCTACGATGCCCTGTACACTTAATCCTAGATTACATAATAAAACCCCGAACTGTTCCGTTCGGGGTTTTTAAGAAGGAGAATCTGTCATGAAAGCCGATTGTCATATCCATATGGTTTTAGACGGTGTGAACTGGAAAAGTGCCATCCGCCGCCATAAAAACGCCCCGGATCTTCACTATATCCGCAAAATTCTCGCAAACTATCAGTCTCTGGGCTATACCTACCTCCGGGACGGCGGAGACCGCTGGGGCGTGGGTGCCGCTGCCCGCCGGGAAGCGCCGAAATACGGCATCACCTACCGCACCCCCTACGCTCCCCTCTGCAAGCAGGGGCATTACGGCGGTTTTATCGGCAGGCACTGGGAAAATCTCACGGAATATGCCGCTCTTGTGCGGCAGACCCGGGACACCGGCGGCGATTTTATCAAAATCATGATTTCCGGCCTTATGGATTTTGACCACGCCGGCGTGCTGACGGAGCCGGGTCTTTCCCCGGCAGAAATCCGCCAGCTGATCCACATTGCCCATCAGGAGGGCATGGCCGTCATGGCCCACGCCAACGGTGCCGAAACGGTGCTGGCGGCGGCAGAAGCCGGAGTGGATTCTGTGGAACATGGTGCCTACCTTCGGGAAGATACCCTTGCCGCCATGAAGGAAGCCAAAACCGTCTGGGTGCCCACCCTCTCCACCATCGGAAACCTCCGGGGCACCGGAAGATTTTCCGAAACGGCCGTCCGGAGCATTCTGGATTCCGCCGCCCGAAATGTCTCTGATTTTGCCGCCATGGGCGGACTCATCGCCCCGGGCACCGATGCCGGCGCATGGGCCGTTCTCCACGGTGCGCCGTCAGAATATGCCCTGCTGGCGGAAATTCTGGGCAAAAACACGGAAACGATTCTCAGCCGGGGCACGAAAGCCATTATGGATCGGTTCTGACCCCCGAAAATATCCGATAAGCAAAAAATGCCATCCCGACACTGTCGGGATGGCATTTCTTATTTTACTTTACACCAGGCGGCTGCCGGCAGGAACGCTGTCATCCAGCATAACCAGATTCAGCTTGTCGCCGCGCTCAGCACTCAGCAGCATACCGCAGGACAGCTGACCCATCATCTTCCGGGGAGCCAGATTCGTCACTGCCACCAGCGTCTTGCCCACCAGATCTTCGGGAGCATAGTACTTGGCAACACCGGAGAGGATCTGCCGGGGCTCCTTGGTACCGTCATTCAAGGTAAACTTCAAAAGCTTGTCGCTCTTTTTCACCTTTTCGCAGGCCAGTACCTTCACCACGGTCATCTCCACCTTCTCAAACACATCAAAGGCGATTTCCGGCAGGGGCTCGGGCAGAGGATCGGCTTCTTCCGCAGTCTGCGTCTTGTTCATCTCTTCCAGCGCCTGCAGTTCCTTTTCCATATCAATTCTGGGGAACAGGGCAGGGCCGTTTACCGTTGCCACCTCAGCAGAAAGCACACCGTACTGACCGAGGCTTTCCCAGTCCATACGGGCATCGCCCAGACGCTTTGCGATTTCCGCACTGGTGTCGGGCATGAAGGGAGCCAGCAGGCCGCCGCAGATGCGGATGCTCTCCAGCAGATTGTAGAGAACCCGTGCCAGTCTGGGCTTGTTCTCCTCAGACTTTGCCAGCACCCAGGGCATATTTTCGTCAATATACTTGTTGGCTCTGGAAATCACCTTAAAGATTTCGCTCAGAGCGTTCTGGAACGCGTAATGCTCCATCTGCTCCTCGTACTTGCCGCGCAGCTCCCGGAGCATGGTCACAAGCTCTGCATCCTTTTCGGGATCTTCCAGCTGCTGAGCAGGAAGATGCTCGCCGAAATATTTCTGTGCCATGGCAACCGTCCGGGAAACCAGATTGCCCAGATCGTTGGCAAGGTCGCAGTTGATGGTGGAAATCAGCATTTCATTGGTGAAATTGCCGTCAGAGCCGAAGGGGAAGGATCTCAGCAGGAAGAACCGCAGCGCATCCACGCCAAAATGCTCCGCCAGAATATAGGGGTCAACCACATTGCCCCGGGACTTGGACATCTTCTCGCCGTTGAAGTTCAGCCAGCCGTGGCCGAATACCTTCTTGGGCAGCGGCAGGTCAAGGCTCATGAGCATAGCGGGCCAGATGATGGAGTGGAACCGGACGATTTCCTTGCCTACAAAATGCACATCGGCAGGCCAGAATTCCTCCAGATCGTGATACTTGTCGTTCTGGAAGCCCAGAGCGGTCATGTAGTTAAACAGAGCATCGATCCACACATAAACCACATGGCCCGGATCAAAGTCCACAGGCACGCCCCAGGTGAAGCTGGTTCTGGAAACGCACAGATCCTCAAGACCCGGCTTAATGAAGTTGTTGATCATCTCGTTGACACGGCTTCTGGGCTCCAGAAAATCGGTGTTTTCCAGCAGATCCCGAATCCGATCGGCGTATTTGCTCAGCCGGAAGAAGTAGGCCTCTTCCTCGGCATCCTGCACCTCACGGCCGCAGTCGGGGCACTTGCCGTCCACCAGCTGGCTCTCGGTCCAGAAGGATTCGCAGGGCTTGCAGTACTTGCCCTTGTAGGTTCCCTTGTAGATGTCGCCGTTCTCATACATCTTTCTGAAGATCTTCTGAACGGCCTCCACATGGTAATCGTCGGTGGTGCGGATGAACCGGTCATAGCTGATGTTCATAAGCTTCCACAGATCCAGCACACCGCGCTCGCCGGTAACGATATCGTCTACAAACTGCTTGGGTGTAACGCCGGCCTCACTGGCCTTGTCCTCAATCTTCTGGCCGTGCTCGTCGGTGCCGGTAAGGAACAGCACATGATATCCCTGCATACGCTTGTATCTGGCCATGGCATCGGTGGCTACGGTGCAGTAGCTGTGGCCGATGTGCAGTTTGGCAGAGGGATAGTAGATCGGTGTGGTAATGTAAAAATTACCCTTGCACTTTTCGCACATAATATTTTCCTCCTGATAAAAAAAGAACGCCGCCCTGAAATCACTTCAAGGGCGACAATCATTGACGCGGTACCACCTTGTTTTGCGCAGAAATGCGCCTCTTTGGCACGATGACGGGTGCAACCGTGACCGCCTACCTATCGACGATCCAGCTCCGAGGCCATGTTCCGCAGTCCGAGCCGTACCCCATCTCACCAGTCGGGGCTCTCTGAACGGTCAAAGCAGCGTACTCTTCTCTTCAACGCCTTTTTGCATTGTACTTGCCTATTATATCCCCGGAAAGCTGCCTTTGTCAATACTTTTTACCGCAGCTGCATCAATTTTCCTTCCGATTTTCCAGTTTGCCGGACTGGACCACCGGGGGCTTTGGATCCATCATTTCCCACGGAATCGGTTTTTTCTCTTCCTGCTTCATAGAAATCCCTTCCTTTCGCCCTTATCTTCTGCAAAAAAGCAAAAAATATGCTCCCCGAAGGGAGCATATTCCAAAAACTATTTCTCTGCCCAGATGAGCCGGAAACACATCTGCCACAGCCATGGTCTCTGGCTTCTGCGTCTGCGCAGTTCCTCTAAATAGTCATCAAACGCAGAAAGCTCTTCCTTTGTCAGCATATGCTGACTGAATTTGGCTTTTTCCGCCAATTCCCGCAGCTTTTTAGGGGGAATTTGCTGCATAGCTTTGGCAATTCTGTCGCATCTGTGCCAAAGATACAGTGCCTGCTGATTACGGCTGCCCTGCCTGCGTCTGCTTTGGCAAATCGCCAGCCTTGCCCGATACTGAATCCACACAGCACCCACAATTCCCGCCCCGGCTCCCAGCCACGGCAGGATTTTCCCAAGAATCCCGAAAATCGGATTCTTCCCCGGCTCCTGCGGCTGCGAAGATTCCTCCGGCAAAGGCTCTGTTTCCGCTCCCTCTGACGGCTCTGTCTGTGAAGCCCCCGAAGGCTGCGGCTGCGTTGCCACCGGCTCCGTCGGATCCGTCTCGAGGGGTTTCTCTGTCTGCTCAAGCTCCGGAGGGTCTGTCTCCACAGGGTTTGCTGGTTCTGTTTCCTCGGGCTCCGCCGGATCCGTCTGTGACGGCCCCGGGATTACCGAAGAAGCTTCGCCGGGGGTGGGATCCAGAATCCGCCAGCCGGCATCGTAATATTCTACCCACGCATGGGCCTGACTTTCCGGGATCGTAACGCTTTCCCCGGCTGTCACCCTTGCCGTATAGCCCGTCACATATCGGGCAGGAATCCCTGCCGCCCGCAAAAGCACCGTGGCAGCCGTGGCAAAATGGACACAGTAGCCTCTGTCCGCATCCTCCAGAAACCACCTGACAAAATCCCTTTCTGTCCGGGGCATCGTTTCCACTTCCCGGCTGTAGCTTGCACTTCGGGAAACGAACTGCCGGATTTTGTTTGCCATCTGCGCAGTATTCTTTTCATCTGCTGCAAACGATTGCACCAGTGCCTCGGCGTACTGCCTTGTTTCTTCCGGAAGCTGCGTGTAGTTTTCCCGCAATGCCACCGGCATATTCCCCTGTTGTGTGGTGCCTGCAGAGTAGACGGGGAGCACATAATTGTCCCCCCGGCTTTTGTAAGCGCCTTCTTTGCGCGTATAGCCGATTTTCACAAGGCTCTCCCCGGGATATACCGGAAAATAGAGATTTCTTCTCGGCGCCGCCGCAGTGATTTCCACACTGCCCAGAGGAACGGCATGGCGGTGGATCCAGCCCCCGTCCGGGCCGTTTTCCGCATCCGTAATTTTCCAGTCCCTGCCGGTGTAGCGGTCAAATGCCTGTCCCCGAAGATAGAGAACATCGGAAAAATCCGCCTTTACATACAGAGCATCCTGCCCGAATTCCGGCAGAGAGCCCAGATGATCCAGGGATACGCTCCTGCTTTCCCACGCAAAATTCAGCTGAGCCGGCGCTTTGTCGAATAAATGCAGAATGTTCTCCCAAAAATCCGGGGCGCTCATCTCCACATTCCAGCGCCGAAAATCAAAGCCCTCCTCCGGCACAGCCGAAAAAAGCAGCCCGCCTGCCAGCATGACCGGCACCAGCATCAGCGCCGTCAGACGGCTTCCGTCCATGGCATTGCGGCGGCGTACCTGATTGGTAAGAATCAGCAAAACAGCCGCCGTCACCAGCAGAAACAGCCAGATTTTATCCGGCACCGTGTCTGTCACCACGAAGCAGGAAATCACCATGAGCACCGGCACCGCCAGCGCGGCAGCCGCTCTTTTTCTTCTGCATACCGTGAAAGAAATTCCCAGTGCAGCCAAAAATCCCAGCGCCAGCAGAGCTCCATCCGGCGTGAATTTTCCCGGGATTGCCCATTCCAGATACCCCCAGCCATAGGCCCGGTCATATATCCGGCTGATATTCTCCGCCAGCAGCCGAACGCTTCCCTCCAGAGAATCCCATGAAAAAATGCCGGCACCCATTCCTGCCGCCAGCAATCCCAGACCGCTGAAGCGAAAGCTGCACGCAATGGCGCCCAGAGCCGAAAAGGCCATACAGCCAAGAATCAGCCCCTCGCCATCCACATTCTTCATCTCAAGACCGGTCACCATGCAAAACACGCCGCTTATGCTGATTGCAGAAGCCATTGCCCATGCCCAAAGCCCGGTAAATATCCGTTCCTGGGTTTCACGCTTCATCCGGCTCACCTCCGATCCGGCAGAGCCATCCGCCGCTGCGCAGCGGTTCCATTTGCGCCTCCGACTTTGCACAGGGGCACCCCAACAAATCGTCCACCGCCCGCAGCAGACTCTCTTCGTCGCAAACGGGATAATCCCGAACACCGTCGCCCGTAAGAACCCGCAGCTCATGCCGGGCACCGATTTCCAGCAGATAGCGGCTCAAATAGAGTAGCCGCCCGAATTTTCGATCCAGTTCGTCGTCTGTTCCCCTGAGCTCCATGTCCAGAACCATTTTCCCCCGTTCCGGCTCCATGGGCTCACGGAGGATCAGCTTGCCGGTCTTTGCCGACAGCTTCCAATGGATCTGATTCAGACTGTCCCCCGGACGGTAAAGCCGCAGCTCGTGGTTCTCAGAATAACCGCCGCCGGGCTTCGGCCGCCATGCGCGGCTCAGATACTCCCGTAATTTGGGCGGCTCCGCCACCGGCAGAGGCTGCGGCTCCACCGTCACCGTCATATGAGGAAAATGCTTCATAGGCAGGCAGAAAAGCCCCAGATAGTCATAGACTTTCACCCGATCCGGGAAACACTCCAGCTGTCCGCAATGCTCTGTCGGCAGTTTGTCCCCGGAAAGCAGCCATGTTTCCCCGGAAAGCACCCGCTTTACCCGAATTTTGAAGGAAATCGCCGGCGCAGGCAGCGGGCAGCTGATTTTCCTTCGTATCTCCACAGGAATCTGCATCTGTACCCGATGGGGGCATCCGATCCGCACCTTCAGTGTCAGCATCGCCGGCAGGCTCATCAGCAGGGAAAACAGCGGCAGACACAGCACCCCCACAGCCAGCGCCGACGAAAACCACTGGTGGTTCGCCCACGCAAAAGCAATACACCCTGTCAGCGACACCAGATATAATAACCACCGTCCAACCATAATTTCAGCCCAGCTTCGGCGCTGTCACGGTGCGCAGGATTTCGGAAAGGATCGTCCGCCCGGTTTCTCCGTTTCCTTCTGCCTGTGCTGTCAGCAAAAGTCGGTGTTCCACTGTCCGGATAAATACCTCCATAACATCCTTCGGCACCACATAGTCCCGCCCCTTGAGCCGCGCCGCCGCCTTGGCCATTGCCGTCACCGACAATGTGGCTCTGGGGCTGGCGCCCCGCAGGAGGCTTCTGTGGTTTCTTGTCTCAGAAATCAGCCGAACGATGTATTCCACCACCTGCTTGTCCACATATGTTTCCTCCGTCATCCGCTGCATATCCAGCAGCTGCTGACGGGTCAGCACCTGCTCCACGGTTTCCAGCGGATTTTTTCCCTGACGGTTCAGAACCATGTTCACTTCATCCGCAGGCTTCGGGTACCCCAGCTGCATCCGCACGGAAAACCGATCCATCTGGCTGTCCGGCAGGAGCTGCGTGCCGGCAGCACCGGTGGGATTCTGGGTGGCAATGACCATAAAAGGCTTGGGAATGGGGTGGCACACCCCGTCCACCGTCACCTGCCCCTCCTCCATGGCCTCCAAAAGGGCGGACTGCGTCCGTGAAGTGGCACGGTTCAGTTCATCCGCCAGAAAAAGGTTGCACAGCACTGCTCCCGGCTGATAGAGCATTTTGCCGGTTGCAGCATCCGGCATGGTGTAGCCGGTCACATCCGACGGCAGCACATCGGGCGTAAACTGCATCCGGTTGCAGCTTAAACCCAGCACCTTGGAAAAAGTCACCGCCATGGTGGTCTTTCCCATGCCGGGAATATCCTCCAGCAGAATATGACCGCCCGCCAGCAGGGCAGCCAGCGTCCATAAAAGGGTCTCGTCCTTGCCGACGATCACCTTTCTGACCTCTCCGATGACCTGCATGGAGAGTCTTTCAAAGGCTCCGTTTTCTGTCTGCATATTTTCCTCCTTCACCCCTTGTAATGGTTTCCATAATACAGGAAAGCCCCCGCAATTGCAATTTCTCCCGGCAATTTCTCTCATTTGCACAAAATGACATCTGCCGAATTGGAAGGTTTCCCGGCAGACAGGCAGGACAATACCATGAAGAAATTTTCGGTGGGTGTACCGGCAAAGGGTTTTCCCTTTTCACCGCTGCGCAAAAATTTTTCGCTTTCTATGCTATGCAATGATCGGATTATGCACAGGGCGGTGTTCCTATAAACCCCCGGCTGAAAAAGGGCCGTTAGATGGGTGTGCTCGCCGCTTTGCGCCTCGGAATCTGCTTAAAGCAGCTTTTCCGGTAAGGCCATAAAAAACAGGCGTGCCGCATTCTCTGCGCCACGCCCGTAAAATCAGTTGTTATTTTTTTCTCTTTGTGCAATCACTCTTGCCACCCGGATGCCGGAGGCACCGGCCTGCGCCAGACCTCTGGTAACGCCTGCGCCGTCGCCCATAGCGAAGAAGCCGGGCATCTTTGTCTCCAGCTCGCCGCTGAGATCCAGACGGGAGGAGTAGAACTTCACCTCTGCACCATAGAGCAGGGTGTCGTAGTTAGCAGTACCGGGAGCGATCTTGTCAAGGGCATAGATCATCTCAATAATGTCATCCAGCTGCCGCTTGGGAAGTGCCAGACTCAGATCGCCGGGAACCGCCGCCGTCAGGGTAGGCTTTACATAGCTCTGCTGCAGGCGATGCTCATTGGTACGGATGCCCTTCACCAGATCACCGAAACGCTGCACCAGCACGCCGCCTGCGAGCATATTGCTCAAAGATGCAATGTGCTTGCCGTAGCGGTAGGGCTCATCGAAAGGCTCTGTGAACCGGTTGGACACCAGCAGCGCAAAGTTGGTGTTTTCGCTGCGGAGGCTGGGGTCGGAGTAGGAGTGGCCGTTCACGGTGTTGATGCCCTCCACCGCCTCGGTAACCACATGGCCGTAGGGGTTCATGCAGAAGGTACGGACGCTGTCACCGTACTGCTTGGTGCGGTAGACCAGCTTGCTTTCATATACCACATCCGTGATATGCTCAAATACCTTTGCGGGCAGCTCTACGCGGACGCCCACATCCACCTGATTGTTGATGAGCTTGAGACCCATGGATTTGCATTCGTTGCTGAACCATTCTGCGCCGCTTCGGCCGGGGCCTGCAATGAGATAGCGGCACTCGATGCGCTCGTCATCGAGAATCATGGCGTAGCCGTTCTCGGTGCGCTCGATGTGATGTACAGGCGTGCGGAAACGGAATTCCGCCTTATTCTTAAGGTTCTCATAGATATTGGTCAGCACAACCAAATTGTTCTCTGTGCCGAGGTGCTTACAGCTGGCCTGCAAAAGGTGCAGATCGTTCTGAAGCGCGACCTTTTCCAGTTCCTGCGCCGCCTTGGATGCCGTGGTGAACCGCTTATCCGTAGCGCCGAAACGCATATTGATGGAATCCACATACTCAATCAGATCCATGACCGTCTTTTCGTCCATGAAATCCGTGAGCCAGCCACCGAATTGGGTGGTAAAATTAAACTTTCCGTCGGAAAAAGCACCTGCACCGCCGAAGCCGCACATGGTGTCACAGGTTTTGCAATGGATGCACTCCTTCACCTTGCCTGCTACAATGGGGCAATGGCGGTTGTAGATATCCGCTCCCTGCTCACATACCAGAATCTTGAGCCCCGGATTCAGCCGCGCCAGCTCATAGGTAGCAAAAATACCGGCTTCACCGCATCCGATGATACCAATGTCACAATAGGATGTCTTCATCTTGCACCTCCATGGGATATTTGTCGGCGCTATTGTATCAAAGAACCCTAAGCAGGTCAAGCATTCTTTCCGCTGCCCCCGGAATTTTGAAATGTTCCGGTTTTTCTGTTGCCAAACATGAAAAAAAAGGATATGATATGCGTGTATCACTATGCATTCGGGGGATGTTATTATGAGTCGTCAAGAAGCCCGGGAAGCCTACGAGCAAGCCCTGAAGCTGGGGCAAAAGCAATACCGTACCCTCACCGCCCAGGGACTCGATCCCTACCCGGCAGTTCTCGATAATATTCTGGAAGATCAGCAGAACTGTTCCGTGCAGGATATCGGTCTGGTGGAGATCCCCGCCGATCTCATTGTGGGAACCAAATCCGCAGGGCGGATCTCCGCATTTTCCGCCAACTTTCTGCCTCTTTTAAGCCCGGACAGTGAATTCGGCTTTAAATGGATCAGCCTTTGCGCCGATCATCTCAGTGACGGCATCCGGGACCCCATTCAGTGCTTTGAATATCTGGGAAAATTCTATGTGCAGGAGGGCAACAAACGGGTAAGCGTTCTCAAGTATATGGATGCGCCGCAGGTCAGCGGCACCGTCAAACGGATCCTCCCCCCTTACGATGCCAAGAGCCCCCGGAACCGCGCCTACTACGAATTTGTGGATTTCTACAAATCCACTTCCTTCTACCGTATCCAGTTCCATCAGCCCGGAGATTATGCCCGGCTGCTGGCCTGTTTGGGCAAAACCCCCGGTGAGCCTTGGACCGACCGGGAAAAGCGAACCCTTGCCGCCTATTACCAGTATTTTCTGGATGCCTTCTACACCCTCAGCGACAAATCTCTGCACCTGCTGCCGGAAGAAGCGCTGCTGATGTGGCTTCAGTTCTATCCCTTCCGGGATCTGGGGCAGCTCAGCCCCAAGGAATTAAAAAATACGCTTCACATCCTTTTGGATGATATGGTCACCGTCTCCCGGCCGGACGGGCCTCTGCTGCGCACCGACCCCACTGACACCACCGAGCACACCGGTCTGCTGAACTGGCTCATGCCCGGCACCGCAGATCATCTCAATATTGCCTTTGTAAACGCACTGGATCCCACCGTGAGCACATGGATCCAGGGGCATGACAAGGGCCGCCGTGAGCTGGAGGAAGCCCTCGGCAGCCGGATCACCGTCCGCACCTATTTCCACGCCGATACGCCTCAGCTGGCGGAGGAGCTTCTGGAAAAAGCCGTGGCAGACGGGGCCGAGGTGGTCTTTACCACCACCCCGCAGCTGCGCCGCCCGGCTCTGCGGGCGGCTGTCAAGTATCCCAAGGTTCATTTTCTGAACTGCTCAACAAATACCTGTTTTTCCAGCATCCGTTCCTATTACAGCCGCATCTATGAGGCAAAGTTCATCACCGGCGCCATTGCCGGCGCCATGTCGCCGGATAACGATATCGGCTATATCGGCTCTTACCCCATTTTCGGCGTTCCCGCATCCATCAACGCCTTTGCCTTGGGGGCGCAGCTTACCAATCCCCGGGCAAAAATCCATTTGCGCTGGTCCTGCATGGAAGGTTCCCCTCAGGCCGACCTTATCCGGGACGGCATCCATGTGCTTTCCAATCGGGATGTGCCTACGGATAACCGGATGTATCTGAATTTCTGCAACTACGGCACCTATATGCTGGACGACTGCGGCAATCTGGAGCCCCTGGCCTCCCCCGTGTGGCTCTGGGGAAAATTCTACGAAACCATCGTTCGCTCCATTCTCTCCGGTCACTGGCAGCAGGATGCCGATCCCCGGCAGGCCGTCAACTACTGGTGGGGACTGGACAGCGGTGTGATCGATGTTCAGCTGTCGGACAAGCTGCCGGAGTCCGTCAAAATACTGGCAAATATTTTGCGGGATGGCATCCGCACCGGCAGTATCGACCCCTTCCGCCGCCGGGTGGTATCGCAGGACGGAATGCTGCGCTGCACCGCCGACACCGCCCTGAACCCGGACGAACTGCTGCGGATGGACTGGCTGGTGGAAAATGTCATCGGCTCCATCCCCTCCTTTGATGAAATTATGCCGATTGCCCAGCCCATGGTTCGGGAGATCGGCGTGAACCGTGACCAGATTCCCGCCGAAAAGGAGGGTCCTATTTGAAAATCCTTGTTATTTCCGACGAGGAATCTCCCGCCCTGTGGGATTATTACACCCCGGGTAAGCTTTCTGGCTACGATCTGATCCTCTCCTGTGGGGACTTAAAATCCGAATATCTGTCCTTCCTCGTCACCATGGCCCGGTGCCCCCTGCTCTATGTTCACGGAAACCACGATGAGCATTACAGCATTCACCCTCCGGCAGGCTGTGACTGTATCGACGATAAGCTGGTGGTCTACAACGGGCTGCGGATTCTGGGGCTGGGCGGCTGCCGGCAGTATCACCCCGGCCAGTACCAGTATTCCGAGCGGCAGATGGAACGGCGGATTCGCAGACTCCGTTTCCACCTGTGGCTGGCAGGCGGAGTGGATCTTGTCGTGACCCATGCCCCGGCCCAGGGGCTTGGAGATGCGGACGACCCCGCCCATATGGGCTTTGCCGCCCTGCGGAAGCTGTTGGATCAGTACAGGCCCGCCTATATGCTCCACGGTCATGTCCACCTGCGCTATGACCATCTCCTGTCCCGGAGCATCCAATATGAGAACACCACCATCATCAACGCCTCCGGCCATTTTACTGTGGAGATTCCGGAAAAGCAGCATTCCCCAAAGAGCCACAACCGGCTCATCTGGAAAAACGGCGCTCCGCGGCTGGAGGACGAAGACCCTGCCAAACTGAAAAAGAGGTTATAAACTATGTACCCGCTTTACTCCCCGAAAACCGTGGATTTCCTCTGGGGGATCCGCCTGAATAACAACCGAGAATGGTTTTTGCAAAATAAACAGCAATATATCGACACCCTTTACGAGCCCACCAAGGCTTTGGGAAAGGCACTGTTTGAGCCCTTTCTCGCCAAAAGCGGCACCGTTTTGAAGGTCAGCCGCATTTACCGGGACGCCCGCCGTCACCACCCCACCCCTTATAAGGAGAGCCTTTGGATCTCCATCCGCCCGGACAAGCCCTGGTGGGCAGAGAATCCCTGCCTGTTTTTCGAAATCTCCCCCGAGGGTATCCGCTACGGCTTCTGCCTGTGGCATCCAAAGGCGGATTTCATGGAGGCCTTCCGAAAAAAGCTGGAAGCAGACCCCGAAACCCTGCCGAAGCTTCTGAAAAACGCCGAAAAAGCCACCGGGATTCCCGTGACTGCCGACTGCTACAAGCGCCCCAAGGCCGCGGAAAATCCGGCGCTGGCACCGTATTTCGCATGGAAAGAGCATATCTGCTGTATCCGAAGCGCCCCCTTCTCTCCCGTGGTGTTTTCGCCGGAGCTTGCGCAGGAGGTTAAAGAAATGCTTTGCGCACTTGCGCCGCTTTACGATTATTTCACGGACATTTCCCTGTGATTTTTTAAAAGCACCGGCACTGTGGATATTGGGGTGATCTTTCCCCCGGGATTTTTCCGAAAGAAAAAAATCTGCAAGCTTACAAAAAAGCAGGGGCTGACAGCCTTTTTCCCCGGACGGTCAGCCCCGATTTTCGTTTTTTTGGAAGTTTTCTGAAAAATATTGTTTTTTTGCTTGACAAACGGGGAACACTTGAGTATAATGATGAAGCTGATTTCGGCGGTGCCGAAGTCTTCTTGACCATATATGGCGGCATAACTCAGTTGGTAGAGTAGCCGGTTCATACCCGGTATGTCATCTGTTCGAATCAGATTGCCGCTACCAGGCCCGTTGGTCAAGCGGTTAAGACACCGCCCTTTCACGGCGGTAACATGGGTTCGATTCCCGTACGGGTCACCATGATGAAGCAGATACCCTTTTGGGTATCTGCTTTTTCTTTTGTCCGCAGAAGGTCAGCCCGCGGCGGATTTATTTTTTCAGCCGTCCCATCAGCTGTAAAATCCGGCAGCAATGTTCTTCTTCCTGCCGTGCAAGCCACGAAAATGCACATCCGTAGTCTGCATCCCCTGCCCGGGATTCATACTGCGCAATGGCCCGCAGCTTCCGCACATAGCATTTGCGCAGAGCTGTTTCCGGCTTTTCCGTTTCCGTTAAATAGGGTTTCAGTTCCGGACGCTCCCCTGTTGCCATAATGTAGATGCCCCGGATGCAATCCCCATGGGCGGCATCCTCCCGACTCATTTTAAGCAATACGCCATCTCCCAGCTGAGCGCTCAGGCGTTTTAACAGCGCTGCTTCGGTGATCTCCGCCGCTGCCAGTGCTTTCAGCCCCGGCAGTACCGATTTCTCCGTTCCTTCCGACCATACCCGCTGCCAGACCCGTGTGACCTGCCCGGGATCATAATGTTCCATTTCAGCCCCTCCTTATTCCGTTCTCTCTACCATTATATCCGCCGGAGGGCAGAAATTTCCTGCCAGATGCCTATTTTCCCTCTTTTCTTTTTCGTTCATATGTGCTATAATCATGCTATAATGTTTGGATAGGAGGGAATTTTCATGCCCAGAACCAGCGATAAGGCAGAGAAGATTTTGGAATATGTGAACCGCTTTATTCAAGAAAACGGTTATGCCCCCTCTGTTCGGGAGATCGGCGCAGCCGTGGGCCTGCGCTCCACCGCCTCGGTCAGCTATCATATCCAGGCCCTGCAGGAAAAAGGCCTGCTCCATGCCCCCGGTGCCAAGGGGCGCAAGCGGGCCATTGCCACCGGCGTCCGCCCCGGTCAGATCCCGGTGGTGGGCGTAGTCACTGCCGGTGTTCCCATTCTGGCCTTTGAAAATCAGGAGGGTACCATTCCCTGGGACGGTGACCCCACCTGTTTTGCCCTGCGTGTCCGGGGCGACAGCATGATCGGCGCCGGGATCCTCAGCGGCGACAAAGTGGTTGTCCGCCCCCAGCAGACAGCGCAGGACGGTCAGATCGTGGTGGCACTTTTGGATGAGGAGGCCACCGTCAAGCGCCTGTGCCGCCGCGGCGGTGAGGTGTGGCTCATGCCGGAAAATGACAGCTATGAGCCCATTGACGGCAGAAACGCCCGAATTCTGGGGCTTGTAAAAGCCGTCATCCGCGAATATTGACGAATTTCCGCAGCCGTTTATTTTTGACGGCTGCGGTTTTCTTTTCCCTGTACTATTGTAGCATCTACTAGAAACAGGAAAAAATCCTGTGAAAATTTGTTAAAAATGTTTGCATTTTTCATTTCTGCATGCTATAATGTACGAGCATTATGGTAAATTACTAAAATAGCACACAATAAGGGATGAAACTTTTCATCCGCAATCGTGAAAGGGGTTATGAAATGTCACATAAGTATGTTTACCTGTTCACCGAGGGCAACGGTACAATGCGTGAACTTCTCGGCGGCAAGGGTGCTAATCTGGCAGAAATGACCAATCTGGGTCTTCCTGTTCCTCAGGGTTTCACCATCACTACCGAGGCCTGCACCAAGTACTACGAAGACGGCCGTTCCATCAACGATGACATCAAGGCCGAGATCATGGAATACATCACCAAGATGGAAACCATCACCGGCAAGAAGTTCGGCGATCTGGAGAATCCTCTGCTGGTTTCCGTTCGTTCCGGTGCCCGTGCTTCCATGCCCGGCATGATGGATACCATCCTGAACCTGGGTCTTAACGAGCAGGTCGTCGAGGTCATGGCCGCTAAGTCCGGCAACCCCCGCTGGGCATACGACTGCTACCGCCGCTTTATCCAGATGTTCTCCGATGTCGTTATGGAAGTGGGCAAGAAGTATTTCGAGAAGCTCATCGACGCTATGAAGGAGCGCAAGGGTGTCCACTTTGATAACGAGCTCACCGCTGAGGACCTGAAGGAGCTGGCTGAGCAGTTCAAGGCTGAGTATAAGAAGCAGCTGGGCGAGGATTTCCCCTCCGATCCTAAGGAGCAGCTGTTCAAGGCTATCGAGGCTGTGTTCCGTTCCTGGGACAACCCCCGTGCCAATATCTACCGTATGGACCATGATATCCCCTACTCCTGGGGCACTGCCGTTAACGTGCAGATGATGGCTTTCGGTAATCTGGGCGATACTTCCGGCACCGGCGTGGCATTTACCCGTAACCCCGCTACCGGCGAGAAGGGCCTCATGGGTGAGTTCCTGATGAACGCACAGGGCGAAGATGTTGTTGCCGGCGTTCGTACCCCCATGCCCATTGCTCAGATGCAGCAGATCCTGCCTGAGGTTTACGCTCAGTTCCTGGATGTCTGCAACACTCTGGAAAACCACTACCGGGATATGCAGGATATGGAGTTCACCATTGAGGATAAGAAGCTCTATATGCTCCAGACCCGTAACGGCAAGCGTACCGCTGCCGCCGCTATTAAGATCGCCTGTGACCTGATCGACGAAGGCATGATCTCCGAGGAAGAGGCACTGATGCAGATCGATGCCAAGAGCCTCGATATGCTGCTGCATCCTCAGTTCGATCCCGCTGCTCTGAAGAAGGCCGAGGCCGTCTCCAAGGGCATCGCCGCTTCCCCCGGCGCCGCTGCAGGTACCATTGTCTTCACCGCTGAGGACGCTGTTGAGCACGGCAAGAAGGGCGAGAAGGTTGTTCTGGTTCGTCTGGAAACTTCCCCCGAGGACATTGAGGGCATGAAGTACTCTCAGGGTATCCTGACCGTCCGCGGCGGCCAGACCTCTCACGCAGCCGTCGTTGCCCGTGGTATGGGCACCTGCTGTGTCTCCGGCTGCGGCGACATCAAGATGGACGAGGAGAACAAGGTCTTTACCCTCCACGGCAAGACCTATCATGAGGGCGATGTGCTGTCTCTGGACGGTTCCACCGGCAACATCTACGCCGAGCTGATCCCCACCATCCCCGCCGACCCCAACTCCGGCTACTTCGGCCGCATTATGGAGCTGGCTGACAAGTATAAGAAGCTGGGCGTTCGTACCAACGCCGATACCCCCAAGGATGCCAAGCAGGCAGCCTCCTTCGGCGCTCAGGGTATCGGTCTGTGCCGTACCGAGCATATGTTCTTCGATCCTTCCCGTATCGGTGCATTCCGTGAAATGATCTGCTCCGAGACTGTCGAGGAGCGTGAGGCCGCTCTGGCCAAGATCGAGCCCATGCAGCAGGCCGACTTCGAGGGTCTGTTTGAGGCTCTGGGCGGTTACCCCGTAACCATTCGCTTCCTGGATCCCCCCCTGCACGAGTTCGTGCCCACCGATGAAGCCGATATCGCCGCTCTGGCAGCTTCTCAGGGCAAGAGTGTTGCCTATATCAAGCAGGTTATCAACGATCTGCACGAGTTTAACCCCATGATGGGTCACCGCGGCTGCCGTCTGGCTGTTACCTACCCAGAAATCGCCGCTATGCAGACCAAGGCTGTCATCAAGGCCGCTCTGGCTGTCAAGTCCCGTCATGCTGACTGGAACATCGTTCCTGAAATCATGATCCCCCTGACCGGCGAGGTCAAGGAGCTGAAATTCGTCAAGGATATCGTGGTCAAGACCGCTGATGAGGTCATCGCCGCTTCCGGCACCTCCCTCAAGTATGAGGTCGGTACCATGGTGGAGATCCCCAGAGCCTGCCTGACCGCCGATGCCATTGCTGAGGAAGCCGAGTTCTTCTGCTTCGGCACCAACGACCTGACGCAGATGACCTTCGGCTTCAGCCGTGACGATGCCGGCAAGTTCCTGCCCGCATACTACGCCAACAAGATCTATGAATCCGATCCCTTCGCGCGTCTGGATACCACCGGCGTTGGCCAGCTGATGGAAATGGCTGTTTCCAAGGGCAGATCCGTCCGTCCCGATATGCACTGCGGTATCTGCGGTGAGCACGGCGGCGATCCCAGCTCCATCGAGTTCTGCCATAAGATCGGCCTGAACTATGTTTCCTGCTCTCCCTACCGTGTTCCCATCGCCCGCCTGGCTGCTGCACAGGCTGCTATCCGTAGTAGGGAGGCCTAATCTGTACTTTCAGTTTTCCACCATTCTGAGGAAGCCTTGAAATACAGACACGAAAACGGTCAGATGCTATGCCGCTGTCAGTGGCAGGATCTAACCTGTGAGGTCTATATCGAAATTGCAAATCGCCTGCCGGGAAAACCGGCAGGCGATTTTTCAAATATGGAAGAAATGCTCCAAAAAAACTCGAGCGGTGCAAACTTTTACCTTGAATATACGGACTACTGGCTTACTTATCCTGTTTTTTTACATAGATTTCGAAATCACAAAACGCGCCGCCATTACCCATATATTGTGTGCGATTCCAACATAGAGCCGGATGCAGATCTACGTTTTTGATATCGTCTGTATGACAAAAACACTGCGTGAGTTCAGGATATCCGTATTTTCTACAGGTATCCAAAAACAGGCATTTCCTCATATCAAATTTACA
>JAHHRX010000022.1 GCA_020025545.1 Oscillospiraceae bacterium | reverse complement strand
CGACCTCCGGGTTATGAGCCCGACGAGCTTCCAACTGCTCTACTCCGCGATATTCACGCACTCTCTCAAGTGCTCGGTTATTATACCACGGCAGTATGGGTTTGTCAACCCCTTATTTTCCGTCTGCGAATTTATACAACATTCCCCCGGCGCATGAAGCACCGGGGGAAAGATTAAACATTACATACAGCCTTGTGAATCAGAATGCGCACTTCTCAGCGATATAGTTTTTCAGCTCACTGATAGGAATACGAACCTGCTCCATGGTATCACGGTCACGGACAGTCACGCAGTTATCTGCCTCGGTGGTATCATCGCCCACCGTCTGGAAGTCCACTGTGATGCAAAGCGGTGTACCGATCTCATCCTCACGGCGATAGCGCTTGCCGATGGAGCCGGAATCGTCGAAGTCCACCATGAAGTCCTTCTGGAGCATGTGGTAGATTTCCTCGGCCTTGGGGCTCAGCTTCTTGCTCAGGGGCAGGACGGCAGCCTTGTAAGGTGCCAGAGCCGGATGCAGGTGCAGCACAGTACGGACATCGGGGTTGCCCTTCTTATCGGTACCAACTACTTCCTCATCATAAGCCTCGCACAGGAATGCCAGCGCTACACGGTCACAGCCCAGAGAAGGCTCGATGACATAGGGGATATAGTGCTCACCCTTTTCCTGATCGAAATACTCCAGAGTCTTGCCGGAAGCCTCTTGATGGCGTCCCAGATCGTAGTCGGTACGGTCAGCAATGCCCCACAGCTCGCCCCAGCCGCTGCCGAAGGGGAACTGATACTCAATGTCGGTAGTGGCGCGGGAATAGAATGCCAGCTCTGCGGGCTCATGGTCACGCAGGCGCAGCGCATCTCGCTTGATGCCCAGCTCGGTCAGCCAGTTTACGCAGAAATCCTTCCAATATGCAAACCACTCCAGATCCGTGCCCGGCTGGCAGAAGAATTCGCACTCCATCTGCTCAAACTCACGGGTGCGGAAAGTGAAGTTGCCCGGGGTGATCTCGTTCCGGAAAGCCTTGCCAACCTGGCATACGCCGAAGGGCAGCTTTCTTCTGGTGGTACGCTGGATATTGGCAAAGTTCACGAAAATACCCTGTGCGGTCTCGGGACGGAGATAAACGGTGGAAGTATTGCCTTCCGTAACGCCCATCTGGGTCTTGAACATCAGGTTGAACTTACGGATTGGGGTGAAATGGTGCTTGCCGCAGTTGGGGCAAACCACATCCTCGTGATCATTGATGAATGCATCCATCTCATCAAAGCTCATGGCATCCACATTCACATCCTTGCCGGATTCGGCTGCTTCAATCAGCTTGTCGGCTCTCTGACGGGCACCGCAGCCCTTGCAGTCTACCAGAGGATCCGAGAAGGAACCCACATGGCCGGTGGTAACCCAGGTGGTGGGGTTCATCAAAATCGCGGCATCCAGACCCACATTGTAGTCGGATTCCTGCACAAACTTCTTGAGCCATGCCTTTTTGACATTGTTCTTGAACTCTACACCCAGGGGGCCGTAGTCCCATGCATTGGCAAGGCCGCCGTAGATTTCGGAGCCTGCGTAGATATAGCCTCTGTTTTTGCAGAGGTTTACAATCATATCCAGAGTCTTTTCGCTGTTTTTCATGTGTATAGCCTCCAAAATTGGATAGTTTTCATTGAGTTTTTATTATACTTGGAACTGCGGAGGAAATCAAGTGTTTTCCGCATTCGATTCCGGCGCCTGCCACACCAGATCGGGGCCGAGATCGTCTGCCATCAGCTGATGGATCTGATCGCCCAGCTGGACGGTGTTCATGCCCTCGTATTCCTCCGGCTGAATAACCTTCAGCAGATGCAGATGCACATCGGTCTTATGGAGTTTGGGCAGATTTTCCTTGATCTTGCTGGTATTTTGCAGAGTGCAGACCACCACAGGCACCTTGCACTTCTGTGCGATCTTAAACACACCGTTACGGAAGGGGTGCAGGAGACGATCCTTACTGATATAGCCCTCGGGGAACACGGCAACGGAAACTTCGTCATCTTTGATGAGCTGGATACTCTTGAGAATGGTTTTCAGTGCCTCCCGGTCATTTTCCCGGTTGATGAGCGGGCAGGACAGCTTGTGCATGATCTTTCCGATCAGGAACATGGTGTTGTTTTCCTGCTTGGAAATAAAGGCCAGCTGGCTCTTTCTGAAATACTTCAGCAAAAACACCACATCCAGGAGGCTGGTGTGGTTGCATACCAGCAGGAAGCGGCCATCCTTCGGAGTCTTTTCAAGCCCTGTCACATGGCACCGAGCCATCAAAATAGGGACGATGGCATCGATATACAGGGCAACCATGGCCCGGTAGAACTTGCTGTCTTTTTCCTGAGGCTTGCCGGTGTCCACAACGGCGCACATAACAAACAGAAACAAAAATGCCAGCAAAAACAGGCCCAGGTAGGCACCTGCGAAACTCAGCGGCAAAATCCACAGCCAGCCAAAGCCTGCAAATGCGCCCGCCGAAACACCGATCAGCACCGAAATGGCCGCCGAAAGCAGGGCGATTCCTCCTAAAAGCATAAAAACTTCCTCCATAAACGCACAATTTATTCTATTATACTCCTTTCTGCTGAAAGAAACAATAGCAAATTACGCAAAATGCGTTTTTTCATCCGAGGGGGGGTAGAAATTCAGCCGTTAAAATGCTATAATCATGTATTATTATATTCAGGGAAAATTCCTCTTTGTGGGGGATTGTTTCCCCCTTTTTTACAATTCGGAAAGGTTATTGTAGCTATGGCAAAAAAGCGCATTTGGGAACTGGATGCCCTGCGGGGCCTGTGCATCCTCGGCATGGTAGTTGTCCATTTCATATATGATTTGGTAGAACTTTACGCTTTGGTAGACTGGAAATATCCTCCCCTGTTTCTCTTTATCAAAGACTGGGGCGGCATTTTATTTTTGCTGATTTCCGGCATCTGCGTAACACTGGGCTCCCACAGCGTCCGCCGGGGACTGGTGGTTTTTGCAGGCGGTATGCTCTGCACGCTGGTTACTGCCGGAATGTATGTCCTGGATTTTACGGATTCCGGCATCATTATTTATTTCGGCGTTCTGCAATGTCTCGGATGCTGCATGCTTCTGTGGCCGCTGTTTCGGAAGGCTCCGCAGTGGGTGCTGCTCTGCGCCGGCATTTTGCTGGTAGCCGCCGGATTTTTTCTGCGCCATGTGCCGGCGCCTGCCTATCCGTGGCTCATGCCTCTGGGCCTTCCCTGGAGGGGCTTCATTTCTTCGGACTATTTCCCGCTGCTGCCCAATCTGGGCTACTTTCTGCTGGGCGCATTTCTCGGGCGCACCCTTTATAAAAACAAGGAAAGCCTTCTGCCCAATGTTTCCACGAATCATCCCGTCATTCGTTTTCTCCTGCTGTGCGGCAAGCATTCTCTTTGGATCTATCTTCTGCATCAGCCCGTTTTGAGTGCTGTATTTTCCCTGATAATTGCGCTGTTGTGATTCGGAGGTTTTTCTATGAAACAGTTTTTTGATCGCTTCCTGTCCCCTGCCCGTCTGCCTTTTCTGATTCTGTGTTCCAGTATTTTGGGGTTCATACTGCGTTTCTGGCTTTTCTCCGCCGCCGTAGATTACAAGGGGCTGCTGGTTTCCGGTCACATTGCCGACATCCTCAGCTGGATTTTGACAGCGATCGTCCTTGTTGCCCTGCTGATTGGCACCGCACCTTTAAAACAGGCCAACAAATATCGCTTTAACTTTCCCCCTTTCCTGCAGGGCGGACTGGGTTCCTGCCTCGCCGCCTTCGGAATTCTGATAACTTCTCTGGTGGAATTTATGCAGCAGCCCCCCAGCACAAGCCTTCTGACTCTTCTGCTGGGGCTGCTATGCGCTGCTATCATGATATTTACGGGATTCTGCCGTCTGAAGGGCATCCACCCTTCTCCCCTCTTCCACAGCATCGTCTGCATCTACCTGACATTGTTCCTCTTCGGGCGTTACCGGATGTGGAGCTCCGACCCTCAGCTGCAGGACTATATCTTTGAGCTTCTGGCAATTATCTTCCTGATGCTGGCAACCTACCACCGGGCCGCTTTCGATGCCAATTTCGGAAACCGCAGATGGTACAGCTTCTTTGCCCTTGCCGCCTTCTATTTCTGCATGGTTTGCCTTCCGGGATGCAGCACACCGCCCTTCTTCGGCGGATTCGCCATATGGATGATTACCAATCTCCCCAGTCTGCGGCCCATGTCCCGCACCAACGGAAAGGATGGTTCTTATGGTACTGCCCCATTGCGTTCAAAACTGCATCGATCTGCTGAATAAAGCCGGGTATGCCTGCTATGCCGTAGGCGGCTGTGTCCGTGACACCCTGCTGGGGCTTACCCCCCACGATTATGATCTTTGCACAAATGCCACTCCGGAGCAGATGCGCCGGGTTTTCGGCGACTTTTCTTTGGTTCTGGCAGGCGAAAGCCACGGAACCGTAGGCGTCGTCACCGCGGACGGTGTGGTGGAAATTACCACTTTCCGTTCCGAGGGAAACTACACCGACTGCCGCCACCCCGGTTGGGTTGCTTTTGTGGACGATATTCGTCAGGATCTTGCCCGGCGGGATTTCACCGTCAACGCCATGGCCTGGTCAGCCCAGGAGGGGCTTGTAGATCCCTTCGGGGGGCAGGCAGATCTCAAAGCCGGCATCTTGCGAGCCGTAGGAGAGCCCGAGCGGCGGTTCCGGGAGGATGCCCTGCGGATTCTGAGAGGCGTTCGCTTTTCCGTCCGATACCATCTGCGCTGGGAACCCAAGACCGCCGAGGCCATGGTTTCCTGCGCGCCGCTGATGGCGCATCTGGCAAAGGAGCGGGTGTTTGACGAATTATGTAAACTTCTTCCTTTGGTAACTGCCGAGGATCTTCTGAACTGCCGCCCCATTTTGGTGCAGGTGATTCCGGAGCTTGCCCCCACCGTGGGCTTCGATCAGAAAAATCCCCACCATAATTTTGACCTTTTCACCCACATTGGCCATGTGACGGCGGCGGTGCCGCCGGAACTTAGCCTGCGTTGGGCAGCGCTTCTGCATGATGTGGGAAAGATTCCCACCTTTACCCTTGACAAGCAGGGCATCGGTCATTTCTACGGCCACGCACAGGAAGGTGCCCGGATGGCGGATGAAATCCTCCGTCGGCTGAAAGCCCCCAATCAGCTGCGGCAGCAGGTGGTGTTTCTCATCGACAAGCATATGCTGCCTTTGGAGCCGGACCGAATGCTTCTGCGGCGGCGGCTGAGCCAATACGGTTATGATCCGCTGGTGCAGCTCATAAAGCTGCAAAAAGCGGACTTTTTCAGCAAGGGTGTTGTGTCCGATACGCCGCATTTTGACGAAATGCAGGAGCTTCTGGAGCAGCTGGCAGCAGAAAACAGCTGCCTCAGTCTCAGAAATCTGGCCGTAAACGGCAGAGATATGATGGCACTTGGGCTGGAAGGCCCCCAGATTGGCCAGATGCTGAACCGGCTTCTGAACGAAGTGGTCAGCGAAACACTGGAAAATCAGCGGCAGGCTCTTTTGTCCGCCGCTCAGGCATACACAAATTCCGGTGAAATCCGGGAAGGAGATCATGTATGAAAATTGCAATTGTTACCGGCGCCAGCTCCGGCATGGGCCGGGAATTTGTTAAGCAGCTGACAGGCTATGTGAAGGTAGACGAAATCTGGGCCATTGCCCGGCGAAAAGCAGCGCTGGAATCACTCAAAGAAGAATGTGCTGTTCCCGTCCGTCCCGTGTGCTTGGACCTTTGCGAGGAAGATAGCTTTGAGCGCTGCCGCAGCCTTTTGGAGGCTGAAAAGCCCCATGTCGAATTGCTGGTAAACGCGGCAGGCTTCGGAAAATTCGGCAGCTTCCGCAACATCAGTGCCGAAGACGAGTGCAAAATGATTGACCTGAACTGCAAGGCGCTGGTGCGGATGACCCGGCTGACCCTGCCCTATATGCACCCGGGCAGCCACATTTTGCAGCTGGACAGCATTGCGGCCTTCCAGCCCGTGCCCTATATCAACACCTACGCCGCCACAAAGGCCTTTGTTCTGAGCTATTCCCGCAGTCTCAACCGGGAGCTGCGTCCCGACGGCGTTCGGGTCATGGCGATGAATCCCGGCTGGGTCAGGACGGAGTTTTTTAACCATGCCTGCCAGACCGACGCAAACAGCGAGGTAAAGTATTTCAATTACCTCTTTGAGGCAGAGGATGTGGTTGCCACCGGTTTGAAGGATCTTTACCGGACAAAAAAGGACTACTCCGTTCACGGGCTGCCCATCAAAATTCAGGTGGGGCTTGTGAAGCTGGTTCCCCATAAATTCGTTATGAACATCTGGCAAAGGCAGCAGAAAAAGCCGAAAAACAATACTAATCTAATGAAAGAAGAGAGAAAATAATGAAGAAACTAATCAGTATCCTGCTGGTTCTGGCGCTGGTGCTTTGCGGATGCACGCAGGCCATGAAACCGCAGGACGCAGCCACCGCTCCCTCCGCATCTGGATCCGCCCTTCCCCCCTCAGCCCCCAATCACGCAGAAGGCCCGGGCGACAGTAGCGGATTTACCGCCCACTTTATCGATGTGGCGCAGGCAGACAGTATTTTGCTGGAGTGCGACGGAAAATTCATGCTCATTGATGGCGGCAACAGCTCCGAAAGCTCCAAAGTCGTTTCCTATCTTCTGAAGCAGGGCGTCACAGAGCTGGAAGTCGTTGTGGGCACCCACGGTCATGGCGATCATGTGGGCGGTCTTGCGGGTGCCCTTGCCAAATTCCCGACAAAGCAGGTATACAGCGGCACAAAAAGCTACAATTCCAAAGCTTTCCGCGACTTTGAAAAGTATGCCGGTCAGCAGGGACTGACTTTGGAAATTCCCGAGCCCGGACTGAGTTTCCCTCTGGGCGCTGCCACAGTTACAGTGCTGGGGCCTGTAAAGACTGGCTATGAAGATCCCAACAATACCTCCATCGTTTTGATGGTGCAGTACGGCGAAAACCGTTTCCTCTTTACCGGAGATATGGAGCGGGAAGGCGAAACAGACCTGCTGGACAGCGGCGCCGATGTAAAGGCGGATGTTCTGAAGATAGGACACCACGGAAGCAACAGCTCCACAACCTATCGTTTCCTCCGGGAAGTAGACCCCCAATACGCCGTCATTATGTGCGGGAAGGGAAACACCTACGGTCACCCCCACGAAGCGGTTCTCTCCCGTCTGAAGGACGCAGGCGTTCCCGCATACCGCACCGACGAGCTTGGAACGATCCGCATTCACAGCGACGGCAAGAATTTGAGCGCAGAATGGGAAAAGAAGGTCCAGCCCGGAGCCTCTGAAACGGAGGAATATCTGAATTACTTTGTGGGCGACAACCGCCGAGAGGTATTCCACACCCGTGACTGTTCTCTGGTTCCCGACAATCAGTTCCGTCTGAAAATTTTCGATACCTACGATGAAGCAATTGCGGCCGGCTATGAAGCCTGCCCCCACTGTAATCCCAAGGGCTAATCCAATCGGTCCCCGAAGCCAAATGCTTCGGGGACTTTTTGCACACAAAACAAAATATCGACGAAATCCCGCTCCTATGCTATAATGTAGAAAATATTCACGGAAGGGGACTTTGCCATGCCGCAGGACAAACGGAAAACACCCATCACCATCGGGCTTCTGGCTCATGTGGACGCAGGAAAAACCACCTTGTCCGAAGCACTTTTATATCGCAGCGGTGTTTTGCGGAGCTTGGGGCGTGTAGATCACAAAGACACCTATCTGGACACCCACAGCCTTGAAAAAATGCGGGGCATCACCATTTTTTCCAAACAGGCACTGATCGGCACGGAGCAGCTCAGCATCACTCTGGTGGATACACCGGGGCATGTGGATTTCGGTGCCGAGGCAGAGCGGGTCATGCCCATTTTGGACTGTGCCGTTCTGGTAATCAGCGCCACCGACGGTGTGCAGGCGCACACCATGACCCTCTGGAAGCTGCTGGAACGCTACGGCATCCCGGTTTTTCTTTTTATCAACAAAATGGATCTGACGGGTGCCGACCGGGAGAAATGCCTTGCAGACCTGCAAAAGCACCTAAGCCCCGGCTGTACGGATTTCGGCGCAGGCTTTGACCAAATCGCAGAGGCCGCCGCCATGACCGACGAGGCGCTCCTGGAAAACTATCTGGAATCCGGCACCGTCACCGTGGAAAACATCCGGGAGCTGATCTCCCACCGGCGGCTGTTTCCGTGTCTGTTCGGCTCCGCCCTTAAATTGGACGGTGTAGACGAATTTCTGAAAATTCTGGATACCTATGCGCCCCGTCCCCTGCGGAAAATGGATTTTGGCGCACGGGTCTATAAAATTTCCCGGGACCCTCAAGGCAACCGGCTCACTTGGCTGAAGCTCACCGGCGGCGAGCTGCGGGTTCGCGAGCTTCTGCGTTATGTTAACAAAGATGCAGAGCCGCTGGAAGAAAAAATCGTGGGGCTTCGCCTTTACTCCGGAGAAAAATTCACAGCACCGGAGCAGATTTATGCAGGGCAGCTGGCCGCCGTCACCGGACTTTCCGGCACATATGCCGGTCAGGGGCTGGGCGTGGAGAAAAACGCCCCGGCACCTGCCCTGGAGCCCATTATGACCTACCGGGTCACCATTCTTTCCCCTGTCGATCCCGCCACGGTGCTGCCGAAGCTGCGACTTCTGGAAGAAGAAGATCCCATGCTCCGCCTTGTTTGGGACGGGGGCAGCATCCACATTCAGATTATGGGAAAAATCCAGCTGGAAGTGTTCCGGACTCTGGTTAAGGAGCGGTTTTCTTTGGACATTCAGCTGGACGACCCCCGGATTTTCTACAAAGAGACCATCGCCGACACCGTAGAGGGCGTGGGACATTTCGAGCCTTTGCGCCACTATGCCGAAGTGCATCTGCTGATGGAGCCCTTAAAGCGCGGCAGCGGCATCCAGATTGCCACCCAATGTCCCACGGACATTCTGGAGGCTCCCTATCAAAATCTGGTGCTGACCCATATTGGTGAAAAAGTCCATCGGGGTGTTCTCATTGGCGCGCCTATTACCGATATGAAAATCACCCTTTTGGTAGGAAAAGCGCACCTGAAGCACACAGAAGGCGGGGATTTCCGGCAGGCCACCTACCGTGCCATCCGTCAGGGACTCATGCAGGCAAAGTCCGTGCTGCTGGAACCATGGTACCGTTTTACGCTGATTCTTCCCACAGAGCAGGTCGGCCGGGCCATCACAGACATCCGGGCAATGGGCGGCAGTTTTGAATCTCCCGAAAATTCCGGTGCTCTTTCCACCCTCACCGGACGGGTTCCTGCGGCTGAATCGGGCGACTACGCCCAGCAGGTGGCTGCCTATACGCAGGGCCGTGGACGGCTGCAGCTGCAGCCGGACGGCTATGATATTTGCCACAACCCGGAAGCCGTAACACAAAGCCGTGGATACGATCCCGAAAAGGATCCGGAAAACACCCCGGACTCCGTTTTCTGCGCCCACGGCGCAGGTTTTACCGTAAAATGGAATCAGGTAAGCGAGTATATGCACTTACAATCCGGACTGGAGAAGGACCGTCCTCCGGAGATTATCACCCGGAATCTCCGCTTGGAGGATCGGGAACTGGAAGCCATTATGGAGCGGGAGTTCGGCCCCATAAAAACCCGTCTGTATCGTCCGCCGGAAAACCGTCCGGCGGCAGAAGCACTCACCATCCGCCCGCTCAAGCAGCAATATCTGATTGTGGACGGCTATAATATCATTTTTGCATGGGAAGATCTGGCAAAAATCGCCAGAGAAGATCTAGAAGCCGCCCGGCGGATGCTCTGCGACCGGCTCAGCAGCTACGCAGGATACCGCAAGAGCCGTGTTGTTTTGGTATTTGACGGCTATAAGGTGAAAGGAAATCCGGGTGAAAAGCAGGAATATCACAACATTCATGTGGTTTTCACCAAGGAAAACGAAACCGGTGATGCCTACATTGAAGCTCTGGTTGCTCAGGCCGGAGGCAGTTACAATGTGCGGGTAGCCACTTCAGATTCTCTGGTGCAGCTGGGCTCCATGCGCTCCGGCGCTCTGCGGATGAGCGCCCGGGAATTGGAGGAAGAAGTCACCCGGGCTCAGGAGGAAATGCGCAAGCACTACGAGGTATGAAAAATCCCCGGCGGAAAAGCCGGGGTGACTGAGGACAGTTTACTGAAATTACGGTAGCGCGCATTGCCGTGAAATCGGGACTATACGGTCTTTTATGATTGGGCACAGCTGCCAACGGTGGATGCGCTGGTGGCTGCTTTGAAAACAATTCCCTAAAATGCCATTTACGGAGATTGTGAAAGTGTTCTGTATCGAGGTTTGGTGCAAATGGGGATTTCTGCAAAGGAGGTACGACTATGAATATCAGTGCTTTTATTTCGGCAGTTTTACGGCAGGATGCCGATGCAATCCGAATCTATTTTCAACCGGATGCCTATGTAAACTGGCATAACACCAATGAGCATTTCACGGTAGAAGAATATATCCGGGCCAACTGCGAATACCCCGGTCAATGGACCGGAGAGATTGAGCGAATGGTAGAGTCCGGCGACATGATTGTAACTGCAATCCATGTTCAGAGCCTTGACGGGACGATTTCCTGTCACTGTACATCCTTTATCTGCCTCGTAGATGACAAGATTGCATCCATGGATGAATACTGGGGCGATGATGGGGAAGTCCCGCAATGGCGGAGGGAAAAGCAGATCGGAGCGCCAATCAAAGAAGGAAAAGAGAATGGAAATTCAATTTAAAAATATCCTCCTTCGGGATATGAAAGAATCCGACATCGAGGACTATGTGCGCTGGTTCACCACGGAAACCCAGTGGATGGACTGGGACGCCCCCTGGGAAATTGATAGATCGGATGCCAATACCGAGCGGAGAAGCTGGACGGAGTACTATGAATCCATGCGGGAAATGCCCGATGATGTGCCCCGCTGGAAATTTGAGATTGATTGTGAAGGAAGCCACATTGGATGGGTCAGTTCCTATCTGACCGATGAAAACTATGAGTGGATCAGCGCCAGACAGGTGAAAAACGGGCAAAATAGAAAAGGCCGAGCACCGCACGGAAGTGTGGTGCTCGGCCCTGTTTCTATATCGAATCCATCCCCTATGCCGGTAGTTACTGCGTGACGGTGTAGAGGGAATAAAAGTAGCCTTTTTTCGCCATCAGCTCGTCAAATGTTCCGGTTTCAATCAGGCTTCCGGCTTTGATTGCAATCACCTCATCGTACTGCCGCAAAAGCTGAGCGTCCAGAGAGTGGGTAACCACGATTTCAGTGACACCGGCAAGATCCAGAAGCGCCTGAGAAACCTGCGCTGCTGTCTTTGCATCCAGAGAAGAAGTGGCTTCATCCACCAGCAGCAGGCTGCTTTTCCGGAGCAGACATCTGGCAATGGAAATCCGCTGTTTTTCGCCGCCGGAGAGATTGCAGCCGTTTTCACCGCATAGAAAATCGGTTCCCTTTTGAGAAATCAGCTGGGATAGCCCGGAGAGGCGCAGCGCCTGCTCTGTTTCCTCTTGTGGAAAATCCCGGAACATGGTTACATTTTCCAGAATTGTAGCGTTAAAAAGAAATACATTCTGAGAGATGAGGGATGCGAGGGCATAGAGAGAGCGGCTGCTGATGCCCTGCAGCTCCTGTCCGTCGCAGAGAATTTCTCCGTCGTAGGTGCTCCCCCCCATCAACAGCTGCAGCAGGGTGGACTTTCCGCAGCCGGAGGCACCTACCAAAGCATACCGTTTTCCGGATTCGAAGGTATGGGAAATGCCCTGCAGTACGGGCTTTCCCGGCTCATAGGCAAAAGAGAGATTCCGCAGCTCCAGTCCGGTTTCCAGCACCGGAGGAACATCTTTTCCTTCATCCCGAATGTTCTTCTCCAGATTATCGGCTGCCTTGCGAATCAGGGCATTGGCGGCCCTCAGGTCGGCGATACAAAGAGGAAGCTGCTGCATCGGCGCCATCACATGATTGAGCAGTTCCGCAAATGCAATGACCATGCCAGCGGAAACACCCCGGCCAGTGATCGCGAGGTAAGCGCCCACAAGAAGAATACATATCCGTGCTACGGCAATGCCACCGTCGATGGTGAAATAAAACATCAGATTTGCCATCCGGCGCTTTTTATCTGCGTTGGCGCTTTTGCCTACATCTTCAGAAAACAGGGTGCCCATTTCTTTCTCTGCCTGAAAAGATTTGACCACAGGAAAACCAGTCAAGAAATCCTTAAACCGAGCTGTCAGCCCTTCGTTGCAGTCAGAAAGCTCCTTTTCAGCTTCCACCAGTTTTTTGCTAAAAGGCAGGGAAAGTATGAAAAACAGTACTGCCAGTGCCAATGCCGCCAAAGTCATGATGGGAGAATACCAAACCATAAGGCAGACGGCGCAAATCAGTGTCAGCAGGCTGTTGGCTCCGTTGAACAGATCACCAACTCCCATCTGAATCGACTGGGTATCATTGGCAACTGCGGAGAGATAAGTAGCCGTATTTTCCTGACGGAAGGCGGCGATGCTTTTTCGGGAGATTCGGGAAAAGAGAAAGCTCTTATATTGGGCCATCGCCTTAGGAATGCAACGGGATGTTGTAAACCGATCCAGCTGAATGGATCCCAGATAAACCAGCAACAATCCGGCAGAAATCACCAGCAGCTGATGAAAAGGCAACGCATTAGGATTTCCGGTACAAGCATCCAGAAGCTGCTGGATGAGCCAGGCAACTCCCACAGCGCAGGCAGACTCTGCTACCGTGGCAATCATTCCCAGGATAAAATCTTTGGTATTGTTCCGAAAGAAGGAACGATAATATGGAATTAAAGATGGTTTTTTCATGAAATATGTCTCCATTGTATGTGGTATTTGTGTCGGGTAAGATTGGGTCGATTACCCATCGGAATCCTTCGCCGAAACAAGAAAAAGTGCCTGTTTTCGAAGCCGAAAACAGGCACAGCAATACATACAATATACCCTTCCCAAAGGATGGCAATCGTGTGCAAAAGCTCGTATCTCATTCGGCATAACAGAATAACCTCGTGACAATCAACTTTTGTCCGAAGCAATTCATGTTTCCTGATGAAATACTTAGTTGTTCATTTCACACCTCACGCCAAAGCGCCCTTCTTAGAAAGTATAATCAACATATCACATTTTACGGGATATGTCAAGCCATCCTCGCCGCATGGATGCCGGTATTACCCGGCTGGCAATGACATTCGTGCATCTCCCGCTTTCAATTCAGTATGAGCGTCAGGCCTTTTTCCGACTTGTTCGGGGAAAGGCCTTTTTCTTGGGGTGCATTCGCCCAAGGAAAACGGTACAGCCCCAAACGGAGCTGTACCGTACCCAGCATACCAGCTGCCCTTAGACATCTCTGCCAAAAAGCCGGGGAAATTTTTCATATCAGGATGCCGCTGAGGTGGTCTATCTCGTGCTGGATGATCTGTGCCGTCCAGCCGGTGTAGGTTTTGAGCCGGGTTTCCATTTGCAAATTCTGATAGCGCACCTTGATCTTTCGGTAGCGCTTCGTTTTTCTGGGGCCGCCCAGCAGGGAAAGGCATCCTTCCTCGGTATCATAAGGCTCCTGCGCCCGGATGATCTCCGGATTCAGCATGGTCATATAGCTTTCGCCGTCAGCAAAGACGATGATTTTCTTATAGACACCGATCATATTGGCCGCCATGCCCACACATGCCTCCCGATGGGCAAGCAGCGTATCCAGAAGATCCTGCGCCGCCGGAATATCCGATATTTCCGCATTTTCCGATTTTCTTGCCAGCAGTATCGGGTCATGGTTCAGTTCTTTCACCACACACATCGCTCCTTTTTTCGCGGGGGTATCGGCTCTTATGATATACGCTTTTCTCCCAAAAGGCAAGGGAAAAAGCCCGGGGACAGGCATCTTTCCCGGTATTTCCCCATAGGATGGTACACGAAGCCTTTGACCTTTGGCTCATGGCTATTTTATAACGGGAGGACACCTGTATGAAAACCGATACCGTTGCCATTCTCGGTGCCACCGGCGCCGTGGGACAGGAAATGCTGCGCATATTGGAAAAGCGGGATTTTCCTCTGAGGAAACTTATTCTTCTTGCCAGCGCCCGCAGTGCCGGCAAACAGCTCCCCTTCCGGGGAGAAATGATTCCCGTGCAGGAAGCCCGAAAGGAAGCCTTTGCGGGAGCCGATATTGTACTGGGAGCCGCCGGAAACGAAATTGCAAAGACCTTTTCTCCCGCCATAGTGGCATCCGGTGCCGTTTTTGTGGACAATTCCTCCGCCTTTCGGCTGGAAGACCATGTTCCCCTCATCGTTCCGGAGGTAAACCCCGGGGATATCCGAGGGCACCACGGCATTCTTGCAAATCCCAACTGCTCCACCATCATCACCGTCACCGCCGTAAATGCCCTCAATGCCATTGCACCCATCCGCTCCATGACCGTCTCCACCTATCAAGCGGTGTCGGGTGCCGGAGCGGGCGGCCCTTTGGAGCTTGCCGAGGAGGTAGAGGCTTTGCGCAACGGGCAGCACTGTGCTCCAAGCGTTTTCCCCTGCCAGATTGCTTACAATGTGATCCCCCAGATCGGAAACGCGCAATACCGGGGCTATACAAGCGAGGAAATGAAGCTGCAGAACGAAGGCCGGAAGATCATGCACCTGCCGGAGCTCAAAGTCAGCTGCACCTGCGTTCGGGTTCCGGTAGTGCGCAGCCACTCTATTTCCGTCAGTTGTCATTTTGATGTACCCGTCAGCGTGGAGGCTGCCCGCAGGGTCATTGCCGGTGCCCCCGGGTGTCTGCTGGTGGATGATTTGGCGCATAACCGTTACCCCACGCCGCTGGATACCTCCGGGCAGGATCTGGTATTCGTGGGACGGATTCGCCCGGATCTCACAGACGAATGCGGTATCACCCTTTGGTGCTGCGGCGACCAGATCCGAAAAGGTGCCGCCACCAACGCCGTCCAGATTGCAGAGCTTCTGGCTGCGGAGGAATCGGAAAATCCGGAGAAATCACCATGGTGACTTCTCCGGATGATTTTATGTTTCCCGGTAAAAATGCAAATCCGGCTGGGCTGTCATGTCTTCCGGGAAGTACGGCGGCAGCAACCCCTTTGGGTCGCTGCCGCTCAAATTCACATGATCAAACTCCCAGCAGGAGCTTTGCAAACAGGAAGTATATCAGCAAGGACAGAGCGTCCACGATGGTGGTGATGAAGGGGCTTGCCATAACTGCCGGGTCAAAGCCCAGCTTCTTTGCAAACAGGGGCAGCGTACAGCCAACCACCTTTGCCATTATAACGGTAACTGCCAAAGTAAGGCACACCACGCCGTTTACCAGCATGCTCACACTGGGATTTTGCAGCAGCATACGGTCTACCAGCAGTATTTTCAGGAAACACGCCGCCGCCAGCACTATGCTGCACAGCACAGCCGTGCGGATTTCTTTCCAGACAACCTTGGCAAGATCGCTGAAACGAAGTTCGTCAAGGCTCAGGGAACGGATCACGGTAACGGAAGACTGGGAGCCGCAGTTACCGCCGGTATCCATCAGCATGGGGATGAATGCGGTAAGCACCGGCAGCATACTGAGGGCACCTTCAAAAGAGGATATAATCATGCCGGTAAAGGTTGCGGAAACCATCAGCAACAGCAGCCACGGAATCCGGTGCTTGAATAGCTCAAAGGGAGAGCTTTTCAGATAGGTTTTTTCGGAAGGGGTCATAGCGGCCATGATTTCCATGTCCTCCGTAGCCTCGTCTTCCATGACATCCATGGCATCGTCAAAGGTCACGATACCAACAATGCGGTGCTCTCCGTCCACAACAGGCAGGGCAAGGAAGTTATACTTGCTGAACATATGGGCCACTTCTTCCTGATCTGTATGGGTGGTGACGGAAATCAGATTGGTGAGCATGATTTCCCCGATGGGAATATCGTCATCCTCTGCCAGCAGCAGATCCTTCACCGTCACAAGGCCTACAAGGGTACGGTCCTGTGTCACATAGCAGGTGTAAATGGTTTCCTTGTCGATACCCTGCCGACGAATCCGAAGAATGGATTCCCCCACTGTCATATCCGGCCGCAAAGTTACATACTCCGTAGTCATAATAGAGCCTGCGGAATTGTCCGGGTATCGCAGGATCTGGTTGATGGAGGTACGCATATCCGGGTCCGCCTGCCTTAAAATACGCTTTACCACATTGGCGGGCATTTCTTCCACAAGGTCTGCGGCATCGTCCACATAAAGCTCGTCCAGCACTTCCTTCAGCTCGTTATCCGAAAAGCCCTGAATCAGCAATTCCTGTGCATCCGACTCCATTTCCACGAAGGTTTCTGCCGCCAGTTCTTTGGGCAGCAGTCTGAAAAGCAGAGGGATCCGCTCCTCCTGCAAATCATCAAACAGGGCTGCAATGTCGCTGGGATTCATAACCACCAGCAGATCCCGCAGCGCCGTGTACTTTTTCTCCTCAAGCATCCTTAGGAGAGCTTTTTCTACAATTTCAAATCGTTCTGCCAAGGTCTATTTCCTCCTTTTTATAATTATAAAAGCAGAGGCAAACAGCACCGTTCAAAGGATCACAGGCCCATTTGGAGCCGGGCCTGCTGTCTACTTCGACCGGGTATATTGCCATTACCGCCAGGTTCCATAATGTTCCCTCCTTGTTTTATATATTATTTTTATTTTACCCATTTTCTGCCCTATTGTCAACCTTGACGATTCCCGCGGCAGGGAGTAAAATATACAGTGAAAAAACTGTATTGTTGGAGAAATGCACAATGATCCGAGCGGCCACGAAAGCAGACTGTCCGGCTATGCTGGACATTTATGCCCCCTATATTCTAAACACAACCTATACTTTTGAATACACCGTTCCCAGCGTGGAGGAATTTACCGCCCGTTTTGAAAGCTACACACAGATGTGCCCATGGCTAGTATGGGAGGAAAACGGTACCGTGCTGGGCTACGCCTACGGAAGTCTGCCCTATGAGCGGGAAGCCTACGCATGGTGCAGTGAGATTTCCATCTACCTGTCCCCCTCCATCCACGGCCGCGGTATCGGGCGGCAGCTCTGCACCGCCGTGGAAAAAATCCTCTTTCTGCAGGGCTTCCGGGTGATCTATTCCCTCATTACCACAGAAAACGAAGGCTCTCTGGCCTTCCACAAAAAAATGGGGTACAAATTTTCCGCAGAATTTCCCAACTGCGGTGTGAAATTTGGCAGGTGGCTTGGTGTCGTTTGGTTGGAAAAGCGGTCGAATGTTGTCGAAATACCTAGTACAAAACCAGTTAGTTGGTTGTCAATTGTTGAAAATAACGGAAAATCGAATAATATTTTAGATAAATTGTCTATTCCCTAATGATAGAAAATATGATATGTTAGGCATGGACTTTTGTGCCTCTTTGCCTTTTCATATGATATCGCGCATCTGACAAAATATTATTTGAACCGACAAAGATAAATTCTCTTAGTTCCCAAAATACTTTTTCCCCGTGAGTGGAGGAAATATACTTTGAAACGAGGTGCTGTAATCATGTACTTTCAGAAAAAACGCTGCATTGCCATGCTGCTGGCCGGTGGTCAGGGCAGCCGGTTAAAGGTTTTGACTGAAAAAACCGCAAAGCCTGCCGTTCCCTTCGGCGGCAAGTATCGCATTATCGATTTTCCTTTGAGCAACTGTGTCAACTCCGGGATCGATACCGTGGGCATCCTTACCCAGTATCAGCCTTTGGAACTGAACGAATATATCGGTAACGGTCAGCCTTGGGGCCTCAACAAGACCCACAGCTGCGCTCAGGTCCTGCCTCCCTATGAGCGTCACGACAAAAAGAGCGGCTGGTATAAGGGCACTGCCAATGCCATCTATCAAAACATCGATTTTATCGAACGGTATAATCCCGAGTATGTTGTAATTCTCTCCGGTGACCACATCTACAAAATGGACTACGCCGCCATGGTGGCTTACCACGAGAAGAATCACGCATCCTGCACCATCGCTGTGCGCACCGTGCCCCTCAAGGAAGCATCCCGTTTCGGTATTCTGAACACCAACCCCGACAACTCTATCTACGAGTTCGAAGAAAAGCCCAAGCAGCCCAAGTCTACCAACGCCTCTATGGGCATCTATGTATTTAACTGGGATGTGCTCCGCAAGGCTCTGATCGCCGACGAGGAAGACGAAACCTCCAGCAACGACTTCGGCAAGAACATCATCCCCAAGCTGCTGAGCGAAGGTCACAAGATGATGGCCTACAACTTTGACGGCTACTGGAAGGATGTCGGAACCATCGATTCCCTGTGGGAGGCCAACATGGATCTTCTGGGCAAGGAACCTGCCTTCAATCTGCAGGGCAACGAGCAGGACAAGATCTACGCCCGCAATAACGCCCTGCCTTCCTCTTACATCGACGCCAATGCCAAGACCGTCAACTGCTTCATTGCAGAAGGCTCCGAGATTTACGGCACCGTCCGTCATTCCATTATTTCCATCGGCTGCACGGTAGGCGAAGGCGCTCTGGTGGAAGATTCCGTGGTCATGCCCGGTGTCGTCATTGAGCCCGGTGCCATTGTCCGCAACGCTATTCTCGGCGAAGACAGCCATGTCGGCCGCAATGCCGTGGTCGGCGGTTCCTTTGATGCAACCGAAAAGAGAAAGATCAGCGTAACCTCCAAGGGCGCTGTTCTGGAAACCAACACCGTGCTGCTGCCCGGTGACATGCTGTAAGGAGGTTTCGCCATGAATGTAATGGGTATTATTTTCGCCAGCGACGTGTCGCTGGGCAATCTGACTGACAAACGCACCACCGCTTCCCTTCCTTTCGGCGGTCGCTACCGTCAGGTTGACTTCTCTCTGAGCAATATGACTGCTGCGGGTATCCACCATATCGGCATTATTTCCCGCCGCAACTATCAGTCACTGGTGAACCACATCAGCTCCGCAGAAGAGTGGGGTCTTGAGCTGGGCGAAGGCGGTCTGGAATTCCTCACTCCCTTTGCCATGAGCGTCTCCGACAGCTACCGCGGTAAGCTGGAATCTCTCTACACAGCTATGGATTTTCTGGAGCACGGCCCCGATGATGAATATGTCATCATGGCAGATTCCTCTATCCTTTACAACATTGACCTCACGCAGGTGCTGGCATCCCACATTGCCAGCGGCAAGGATATCACCGTCGTTACCAAAGACGACATCGCCAACGGCTCCAAGCAGTTGGATCTGGCGCTGAAGCTCAACGACAAGGGCGAGATTTCCGACATGGCTGTGGACTATATGGCTCCCGCCGGCTATCTGGCATCCATGGACCTGTTTGTGCTGAGCAAAAAGTGGCTCAAGGAAAAGGTCCGTGAGTTCATTGCCCGGAATCTGTTCCACATGGACCGGAATCTGGTGCTGGGTCTGTGGCAAAAGGGCGAAATTACCATCAATGTTTACCAGTTTGACGGTGCTGCCCTCTACAACGAATCCGTTGAGGAATATTTCATCAACAGTCTGTCTCTGATTACCCCCCAGGTTCGCAAGAGTCTCTTTGAGGGCAATCACCCGGTCTTTACCAAGGTTCGTGACCGTGTTCCCAGCTACTACGGTGAGAATTGCGAGATCCACAACACCTTAGCTGCCGACGGCTGCAAGCTGGAAGGTTCCGTGGAAAGCTCCATTCTCTTCCGTCAGGTTACCATCTGCGAAAATGCCAAGGTTTCCAACTGTGTCATTATGAACGAAGCCGTGATCGGGGAAGGTGCCGAGCTCAAATGTGCCATCCTCGACAAGGATGTTGTGGTAAGCCCCGGTGCTAAGCTCTGCGGTACGCTCCAGAATCCCATTATTGTCAGAAGAGGGGAACGAGTATGAAAATCGCAATTCTCGCCTCCGAAGGTGCCCCGTATATTAAATCCGGCGGCCTCGGAGATGTTATGGAGGCTCTGCCGTCCGCCCTGTCCCGGATTCCGGGCAATCAGGTTCTCCTGATCCTTCCCTACTACAAGAAAATCAAGGAAAATCCTGCATTTGCCACGGAATTGGTGGTGCACTATGATGTGTGCCTTGGCTGGCGGCATCAGTACGCCGGTCTGATGCGGCTGAAGCGTCCCAAGGACGCCGTGCAGGTCTACTTTATCGACAGCGAATACTATTTCGGGGCACGCCCCGGCGCTATTTACGGCGATATTGACGACGGTGAGCGGTTTGCTTTCTTCTCAAAAGCCTGTCTTGAGGCCCTGTCCCTGCTGGATTACATTCCCGATGTTGTTCAGTGCAACGACTGGCAGACCGCTATGGTGCCGGTGTTTATGAAAGCTCTGTATCATCAGCGTTTCGCCGATACCAAATGCATGTACACCATTCACAACATCGAATACCAGGGCTGGGCCCGGGGTGATTTCTTCGACGATGTTCTGGCTCTGCCTTGGGAATACCGTGGCTCCATGGACATGAACGGATCTGTAAACATGATGAAGGGCGCTATTGAAGCCGCTGACATGGTTACCACCGTTTCCGAATCCTACTCCCGTGAGCTTATGTACCCCTACTACGCCCACGGTCTGGACGGTATCATTTCCAATGCCGCATGGAAGCTCACCGGCATCACCAACGGCATTGATGTAGGTACTTTCAACCCGGAGACCGACAGGAATCTGCCTGCCCATTACAATGCCGACACCTTCGTGGAAGGCAAGGCAAAATGCAAGGCCGCCTTGCAGAAGGAAGTCGGTCTGCCTGAAAAGCCCGATGTGCCTTTGCTGGTTATGGTTACCCGTCTGGCCGGTCACAAGGGACTGGATCTGCTGTGCTATATTGCCCGGCGCCTTATCTGGGAGGAAAACTGCCAGCTGCTGATTCTCGGCACCGGCGAGCCCCAGTTTGAATCCTTCTTTCAGGATCTGCAGGCAGAGCATCCCGATCAGGTAGCCGCAAAGATCACCTTCAATCTGGGCCTTGCCGCCCGGATCTATGCAGGCGGCGACATCTATCTGATGCCCTCCAAGAGCGAGCCCTGCGGCCTCAGTCAGATGAACGCCATGCGCTACGGCACCGTTCCCGTGGTTCATGCCACCGGCGGTCTGCGGGACACCGTTCCCGCCGTCGATTCCCACGGCGAAGGCGGTCTGGGCTTTACCTTCCAGAGCTACAACGGCGACGATTTCCTCAATGCCGTGAAGCGCTGCCTGTTCCTCTACAATAACGACCGTGACGCTTTCCGTGCGCTTCAGCGCCGGGATATGTGTCAGGATTTCAGCTGGGATAAGCCCGCTCAGCGTTATATGGATCTGTTCCGCCGGATGTGCGGGAAGTAAGCTCTCTATTTCAAAGCTCCCTCTTCGGAGGGAGCTTTTCTTTTCCTTACTTCTTGCAAAGAAATCGTTTGTCGTGTATAATAATGAGGATATAATGCTGTATTGTGGGCATCTGCCCAGGAGTTATCTATGCGTATTTTGTATGACAGTAAACAGTTGCAATTCAAAGATCCCTTCGGCACCCTGATCCCCAACCAAGAATGTACCCTCCGCATCCACATTCCTTCTACCGTGCAGGCCACTCAGGTGACCTGCGTCTTTAACCATGCCGACGGCAGCCATGCCATGAACATGACCATGGGCTACCAGTTCAAGCGGGGGGCATATGATATTTTCAACGGTAAGTTTCACTTTGATCAGGTAGGGCTTTACTACTACTTTTTCTATATCACCACCCGCACCGGAGGCTTCCGGCTCTTTAAGCAGGGCGATGACACCAATATGGAAGCCGGCGACTGCTGGCAGCTGAGCTGCATCCCGGCGGATTTCCACACGCCGGACTGGTCGAAAGGTGCTACCATCTACCAGATTTTTCCGGATCGTTTCAATAAATCCGGCAAATGCGATCTCAGCACCAAGCTGGAGCCCTATACCGTTCACGAAAACTGGAACGAGGAAGTACAGTGGGCTCCCAATGCTGACGGAAACATTCTGAACAATGATTTTTACGGCGGCAATTTTAAGGGCATCACCGAGAAGATGGACTATATTGCCTCTTTCGGCACCACAATTCTCTACCTTAACCCCATCAGCAAGAGCTTTTCCAACCACCGCTACGACACCGGCGATTATAAAACGCCGGACCCCATGCTGGGCACCGAGGCGGATTTCACTGCCATGTGCAATGCCGCCCATAAGCAGGGCATCCGGGTGATTTTGGACGGTGTGTACTCTCACACGGGCTCCGACAGTCTCTATTTTGACCGTTATCGCTCTTTTGGAGGCAATGGTGCTTACTGGAATCAGAATTCCCCATATTTTAGCTGGTATCAGTTCTATGAATGGCCCAGCAAGTACCACAGCTGGTGGGATTTTGACACCCTCCCCACCGTGAACAAAATGGATCCCTCTTTTGTGGATTATATCATCACCGGTGAGGATTCCGTTGTGGCGCATTGGCTCAGAGCCGGTGCCGACGGCTTCCGGCTGGATGTGGCCGACGAGCTGCCCAACGAATTTCTGGTGCTGCTTAAGAAGCGTCTGCGGGAGCTGAAGCCCGATGCTCTTTTGATGGGTGAAGTCTGGGAGGATGCCTCCTGCAAGTGCGCCTACGGTGCCCATCGGCGCTACTTTGTGGACGGCGAGCTGGACAGCGTGATGAATTACCCCTTCCGGGACGCCATTGTGAATTTCCTTCGGGAGCGGGACGACGGCTCCAACCTGCGCAGCACCGTTATGGCAATTGCGGAAAATTATCCCCCGGAGGTACTGCTCAGCAACATGAACCTGCTGAGCAGCCACGACAGCCCCCGAATTCTCACCGCTCTCATAGACGATTTCGACGGCAGCCGGGAGGAAAAGGCCCGGCGGCACCTGTCCCGTTCGCAGTATAACATCGCTGTTGACCGCCTGCTGATGGCTTCTTTCCTGCAATTCACCCTACCCGGCTCCCCCAGCATCTACTATGCTGACGAGGCCGGCATGGAGGGCTACCGTGACCCCTTCAACCGCCGCACCTTCCCATGGGGCAGAGAAAATACGGAACTACAGAACCACTACCGCCGTCTGGGGCAAATGCGCCGGGATCAGGTGGCACTGCGTCTGGGAGATATTCAATTCTTTCAGGCCGCAGAGCAAAAGATCGGCTTTACCCGCAGCTACGGTGACAAGCAGCTTCGTGTCTATCTGAACCGCAGCTGGGACAACTGGGACATTCCCACCGGTCATGTGCTGCTGGGGCATAAGCTCCACACCGTTGCTCCCAATTGGATCAGCCTTTCCCCCATGGGCTTCTGCATAACGGAGGAGCTGTGATGGAAGACGAAAAATTTCTTTCCGGCTACTGCCGGGCGTTGGATCAGACCCGAATGGTGACAGTGGAAATCACCGACGGCGATGCCGTCCCTGACTGCAGCTTCGGCTCCTGCCCCTATGAAGGCTCCTGTCTGATTGCCAAAAGCATCCGAGAGCTTTCCCAAAACTAAAAATCGGGCGTGCTGCACAAGCAGCACGCCCATTTCTTTTGCCTGCCGGCAATATTTTTATCGGTCTTCCTGGGCCATTTTCTCCACTTGTTCGCTGTCCGCAATCAGGTGCTTGGGGCACACAGTTGCACACAGGCCGCAGGAGGTGCACTTATCATAGTCGATATACGCCAGGTTCTGCTCCACATGAATGGCATCATGGGGGCAGATTTTTTCGCACAGGCCGCAGCCGACGCATCCGGCGGTGCAGCCACGGATTGTGACAGCGCCCTTGGCCTTGGAGGCGCAGGCAATCACCACATGGCGGCCGTATTCTACCGGCACAATCAGATTTCTGGGGCAGGCCTGGGCGCACTGCATACAGCCCACGCACTTCTCTTCGTCTACCTTGGCAACACCGTCCACCACATGAATGGCTCCGTACTTACAGGCCTTGGTGCAGTTACCGAAACCAAGGCAGCCGAATTTGCAGATGAGCGGGCCTCTGCCCGCCACCTTAGTGGCTGCCATGCAGTCCTGAATTCCCTCGTATTCGCCCTTCATTTTCGCACCGGTAATCTTGCCGTTTTCGTCCACGCCCTTATATCCGGCGCACCGCACCAGAGCGACCCGGCGATTGACTTTTTCCGCCTTCACCCCCATGATCTGGGCCATAGCTGCGGCACATTCGTTGCCGCCGGCCATGCATTTTCCCACCGGGGCCTTACCGTCCAGCACAGCTTGCGCATAGGCGCCGCAGCCTGCAAAACCGCAGCCGCCGCAGTTGGCCCCGGGCAGGCACTCGTTGAGTTTTTCCAGTCTCGGATCGGTTTTTACATAGAAAACCTTTGAGGCAATGGCAAGGATCAGGCCGAAAATCAGTCCCATGCCGCCTAAAACGGCAATTGCAATCAGAATTTTCACTTTTGTGCCCTCCCTTAAGAAATTTTAAGCCCGGAGAAGCCCATAAATGCCAGTGCCAGCAGTCCGGCAGCAATGAGGGCAATGGGGAACCCCTTGAAGCTCTCAGGGCAGTCCTCATCGTCCAGCCGCTCCCGGATGGATGCGAACAGCACGATGGCAAGGGTAAAGCCCAGACCGCCGGCGGCACCGTTCAGGACACTCAGAAAGAAATTGTATCCCTTCTGCACATTCACCAGTGCCACACCGAGAACGGCACAGTTGGTGGTAATGAGGGGCAGGTACACCCCCAGCGCCTGATACAGGGCAGGAACGGTCTTTTTGAGGAACATTTCCACCACCTGCACGATGGAGGCAATGACCAGAATAAATGCCACCGTCTGCATATATTGCAGTTCCAGCGGAATGAGGATCAGCTCATTCACTGCCCAGCAGGCAGCGGAGGCAATCGCCATAACAAAGGTAACTGCCATACCCATGCCAAGGGCCGTGTCCGTCTTTTTGGAAACGCCCATAAAGGGGCAGATACCGTAGAATTTTACAAGAATGAAGTTTTCGGTCAGAATGGCCGACAGCAGAATGCCCAGCAGGCTCTGTACAGCAGCACTCATTTTTCTGCCTCCTTTTCTTTCTTATCCAGGCGTTTTACCAGCCATTGGGCGCCTGCGATCACAAAGCCCAGTGTGAGGAAGCCGCCCACAGGCATGATCATCAGCATGGCAGGGCTGCCCTCCGGCAATATCCGGATGCCCTCGCCGCCGTTCAGAATGCCGCCGCCAAAAGTACCGGAGCCTAAAAATTCCCGGATCACGCACATAATGATCAGCGCTGCGGTGTAGCCGATGCCCTGAAACAGGCCATCCAGCGCAGACGCAACCACGCCGTTTTTGGATGCGAATGCCTCCGCACGGCCCAGAATGATGCAGTTTACCACGATCAGCGGAATGAAAACGCCCAGATTTTCCGAAAGCTGGGGCAAAAATGCCTGAAGTGCCAAATCCACAATGGTAACAAATCCCGCAATGATGACAATATATGCCGCAATGCGGATATTGGAAGGAATCACCTTCCGCAGAGCGGAAATCAGGACATTGGAGCAAATGAGGATAAAGGTAACGGAAAGTCCCATACCGATACCGTTAAAGAGACTGGTGGTGATTGCCAGTGTGGAACACATACCCAGCAGCTGCACCAGCACCGGGTTCTTGGTCAGCAGCCCTTCCTTAAACTGTTTTTTCATATTCATTGTGCTGCCCCCTGTTCGATTCGGTCAGCAACGCACCGGAGCGCTGCATTGACACCGGCTGTGACAGCACGGGAGGTAATGGTTGCACCGGTAACGGTGTCCGCCTCACCGCCGTCCTTGGAAACGCTGACAAAGCCGGAAAGTCCCGTGAAGCTGTCCCGGAAGCTGTGACCGGCAGCACTGTCAGCGGCAGATACCGCGCCAAGGCCGGGGGTTTCCGTCTGGCTGATAATGGAGATACCCAAAATCCTGCCCTCCTTGGAAACGCCCACCATCATGGTGATATCTCCACCGAAGCCGGGAGTGACCACCTGGGCGGCATAGCCGCTGGGAGATGCGTAAAGCGTACGAACCATACCGCTTTCGTCGGAAATTTCTACAGTTTCCGCCTGCTCGGCATCCGTCAGGACGCTTTTCAGTGCTTTTTGCAGCTTTTCCTGCTGAGCTGCCGCAATTCTCGGTGCTGTCACCGCATTCACAGTGGCAAGAAGCCCTGCCACCACAGCAGTAATGAGGAACAGCGTCAGCACCAGACGCAAAATATAACGCGTGCTTTTCATTTTTCTGCTGCCTCCTTCTTCACTGCGCCGAACTTCACCGGGCGGCCGATTTTATCCAGCAGCACGGTGCAGGCATTCATCACGAGGATTGCATAGCTGACGCCCTCGTTGTAAGCGCCCATGTATCGGATTGCTACGGTAATCAGGCCGCAGCCCATTCCGAAAATCACCTGCCCCAGTTTGGTTACCGGGGAGGTCACATAGTCCGTTGCCATGAAAATAGCACCCAGCATCACGCCGCCGGAGCAAATCTGTGCCAGCATCCACTGGGTCGGGGGGTTCCCTTTGGGAAACAACAGGGTAAGAATTGCCACCGTGCCCACGAAGGACACAGGGATCCGCAGCGAAATGACCCGCCGCACCAGAAGATAAGCAAGGCCGATCAGAAGCAGCGCAACGGAGGTTTCACCGATGCAGCCGCCCACATTTCCGAAAAACAGATCCCGAACGCTGACCCCTGTGAGGCTCCCCTGATGCATGGCCGCCAAAGGCGTTGCGCCGGTCACGGCATCGGCGGTGTCGAGGATGCCGGCAGCATTGGAAAAGCCGGGTTTCACCCAGGTAGACATAACAACCGGCCAGCTGAAGAGGAATGCTCTTGCCGCAAGGGCGGGGTTCATAAAGTTCTTGCCGATGCCGCCAAAGAGCTGCTTTACGATAATGATGGCGAAAAAGTCGCCGATTATTATAACCCAGTAAGGAATCGTCACCGGGCATACGAATGCCAGCAGTACGCCGGTCACCACGGCAGAAAGGTCGTACACAGTGGAATCCTTTTTCATCAGCTTGCGGTAAATCCACTCAAAAAACACACAGGCGGATGCGGACACCAGCGTGACCATCAGTGCCCGAAAGCCGAAGAAATAGATGCTTCCCACCAATGCCGGGGTCAGCGCTATGAGCACATCCCGCATGATGGTCCGGGTGGTCACCGGAGAATGGGCGTGGGGAGAGCTGGAAATCGTCAGCTCGTAGAAATATTTCATTTGTGCCATGATTCCCTGCCTCCTTATTTCTGAGCGCCCGGTGCGGCCTTGGGGGCAGCATCCCGGATACGCTGCTTTGCCGTACGGAAGGACTGAACCAGAGGAATGGTTGCCGGGCAGATATATGCGCAGCAGCCGCACTCCATGCAGTCCATGATGTTTTCTTTCTTCATATCCTCAACACTGCCTTTTCGCTCCGCACGATACATCTGCAGCGGCATCAGGTGCATGGGACACACATCGATACATTTGCCGCAGCGGATACAATGCGGCGTTGCCACCGCAAAGCGGTTTCTGGCGCCGAGAATCGTAACGGCATTGGTGCCCTTCGTAACAGGTACGCTCAAGTCAAACTGGGCAATGCCCATCATAGGGCCGCCGGAGAGGACCTTATAGGGGTTCTCACTGTGACCCACTGCCTCCAGCAGGTCATTGTAGCTGGTGCCCAGGGGAACCATCAGGTTCTTAGGCTCCATGGTAATATCGCCGGACACCGTGACGATCCGGCGAATCAAGGGCATTCCGATATAAACGGCATCGTAGACAGCCTTGCAGGTAGCAGCATTGAAAACCGCACAGCCCACCGCTGCGGGCAGTCCGCCGGAGGGCACCTGCCGCCCGGTGACCGCCTGAATCAGCTGTTTTTCAGCGCCCTGAGGGTACTTTGTGGGCAGGAACATCAGAGAAATGCCAGTCTGCGGGTCAATGGCCCGCCGCAGAGCCTTGGCCGCCTCCGGCTTATTATCCTCCATAACGATGGTGGCAGACTGCAAATTCAAAATCTTCATGAGCACCTGCAAGCCTGCCAGCAGCTCACCGGGATACTCCCGGCACAGCCGGTCATCGGCAGTTATGTAGGGCTCGCACTCGGATGCATTCACAATCACCGTATCCACCTTGCCCATGCCGGAGCTGAGCTTCACATGTGTCGGGAAAGTCGCGCCGCCCATACCGACAACACCCGCCTCCCGGATCACAGCCATCAGCTCCGCAGGCGTCATTTTTTCCACATCCGCATGGCTTCGGGGCCGGATATCCGGACAGAGCGTATCCTGGTGGTCATTTTCAATTACCACACTCATCGTCGTCATACCGCCGGAGGAGGGCCGCATTTCCACCGCCTTCACCTTGCCGGAAACTGACGCATGGATGGGCACACACAGCCCCTCGTTGTCACCGATTTTCTGACCCATGGTTACAAGGTCACCCTTCTTCACCAAGGGCTTACAGGGCGCACCGATGTGCTGGCTCATTGGGATCACCAGAATATCCGGCTCCGGAAATTCCTGCACATGCCGCTCCGATGTGTACCACTTATTCTCCTTGGGGTGGACACCTCCGAAAAAAGGGAACGCCATTACCATCACCTCTTCTAATTTTGCAAAATATCACATTTCCATGACTTGTTTTATCATACCGCATTTAGAACTCTTTGTCCACCATATTTCCGGAATTTGTACGTAATTACGGCAAAAAGTACACTTTTATCGATATAAAAGTTTGTAAATGCACACTACAAAAAGAAAAAGCCGGCTGCCCCCGGAAAGGGGGCAGCCGGCCTTAGAATCATCTTAGAGTTTTTCAAAATCTGCGGCACCGTGCTTGCACAGAGGACAGATATAGTCAGCGGGAAGCTCCTCGCCCTCATAGATATAGCCGCAAATCTTACAGATCCATCCGGTCTTTTTCTCAGCGGTAAGAGCCGGATTGGGCTTGATGTGGTCAAAGTAATACTGATAGGTAACGCTGGGATCCGCACTCAGCACCTTAGCCTCGGTAACCTCGGCAATAAACAGGGTGTGGCTGCCCCAGTCATAGGACTCCACCACCTTGGCGGAAATCACCGCATTGGTATTTTCGTTTACATAACGCAGGCCGTTTTGGGTACGGTAAACAGGATCGCTGCCGAACTTATCCGTATCTCTGCCGGAGCAGAAGCCGAACTGCTGGAACATCTTGAAGGGTGCAGCCTCCGTCAGGACGCTTACATTGAACACTCCGGTGCGCTTGATCAGATCGTGGGTGTAATTGGCCTTGTTAACGGCAATCTGAATACGCTTGGGCTGATCGGTGAGCATAGCAGCGGTGTTGATGATACAGCCGTTATCCTTTTCGCCTTCCCGGACAGTGAGCACATAGAGGCCGTAGCTCAGCTTGAACATGGCATTGTTATCCACCACGGCAGGCACCGCATTTGCCTTGCCGGAAACCATCGTTGCCTCAATGGCCTCGGCGATGGCATCCAGCTGCGTCAGCTGATCTGCCTTAAGTGCAGAGCTGATGGTAAGCGTAGTGTCCAGAATCGTCAGATCCTTGCACTTTTCCAGCATCTTGCGCATCAGTCCGCCGGAGGTGGGTGCCCAGGAGCCGTTTTCCATCAGCGCCACAGTGCGCTTCTGGATGTTATGGGCTACCAGATCGGAAAGCAGTGCTTCCATGCAGACAAAAATGCCCGCATTATAGGTAGTAGATGCAAAGACCAGATGGCTGTAACGGAAAGCGGCGGAAATGATTTCGGAAGACGGGGTCACGGACACATCAAACATACAGGTCTTGATGCCTCTTTCCCGGAGCTTTACTGCAAGAATCTCGGCAGCATTTTCCGTATTGCCGTAGACAGAAGCATAGGCAATCATCACGCCGGTTTCCTCCGGAGTGTAGGTACCCCAGTGGAGATATTTATCCACATAGTAGCCGATATTCTTCCGCCAGACAAAGCCGTGAAGGGGGCAGATCATCTTGATGTCCAGCATGGCAGCCTTTTCCAGCAGGGACATTACCTGATTGCCGTACTTGCCCACGATATTGGTATAGTAACGGCGGGCTTCGTCCAGATAGTCCCGGTCGAAGTTCACTTCGTCAGCAAAAAGTGCGCCGTTAAGTGCGCCGAAGGTGCCGAAGGCATCGGCAGAGAAGAGGATGCCGTCGGTGGTGTCAAAGGACACCATGACCTCAGGCCAGTGAACCATAGGTGCCTTCACGAATGCAAAATTATGCCGTCCGGTGGAGAACACCTCCCCTTCCCTGGCCTCGATCCAGCGGGAATCCACATCGAAGTCAAAGAACTGGTGGATCATATTGAGTGTAGCCTGATTGCAGACCACCTTCACATTGGGATAGCGGAGCGCCAGCTCCTCCAGCACAGCAGAGTGATCCGGCTCCATGTGATGCACGATCACATAGTCAAGATCCCGGCCGTTCAGCACAGCCTTCAGATTTTCAAAGAAGGTCTTGCTGACCGCTTTGTCCACAGTGTCCATCAGGACAGTTTTTTCGTCCAGCAGGACATAGGCGTTGTAAGAAACGCCGGAAGGGACAGAGTAAACACCCTCAAACATGGCAAGCCGCCGATCATTGGCGCCTACCCAGTAGAGATCATCTTGAATTTTACGGTAATTGTACATAGTATTTCTCCTCGGTAAATAAGTAAATCAAGCGGGACGGGTCGCATCCAGCACCAGCTTAAATGCGCCGTAGGCTCCGGCATCATTGCCGAGCTCTGCCAGTACGAAACGGACAGAGGCGGAGCCATAGAATGCGTATTTTAGAAAATACCGGTAGACTCCGTCCAGCAGCGGCTGTCCGGCACTGCTCACGCCGCCGCCCAAAACCACTACCTCCGGGTCAACAACACAGCACACACCCGCAAGGAACCGACCCATATAGTCGTAGACCTGCTCCAGAGCGTCCTTCGCCAGAGCATCGCCGCTCTTTGCTGCATCGAATACTTCCTTGCAGGTCAGCGGTGCGATGTTGCGCAGGGCGCTGTCCCGATCGCTCAGCGCCAGCACACGCTTTGCCACGCGAACTACGCCCGTAGCGGAGCAATACTGCTCCACGCAGCCCTGCTTGCCGCAGCCGCAGCGTTCCTCCTCGTAGGGATTCACGGTGATATGTCCGATCTCGCCGCCGGCGCCGTGTACGCCGTGAAGCGGCTTGCCGTCAACGATAATGCCGCCGCCTACGCCGGTGCCCAGTGTTGCCATGATCATATTTCTGCATCCGGCACCGCCGCCCTTCCAGCTCTCGCCAAGGGCTGCCACATTGGCATCGTTTCCTGCCCTCACCGGCAGTTCAAGCAGTTCCGAAAGTTCCTGCTGGATGTTCTTGAAGCCCCAGCCCAGGTTCACGCACTTGTTAACATTTCCCTCGTTATCCACAGGGCCGGGAACACCGATGCCCACACCGATTATCTGCCCCTTGTCAATGTGCCTGCAGAGCAGATAATTGCGAATGCTCTCGGCAATGTCCGGTAAAATCCGACTGCCGCAATTGTCGGTGTTTGTGGGGATCTCCCACTTGTCCAGCACGGTTCCTCTGCAGTCGAAATAGGCAATTTTTACAGTAGTGCCGCCTAAATCAACGCCAAAGCCATATTCCATGAGTGAATTCCTCCCGCAGTGATTTGTTCACTTTGGATTATAACATATTCTCTGCAGGAAATGCCAGTACCAAGTTATATTTTTTGCAAATATTCCGGATTTATTTATTTTTCCGATAGAGCAGACGGATGGAATTGAGCACGCACAGCATGGCCACGCCGGAATCGGCAAAAACCGCCGCCCACATGGATGCCCAGCCAAGAAGTCCCAAAACCATAACCAGCAGTTTCACTGCAAGGGCAAAAATTACATTCTGCAAAGCAATGGATTTCGTCTGGGAGGCAATCTTCAGCGCCTCGGCAATGGCAGAGGTCTGACTGGTCATAAACACGGCATCTGCCGCCTCAATGGCAGCATCGGCACCGCTGCCCATGGCTGCGCCCACATCGGCGCCGGAAATCACCGGGGCATCGTTGATGCCGTCGCCCACGAACATCACGGGGCCGTATTCCTTCCGCAGCTGCTTGAGTTTGGTAAGCTTATCCTCCGGCAGCAGTCGGGCATAGACCCGATCCATGCCGATTTTGCGTCCCACCGCTTCGGCGGTTTTTTCTTCGTCGCCGGTGAGCATCACTGCCGCCATTCCCATTTTCTTAAGCGTTCTGACAGTTTCGGCAGCGTCTTCTTTCAGGGTATCGCTGATGGAAATGAAGCCCATATACTGTCCGTCCACCGCCCCGTAAACCCGGGTTCCGATGTCCCTGCTTCCCTCGGGAATGGACACGCCGTGGCTTGCAAGCAGTTTTTCATTACCGCAGAGGACGGTTTTTCCGTTCAGAGATGCCACAATGCCGTGACCTGCGATTTCTTCCACGCTGTCCGCAGCCGTTAGAGATATTCCCTTGTTTTTGGCATAGGAAACGATGCTCTGGGCAATGGGATGGGTGGAATTTTGCTCACAGGATGCCAAAATACTCAGAAATTCGTCGCTGCCATCTACCTGCTGCACCGCAAAATTGCCTTCCGTGACTGTGCCGGTCTTATCCATGACCACAGCCTTGATTTCTGCCATTGCCTCGATGGAGAGGCCGCCCTTAAAGAGGATGCCCTTCTTGCTGCCGGCACCGATGCCGGAGAAGAACGCCAGCGGCACACTGAGAACCAGTGCGCAGGGGCAGCTCATAACCAGGAAAGAAAGTGCCGTATATATCCAGTAATTCCACTGTCCGGTGATCAGAGGGGGCACAAGTGCCGTCAGTGCGGCAGCAATCACCACGACAGGGGTGTAAATTCTCGAAAAGCGGGTGATAAACCGATCCATTTTCGGCTTGCTGGCGGCAGCATTTTCCACACTGCTGAGGATTCTCGAAACCATGGATTCCTCCAGAACCCGATCCACCCGCACCGTCAGCTGGCCGGAAGTATTGACGCAGCCGGAAAGCACCGCATCTCCGGGGTTTACAGCCACAGGCACCGGCTCGCCGGTAATGGGAGCGGTATCCAGTCGGCTGGTGCCGGAAAGTACAGTGCCGTCCAGAGGAATCCGATCCCCGGGGCGCACCAAAAGCACATCGCCCACCTTGGCCTCCTCCGCAGGAATCACCCGGGGGGTGCCGTTTTCCATGCGGCTCACGGTCTCAGGCCGCAGATCCACGGCTTCCATGATCTGGCTGCGGCTGCGCTCCACCGCCCGGTGTTCAAAAAATTCGCCCACCCGGTAAAAGAGCATAACGCCCACGGCTTCCGGAAACTCGCCGATGGCAAACGCGCCCAAAGTGGCAACCGTCATCAGGAAGTTTTCATCCAGCATATGTCCCCGGAATATATTTTTCACCGCACTTTTCAGAACATCCAGTCCTAAAACCAGATAAGCGCCGAAAAACAATACCAGATACCACTTTGTTTGGGGTACCAGCCAGGAAACCAGCAATCCCAGTGCGTACAATCCTGTACCGCAAAGGATTTCCGTCATATCCTTGTGATTATGACCTTCGTGGGAATGGTTGCCGTCATGGTGG
>JAHHRX010000021.1 GCA_020025545.1 Oscillospiraceae bacterium | reverse complement strand
CGCATCCTTGGTAAGGATGAGGTCGCCAGTTCAAATCTGGCTAGCAGCTCCAAAACCCCGAAAACTTCGGTTTTCGGGGTTTTTCTTTTTGGGTATTTTAGGCCAATGACCAATGACCTGATTTTATATGAAAGATGAAAATTCTGGCTCAATATACACTGCTTCACCAAAGTGAATACGGATACCTTTACAAATAAAAAAGGGGGAATTGCTGCTGATTCGGCGGCAATTCCCCCTTTTTTACACCTATATTATAGCATAAATTTCATAGTAAGTCTAGGCTGTTTCTTCCTGGGGAAGGGGACTATAATGTAGTTAAAGTCGCTGGATTTGAAGGAGGAATTTTATGAAGTATGTCAGAAGTCTTTGGAAACTCCGAAAAAAGCGGGATTTTTTCTTTGGTGCGCTGATTTGCGTATTGCTGGGTATTCTTCCGGCAGCTTTGATCCCTGCCCGCAGCAATCTCATAGATGCCGGCATCGACGGCTCAGCCCGTTTCCCATTCTTTTGCATTGGATTCCTTGTACTTATGCTGGCCCATACCGCGCTTTTCGCCGTTCAGGATCGACTTTCCCAACACCACAATATCCATACCGGAAGAAAACTGGATCAAGACCGTATGCAAAAAGTAAGTCGTATCCGCTTCCCGGTAACGGAAACCGAAACTTTCCACACCCTCTGGAATCAATCTGAGAAAGCTTCGGAGCTGGAAGCAGGATGCTACAGCGCATGGCAAAGCATTCTGACGATCACCGTAGAAATGACTGCTGCCATTGCGATAATTGGCACTTATGATTTGTGGATTTGCGCAGGGGTGCTTGTGCTGCTGGTGTGTGGTGTCGGTGTTCATATCCGTGTGGCGAAAGGTACTCCGGGATTTTGGGGACGATACATGGAGAATATGCGGCGCACCAATTATTTTGCCAGTCTGCTGCTGAACCGTGAATATGCCGCAGAGCGAAAAATCTTTGGCTGGAATGATGAAATCGACCGTCGGTTTTCAGAAGAATTTCGGAAAGCATTGCAGGAAAACAAAAAGCTGGGAAGAAAACGCCTGTCTGCCGATGCTGCCCTTGAAATTTTCTCTGCTGTCTATGCATTTGCAGCGGTTTTGCTGCTTGTGAGGCCCTTGCTGCGGGGAAGTATTACCATCGGACTGTTTACTTCTGCATTCTATGCTGTCAATAGTCTGCGTTCCCAGACCGGGCAGCTATGCGGGGCGGTTTATACTATGAAAAGCCAGTTCGCCCAAATGGAAGCCTACGAGAAATGGATGTCTCTGCCGGAAGAAAACAAAAAGCCGGGCAATATCGTCAGTCCTGCACCTGTCATTACATTTCACAATGTGACCTTCACTTACCCCGGACAGAATACCCCCGTCCTCAAAAATCTGACCTTTACCATGGAGGCTGGAAAGCACTATGCTCTGGTAGGGGAAAATGGCTGCGGAAAATCTACGCTGGTGAAGCTCCTTGCGGGGCTTTACACACCGGACAGCGGTGAAATCACCGTAGGCAATGTTCCCCTCAGCACATTGTCAGCTAAAGACAGGCAGGCGCTTTTCTCTGTGGTATTTCAGGACTTTTACCGTTATCCCCTGACAATTCGGGAAAATCTGTCTCTTGGACAGAAGAAGCTCCTTTTAGATGACCAAATCCTTCCGGTCCTCCAATCTCTGGATTTCCACCCTGCGGTGATGGAGAAGGGGCTGGATGCCGACCTGCTCCTTCTGCAAAAGGAAGGCTCCGGACTTTCCGGCGGTGAGTGGCAGAAGCTGGCGATTGCCCGGTGTGCGCTGTCGGCGACTCCGATTGCTATTCTGGATGAGCCCAACGCCTCCTTAGACCCGGTAAGCGAAGCCCGGATCTACCGTGCCTATGAAACCTTGCTGGCGGATAAAACCACGCTTTTTATTTCTCATCGTTTAGGCTCTGTTACACAGGCGGATTCGATTCTGGTTTTGCAGGAAGGAAGAATTCTTTCTGCCGGCAGTCACCGGATGCTCATGGAAAATTGTCCCTATTATCGCAATCTGTTTGAAACACAAAGGGGGTTATACGGTGAAATCTAAGGAAAACACGGTAGTTTCTCCATGGAAAGCGCTGCGCTTTATTTTCAAACTGGCGCCGGGAAGCTTTTTCATCATGGCGGTTATGGAGCTGCTGCTGGGACTTGCATCGCTTTGGGGCGTGATGCTTACCCGAAAAATCTTCTCGCTGGTACTGGCGGGATATACCCCTGCACTCCTGAAAAATCTGCTTCTTTACAGCATCAGCCTGCTGCTTTGCGGAGGATACTCGGTATTTTATATGCGCTATCAGGTGCAGTTTGGAACAATCCTCAAATTTGAAGAGCGGATCCGCAAGGCACTTCACAGCAAAAGCTGCCGCATTTCCAACGAATCTTTGGAAATGCCCAAGGTATATGCCTATCTAAAGCAGGCGGATGGCGCAAGGCAAAATCTTTTCCGCTATGGGCAAATATATCTGGATCTGATTTTTGCCTGCCTGCAGGGGCTTATGCTCACGGCTTATCTTGCTGCATTTCAAATGTGGTTTCTGCTCCTGCTGCCAATGTCTGTCCTGCCTGTGGCAGTGGAGCTTTTCTACAAAGGTAAGATCTGGCAGCGGGATTATGAGGCGTCCAGCCAGTGCCAGCGGGAGGAGGCGGCTTATGCAGCCGCCATGGCGGATGATACGGCCTGTAAAGAAAGCCGCATCAGCGGCGGTACAGCTCTTTTGGAGGGGAAATGGATTGCATCCAGAAATACCCGGGACAGCCTTGCTTTACGAAAAGCAAATACCATGTTTGCAGTTCATTTGCTGATGGCTCCCATTGCCGTATTGGGAGCAGCCGGTGGACTGCTGGTATCTTCTGCGCTGCTGTACCGGGGGAAAATCGATTTTGCCGCCTTTGCTGCCGGTGTTGCCGCCTATGAGTCCTTGGCGGCGGTGCTGAAAGGCATAGCAGGCAGCGCAGAAGACGAAGCCTTGTTCCGCAAGCTCATTCAGCCGTTTTTCCGCTATTTCGGCCTGCCGGAGCGGGGCGGCACGGAAACGCTGGGGAAATTTCCGGATGAAATTCGTCTGGAGGATGTGTCCTTTCGGTATCCCGGTGCCGCCGTGGATGCCATATCGCATCTGTCCCTCACGATTCACAGGGGGGAAGTGCTGGCGGTTGCAGGAGAAAACGGTGCCGGAAAATCCACATTGGCCAATCTTATCTTAGGCATTTTTCAACCAACATCCGGCAAAATTTTCTACGGCGACTGCGAGCTTTCTGAACTTCGGGAAGAGTCTGTGCATACCTGCCAGTCGGCGGTGATGCAGTCTTTTCAGCGGTACCATACCACCGCCGGGGAAAATATTGCGCTGGGGGATCCCAAAAGGACAGATGCCTTTGAGATCGACCGCCGTCTGGGGGATATTTTCCCCGATGGGGAAGTCACAGCGGATACGCCCCTGGGAAAAGAATTTGGCGGACGGGAGCTGTCCGGCGGTCAGTGGCAGCAGCTTTCCTGCGCCCGTGGATTTTATAAGCAAGGGGATTTCCTTTTGCTGGATGAACCGACTTCAGCAATTGACCCACTGAAAGAGCGAGAGCTGGTCGAGCAGTTTCGGGAAGCACTCCATGGAAAAACCGGACTGATTATCACCCATCGTCTGGGGGCAGTCTCTCTTGCAAACCGGGTGGCAGTGCTGGAGCGAGGGAAAATTATCCAATGTGCGGCCCCTTCAGAGCTGCTGAAACAAGACGGCCTTTTCCGAACCCTGTGGGAGAGCCAGACAAAGGCCTATCAGGAATGAGTCTGTCCAGTGTCACGGAATGCGGAAGAACCAGAACCAACACCGCATTTCGTGACATTTTTCCCTTGCCGGTCATACACGCCTGATGCAGTGGCGTGTGGAAAAGGCTAATTGAGAGTTTTACCGGGCAATATTGACAAGTAACAACATATATAATTGTGTGATGTCATGAAAATCACTTTTTTAGGGACATTGCTCTTGATTGAATGAACACTAGCTGTTACAATATGATCAAGTTAATAAGGGCACAATACGACGTGTTACTGGTAATGCAGGCAAGATTGGATTGGCAAAATTGTAACCATGCTTTTGCATGGGATAGCTTTTTGCAAATTCAGTCTTTTTTTGTACCCTTTTTGCTGTGTTCGGCCGACACAATATCCATATAAACGAAGATAAGGAGAGACTGATATGAACTACAAGCAGATTGCAAATGACATTCTGACTGAAGTTGGCGGTGCTTCCAATGTAAGAGATGTCACCCATTGCTTCACCAGACTTCGTCTGGTTTTGAAGGACCCGAAGAAGGCAAACAAAGCAAATGTTGAAAGACTGGAAGGTGTTATTCAGGTTGTTGAGGCCGGCGGACAGTTTCAGGTTGTCCTTGGCAGCAAGGTCAACAAAATCTATGATGAATTCCTCCCTCTGGTGAATTTGGAAACAGGCAATGAAATTGCTGCAGAAAAGGGATCTTTGGGAAATACTATTCTGCAAACCATTTCTAAGATCTTTACGCCCCTGGTTCCTGCAATTGCGGCTGCCGGTTTGATTAAAGGTCTGCTGTCTGCGGCATCCCGTTTGGGCTGGGTATCCGGAGACAACAGCACATTTATCATCCTGAATGCAGCCAGCAATATCATTTTCTACTATATGCCCATTTTCCTGGCTTTTACTGCAGCAGATGCGCTGAAATGCAACAAGGTCATTGCAATGGTGATCGGCGGCTTCCTGTGCCATCCCGTGATTGACACATTGGTACAGGACATTGCAGTTAAGTCCACTATTTTCGGCATTCCCATTCCTAAGATGGCGTTTACAATCGGTTCTGCTTCCAAGGTTTTTGCCTATACAGAATCTGTAATTCCCATTATCCTTGCAGTGATTGTACTTGTTTATCTGGAACGGTTTTTGAAGAAAATCATTCCGGAGATGCTGCAGATCATTCTGGTTCCCGGACTTTCTCTGCTGATTATGGTTCCGGTTGCTCTGGTTGTTGTTGGACCTGTCGGTATTTATGTCGGCTACATTGTTCAGTGGCTGTATCAGAGCCTGTATGGCTTCAGCCCCATTCTTGGCGGTATTATTGTGGGCGGACTGTGGGGCGTCTGTGTAATTTTCGGAGCACACCGTGCGCTGCTGCCTATTGGCTTAAACGATGTTGCTTTGACCGGTACAAACACCTTAATGTGCTTTGCAGGTGCCGCTAACTTCTCTCAGGCAGGCGCTTCTCTGGGCGTCATGCTGAAGACGAAAAGTGCAAATCTGAAGCAGGTTTCCGGTGCAGCTACCATTTCTGCATTCCTGGTTGGTATTACCGAGCCGGCTATCTACGGCTGTAATCTGCGTCTGAAGAAGCCCATGATTTGCGCTGTAATCTCCGGTGCATTGGGCGGCGCTATCATGGGAATCGGCAAAGCCGTCAACACAGGTTTTGCAAACAATGGTATTCTGACGATTATGTCCTACTACGGCGAGGGTACTTCCGTCGGTCAGTTTGTTTCTTATCTGCTGGGCATTTCCGTTGCATTCTTTGGCGCAGCGATTCTTACCTACATTGTCGGTTTTGAAGATGATGTTGACCCCAATGCGCAGAAAAAGCTTCCCAAAACTCCCAAAAACGGAAAAACCGTTTCCATTACCTCTCCCGTAGCCGGCAAGGCGATTGATGTGCACACTGTTGACGATGAGGTGTTCTCCTCCGATGCACTGGGCAGAGGCATTGCGGTGATTCCTTCTACGGGAGAAGTGGTTGCGCCGGAAGATTGCACGGTTTCTCTGGTGTTTCCCACCAGACACGCCGTTGGATTGACTTTGGATAACGGTGCAGAGCTTCTGATTCACATCGGCATCAATACGGTGGAGCTGCAGGGCAAGTATTTCACGCAGCATGTGGAAGAAGGCAAGCGTGTTAAGAAGGGAACTCCCATTGTTTCCTTTGACTCCAAAGCCATTAAGGCAGCGGGTTACGATAACACCGTTACCGTGCTGGTTTCCAATACGGATGATTTTTCTGCTGTTTCGCCCAGATTTGGCATGACAGTCAACGAAAATACGCCTGTTATTGAAGTTACTGAGTAAATATGATACCATTATTCCGTCCAGAGATGGATAACAATTGCGGGAGGCATTCTAAGTGAGTAAGCATTTTCCAAAAGACTTTTGGTGGGGAGCAGCGTCGTCTGCATTTCAGATTGAAGGCGGTTGGAATGAGGGCGGCAAAGGCTTAAGCGTTGCAGACTTCAATTCTTTCCGGCGGTCTGCGGTACAGGCGGACAGTAAAGTGGCCAGCGATTTTTATCATCATTGGGAAGAAGACATTGACCTGATGAAAGAATTGGGATTGAAGGCGTACCGGTTTTCCATTGCATGGACCAGAATTATTCCGGACGGTGACGGCAAAGTAAATGCAGATGGAATTGCTTTTTATAACCGCGTGATTGACAAACTGATTTCCTGCAATATCATTCCCTTTGTTACCCTGTATCACTTTGATCTTCCCTATGCCTTGGTAGAAAAATACAACGGCTGGGAATCCCGTGAATGTGCCTATGCTTTTCAGCGCTATGCCCAAATTTGTTTTTCGGAATTTGGTGATAGAGTTAAGTATTGGCAGGTACACAATGAGCAAAACCTAATGATGCGGGTCAACGAACGGATGAACATCTACGAAACGGATCCGTTCAAACAGGAAAAGATGCGCGCCCAAATGGATTACCACATGTTCCTTGCGCATGCCCTTGCTACCAATGACTGCCACAAAATGGTAGACGGCGGAAAAATCGGACCTGCTGTTTCTTCCACTGTTACCTATCCTTTGACAAACAAGCCGGAGGATGTGTGGGCGGCACTTATGAATAACCGGTTCAAGACGGATTATTGTCTGGACTTCCATTTTAACGGCGAATACCCCGGCTACTATTTGGCCTATCTGAAGGAACAGAATCTGATGCCTGCAATGGAAGACGGGGATCGGGAGATTCTGAAGCAGGCAAAAATGGATTTTATTGCTCTGAACTATTACAGGACTTTGACTGCCCGATATTTGCCGGCAGATGAAAACCATCCCAAAGGTCAGCGCATCGAAGGTTTCAATGAAGTTGACTACGATATGTATGGCTACTGGAAAATCGAAAAGAATACCAATCTGGCTGCCAGTGAGTATGGCGCGCAGATCGATCCTGTTGGGCTGCGGATTGTCCTCAATGAGTACTGGTCCCGGTACCATTTGCCTCTGATTATCACGGAAAATGGTCTGGGCACTGCGGACGAACTGGCGGAAGACGGAAAAGTGCACGATGCGTACCGTATTTCCTATCTGCATGACCACATCGCAGCAATTGCGGATGCAATAGAAGACGGCGTGGATGTCATGGGGTATTGTCCCTGGTCCGTGATAGATCTGCTCAGCTCCCATCAAGGCTTTAAAAAACGATATGGACTGGTTTATGTAAACCGAACAGATTCGGATTTGAAAGATTTGGCGCGAATTAAGAAGGACAGCTACTTCTGGTATAAGAATGTAATTGCATCCAACGGAAATAGTCTGTAATTTGTCATTTTGTTGGAGTAAATTCTATCATAGCAAAAAGCGGAGTGCGTATGAAAGTTATAAAAGTACTAAATAATTCTGTGATCATGGCGGTGGATGATGCAGGCAATGAAGTCATACTGATGGGAAAAGGCCTGGGCTTTGCAAAAAGTATCGGCTGTGATCTTGATGAGGCAGATATTGAAAAGGTTTTTGTTTTAAGAGATCGCTCGTTACTGAATGATATTATCAGCCTCGCCACAGAAATTGACAGTTTATACTTTGAACTTGCGCGTGCGACAATTGATTATGCAGTGGAAAAGTACAACATGAAGCTGATGGACCACATCTACCTGTCATTGACGGACCATATTTCCTTTGCGGTCCGTCGATTTCAGGAGGGAAAGGTATTCCGCAATTTCTACTTCCTTGAAATGAAACAGTTTAATCCCAGGGAGTGCGATGTTGCGAGGTATTGCCTGGATCTGATTGAGCAGAGAGTAGGTGTCCGGCTTCCGGATGGGGAACTGGGATTCATTGCCTTCCATTTTATCAACGCACAGGAAAACAATCCCTATCGGGATACGGATTTGCAGATACTGGAAGTCGTGCAGAATATTCTGGAAATTATTAAGTATGACCTGAAGATTGTATACGATACCGACAGTATTGCATACAGCCGTCTGGTAACACACCTGCGGCTTTTTGCACAGCGGGTCGTAAAAAACAATTTGGTGAAGGATAATGAACAGGATTTTCTGTACGATCAGATTGTTTCCACCTGCCAGAGATCCTATAAGTGCGTAAAAAAGATAGGAGCTTTTATCAACAAACAGTTTCATGTAACATTGACAAAGCAGGAAGAATTATACCTTGTAATATATATTCATCGCCTGCTGGAACTGCAATGAAGCTGCGGCAGCGTAATCGTACATGGAGGCGGATACAGTGTATATACTTGTGATTGATGTGGGAACTTCCAGTATTCGCGGTGTTCTCTATGACCCTCAGGGAAAGCCGATATTTTGGAAGCAAATTTCCTATTGTGTACAGTACTTCGGAGAAGGAATGGCAGAGCAGAATGCAGATGACTGGGCAAATGCAATCTGTATCATAGGAAAAGCTGCTGCAGAATTTGCGGCTGACAGGAAACTATCCATTGATGGGATTTCGCTGACTTCACAGCGCTCCAGTATCATTCCTGTGGGGGAAAATGGAGAGGCTCTCCGCCCGGCAATTATGTGGCAGGATAAGAGAAATGCGGGTATTGTTGCGGAACTGGCATGCTGTCAGGAAAAGGTGCATCGGCTGGCGGGAGCCAGAATCAATACTGTTTTTTCCGGAACCAAAATGACGTGGTTCCGCAGAACGGAACCGGAGCTCTACAAGAAAACAAAGAAAATTTGCACGATCGCAGATTATATTGTCAGCCGGATAACCGGTAAATATGTGACGGATCATACCTACGGCGCCAGAAGCCTGCTTATGAATATCCGCACACTGGAGTGGGAGCCTGAGCTGCTGGATATTTTTGAAGTTGACAGTGAAAAGCTTTGCACATTGGCACCGGCCGGAAGCGTTATCGGTACAGTCTCCCGGGAATTTGCAGAAAAAACAGGACTGCAGTCCGGGATCCCGGTAGTGTCAGCCGGCGGGGATCAGCAGTGTGCTGCGCTTGGGCAAGGCATTATTCGTGCGAAAAGTGCAGAAATTACAACAGGAACCGGCGCTTTTCTGCTGGCATACAGCGACATGGTGCCGGAAGAAATCCCGTCCAATATTATCTGCGGTGCTCATGCAATACCCGGAAAATATGTTATGGAGAGCAGCATGCTGTCCTGTGCGGCTATGTACAACTGGATTATGCGAACGCTGTTTTCGGAGGAGAAATCGATAGAAGCGGTCAATGCTGCTGTGGAGCGGGCACCCGCAGGTGCAAACGGCTGTATCGTGCTTCCTTACTTTCAGGGAAGAGGTTCCCCCGATTTTAACAGTAATGCCACCGGCTGCTTTGCCAATATGAATCTGGGAACGACACGGGATGATATGGCTCGGGCATTGCTGGAAAGCATTGCTTATGAGGCAAATGAGAATCTGCAGATTCTTGAAAAGAATATCGGCAAAATAGAGGAAATCCAAATTGGCGGCGGCCTTACAAAATTTTCCGCCTTCAATCAGATGCAGGCTGATATCTACCAAAAGAAGCTGCTGCATGATCAGGATTCTTCGGAGCAAACCGCCGTCGGCGCATGGGTTAGTGCGGCGGTTGCACTGAATGCCTGTGAAAGCTATGAAAAGGCGCTGTCTTTTGCTCTGGCCGGTCATTCTGTGGAGACATATATGCCCAACGAGCAAATATCCGGCGTATATCAGCAGGGACAAAAGCGTATGCAGGAGTTCTATCGAAAGTTGTATCTGTAGAAGCACCCTGCGGCAAATCCTGCCTTGCAGGGATAAACCAAGGCCTCCGGCGCAGCCGGAGGCCTTGATTTTTGCGTGAATATCTTTTATCCTGTTTTCATTGACCTGTCAAAACCCGGAAATTCCGGGAAAACCGCAAAAGTAACAGCGTGTCCGGCAAAAGTAACAACTGTTTTCCGGACATTTATGCTACAATCCAGTCATCAAACGACAAAGGAGAATGAAAATGGAATTTTCTGAAAGATTGCGGGAATTGCGTATGCAGCGGGGGATTTCCCAGAATAAGCTGGCGGAGGAAATTCATATCAGCCGTTCCGCCGTTGCAAAATGGGAAAACGGCATTGGCCTGCCCAGCGAAGAGTCCCTGCGCCTGCTGGCAGAATATTTTGAGGTGCCATACGGCGAGCTTTCCCCAAACCGGGAGCGTGAAGCAGCACTGGTCGAAAAGAATGTGGTCATCAAGCGGCAAAAGAAAGTAATCGCTGCTCTGTCAGCGGTGCTTTGCACAGCGCTTGTGGGAGCGGCAGCGTTCTGGTATCCGCCGTTTCGGGAATATGTTTTTCCGTTTGTGCTGGGAATCCTCTTTTCTGCAATGGGTGTTTTTAATATGTGCGGCAATATAGCGACCATTCACTGGTATAACCGCCGAAGGGTTAGAAAGGAAGACCAAAAGGCGTATTGCTTTGCCATGGGATTGGGTACAATGATTATGGGCATCGGGACAATGCTGTTTTCTGCGCTGTTTGCTGTTTTTCATGCGGCGTGGGTAGAATACGGCTCTCTGGCGATTATGGGGCTTGGCTTTTTACTTATGCTGTATGCCCAGTTCCGGTATAACAGAGGCATATTTTAGTCGGCAAAAGCCCTCCGGCTCAGCCGAAGGGCTTAGGATTTTCTCACTTTGCCATAACGGCCCAGCGCATTTTCGTAGATTTGGCACGAGGGTTGCGGAAACATTCCTGTGCTGAGGGGCGGATCACATCCCGGGCAGCATCACTGTAAATCCCTTCCTGCACCAGCGCTTTAAAGGATTTCTTAACAAGGCGGTCTTCACCGGAGTGGAAGGTCAGTACTGCGATCCGTCCGCCCGGGGCCATTACAGCGGGGAGCTTTTCGAGAAATTCGTAGAGCACTTCAAATTCACTGTTGATGTCGATCCGCAGCGCCTGAAAGGTTCGCTGGCAGGATTTTTTCACGGCCTCCTTCCGCTCCTTTGTGGGCAGAAACGCCAGAGCATCTTCCACAACCTGCCGCATATCGGTGGTGGTTTCAATGGCTTTTCCGGCGGCGCGCCGCGCCATAAGCACATCCGCAATTTCTTCTGCGTAAGGTTCGTCTGCGTTTTCCATGAACATTCCTGCGATTTCGTCCCGATCCAGCTCAGCCAGACGCTGGGCAGCGGTGATGCCGGCCTGAGGATTCAGGCGCAGATCCAGAGGGCCGTCTGTTTTATAGGAAAAGCCTCGCTGGGGGTTGTCAATCTGCATGGAGGACACGCCCAGATCTGCCAGCACAAAGTCCAGCTTCCGTCCGGTGTCGGCAACTACCCGGTCAATATCCCGGAAATTTTGCAGGCGTCTGGTAAAGATTTCCTCACCGAAGCCCAGTTCCCGGAGATGCTGCTCGGTTTTTGCGGACTCGATGGGGTCTACATCCAGTCCGTAGATGTGCCCCTGTCCCGCAAGCTTTTCCAGCATCCGCCGGGTGTGACCGCCGTAGCCCAGCGTGGCATCCACGCCTACCTGACCGGGCTTGATTTGCAGAAAGTCCAGAATTTCGTCCACCATAATGGAAATGTGCATTCCTGCCGGAGTGTTGCCCCGGGCGATGACCTTTTCTACGGTATCCTTATATTTTTCCGGGTTCAGTTCCTTGTATTTTTCTTCAAAGCGCTTGGGGTGGGTGCCGGAGTAATGCACCCGCCGTTTGTGCTGCTGTTCCATAGAAGTTCCTCCAGATGGGATTTTTGTGCTTTCAGTATATCATAGCTTGCAGGGAAAGTACAGCATCTTCCCCTGATTGAAGAAGGCCCCACCGCAGACACTATTTCGGCAAAGCGTTTTGCGGGAGAATCCCCTTGACTTCCGAAATTTTTAATGGTAAAATGGTCATACACAATGGGAGTAATTTGACGCCCTCCGGGCGTGTCAGATCAACATTCCTGTTACAGGGCTGCCTGTATCTGGTCTGACTAAAAGGGTAATATGCGCCTTTGAGAATGAGACTTGTGTATGGAATTTCCATACACAAGTCTTTTTATATGTCAATTCCCACGAAAAATGATAAGGAGAATCAAAATGGACCACTATTTACGCCCATCCGAGCAAGTGCTGACGGAAGTTCATTCCAGCGACAGCGGTCTCAGCGGCAATGAAGCTGCCGCCAGACTTGCAAAAGACGGAAAGAACAAGCTGGTAGAAGCCAAGAAAGTTTCTGTTTTCCGCAGATTTCTTTCTCAGCTGGCTGATCCCATGATCATCATTTTGTTGGTGGCGGCAGGAATTTCCGCTGTAACCAGTATCTACGCCAATGAATCCTTCACAGATGTATTTATCATTCTGTTTGTTGTGGTTCTGAACGCTGTTCTCGGCGTGATGCAGGAAAGCAAGGCGGAAAAAGCGATTGAAGCCCTCAACGAAATGTCCGCCGCAACCAGTAAGGTGCTGCGGGACGGAATGATCCGCCAGATTAAAAGTGAAGACATCGTAGTCGGCGACATCATCCTGCTGGAAGCAGGCGACGCAGTGCCTGCGGATGCCAGAATTCTGGAGGCCGCCAGTCTTAAGGCAGAGGAATCTGCCCTTACCGGCGAGTCCGTGCCGGTTAACAAGCAGGAAAAGGAAATTTCCAATCCTGACGGAAAGGCCGTTCCTCTGGGTGACAGAAGCAATATGCTCTATATGGGCAGCTCCATTGCCTACGGCCGTGGCAAGGCTGTGGTGGTTGCCACCGGCATGCAGACGGAAATGGGTAAGATTGCCGATGCCATCAGTCAGGCAAAGGATGGAAAGACCCCTCTGCAGATCCAGCTGGCAAAGCTCAGCAAGGTGCTGACCTGGATCGTGCTGGCCATTTGTGCCGTGATTTTCGTGGTGGGTGTTCTGAAGAACGGCTCCCTGACCGGTGCAAATATTCTGAACTCCTTCATGGTAGCGGTTTCTCTGGCCGTTGCGGCAATCCCCGAGGGACTTTCCGCAGTGGTTACCATTGTGCTTTCCATCGGCGTCACGAAAATGTCCCGGAGAAATGCGGTCATCCGCAAGCTCACCGCCGTGGAAACCCTGGGCTGCACCCAGATCATCTGCTCGGATAAGACCGGAACCCTCACCCAGAACAAGATGACCGTGGTGGACACATACAGCAATGACGAAGATCGTTTGGCAAAGGCAATGGCCCTTTGCTCCGATTCCGAACTGGACGAAAGCGAAAACGCCGTAGGCGAGCCTACCGAAAATGCTCTGGTGAATTTTGCACGGGCAAAGGGCTTCCGCAAACCCGATCTGAAGGCCGAAATGCCTCGAATCGGTGAAGCTCCCTTCGACTCCATGCGTAAGCTCATGAGTACCGTCCATCGGAGTGCTGACGGCAAGATCATTCAGTTTACCAAGGGTGCCCCTGACGAGCTGCTGAAGCAGTGCACCAAGGTGCTGAAGGACGGACAGATCCTTCCCATGACCGAACAGGTCAGGGGCGAGATTCTGGCGCAGAACAAGAAAATGGCAGACAAGGCCCTGCGTGTCCTTGCGGGAGCGGAAAGACATTGGGACAGCACGCCCGAGAGCTTTGAGCCTGCAAACCTCGAAAATGATCTGATTTTCCTGGGTCTTGAGGGCATGATCGACCCGGTCCGTGATGAAGTTGCCGATGCCATTGCAGAATGCCGCGGCGCATCCATCCGTCCCATTATGATTACCGGTGACCATCGGGACACCGCTGTTGCAATTGCAATGCAGCTGGGAATTATCGATGACCCCGCACAGGCGATCACCGGCGCACAGCTGGACGAAATCTCCGACGAGGATTTCCTTGAGCAGGTGGTTAACTATTCCGTCTACGCCCGTGTACAGCCCGAGCATAAGGTTCGTATCGTGAATGCATGGAAGCAGCGTGGCTGCATCACCGCCATGACCGGCGACGGCGTTAACGACGCGCCCTCCATTAAGGCCGCCGACATCGGCGTGGGCATGGGCATCACCGGTACGGATGTTACCAAGAATGTCGCGGATATGGTTCTGGCAGACGATAACTTTGCTACCATCGTCAGCGCCGTGGGTGAGGGCAGACGGATTTATGATAATATCCGTAAGGCCATTCAGTTCCTGCTGTCCTCCAACCTCTCCGAGGTTATCTCTATCTTTACAGCAACCATGCTGGGCTTCACCATTCTGGAGCCGGTGCATATTCTCTGGATCAACCTGATTACCGACTGTTTCCCGGCACTTGCGCTGGGTATGGAAGAAGCCGAGCCGGACATCATGCAGCGCAAGCCCAGAAACCCCAAGGACGGCATTTTTGCCGGCGGCCTGGGTACGGACTGCGCCTATCAGGGTTTGCTGGTTTCCGTTGTTACTCTGGCGGCTTATTTCATCGGCCACTATATGGAAGCCGGTGTCTGGGAAATCGCCAACAGCCCCGACGGTATGACCATGGCATTTTTGACCATGTCTATGGCTGAGATTTTCCACAGCTTCAACATGAGATCTCAGCTGAAGTCTGTGTTCTCTCTGCGCAGCCACAACCTTTTCCTCTTCGGCGCAATGCTCCTTTCCCTGATTCTCACCACCACCGTAATTTATGTGCCCTTCCTCAGTGATGCTTTCGGCTTCAGCCATATTTCTCTGGCTGAGTATGCCGTGGCTATGGGTCTGGCAATTTCTGTGATTCCTGTTGTGGAGTGTGTGAAGTTCTTCAAGAGAAAGTATCTTTCCGCCAAGGACCGCAAGACTGCGTAAGACGCAAATTCTCCCGGAACGCCGTGTTGGATGCGGCACCTGACCTAAAATGCAAACAGCGAGCAGGCAACCCCTTTGAGGGCTGCCTGCTCGCTTTGTTATGCGGTTATTTTGTTATCTGCTGCCGGAATTCAGCTTTGTCAGCATGGTTTCCACCCAGTGGTCGAAATTCAGATATGGGTCATCCAAATCCTGCCGGGGAAATTCCACACGCATGACGATTTTTCCCTTTTGCAGGACGGCTGTCGGTTTTTGGTAGCTGTTAAGATAGAAGTAGGCCATATCCCAACCGCTGTCTGCGGCTTTTTCCACGGGTGTACCGATTTTAATCGCCTGACGCTTGTATTCATTTGCAATCCTGCGTGCGAGCCATTCGGAACACAATTCATGATAGTCAATTGTGAGACTGACCATGCCTTTGTTACCGTCTGCATCTACAGCATCGGTAATTTCACCCCATGTATAGTTGACGGGGCTGAGATAGTGGCTCCAAACATTCACTCTGCTGGAGTCAGAGCGCTCAATAGATGCAATGTCGCTTTCCTTTGCTAAATCGAGAACTGTCGGGAACGGCATTTGGGGACCTTCCTTTGCAAGCCGGTAAAATCCCATTCCGTCCGTCTGCGCTACTTGCAGCACCATAGAGGAGTATAACAGAAACACAAACAACACCAGTCCCACACAGCGGGAAACGCGGTTGAGAAGGGCTTTCTTTTGCCAATCCTTGCGCTTAATGGGAAGTCCGTGTGTTTTCAGACGGTGGCGCAGACGCAGCAAAGTGATTGAACGGTAAATTCCCATTACGCTGATGGACAGCAGAATGAACATCCGGAAATATCCGAAAATGGTATAATCTCGAATTATCGAACGCCACATACCCACTGTGCCGGAAAAGAACCAGAGAATTGCCATAAACGCAAGAGGAATCAGCACGGCAATCAGTGCCGAAAACAGTGCACGACGCTGGATATAACGCAGAGATTCTGCCTGCACAGCGGGATCGGTGTTCAGCTCCCGGGCTTCTTCATCGTAGGATCTGTAAACATGGAACAATTTGCATTTGCAGACATATTCCCAGCCAAATTCTTCGGCAAGGGACTGATGATCTGCATTGGGGGCTGTGTTCCAGCGTTCCAGATTGTCAGAAACAGCCATCAAACGGTATCGTGTTTTCAGGGGAGAGATTTTATAAAAACGGTAACGGTTCAGGAAAAACAGGCGCTTTTGGAGGAGCCAGCCATCGGCAGCCATATCCTCCAGCCAGGTTTGCATTCTCTCGATATCCATAGAAGAACAGGGGGCCATAAAAGCTTTGGTTTCGCTGCTCATAGTTAACAGCTCCTTTCTGATTCTTCGGCATCCGCAAGGCATTGCCGCAGACGCTCCCATTCATTTTCATAGGCTTCTAAACCGATTGCGGTGATTTCATAGGTTCTCTTTCGTCCGCTGACGGCAATTTCCCGGATATACCCCTCTTTTTCAAATTTTCCAAGGATGGTGTAAAGGGTGGCGGGACCGAGAAGAACCCGGTTTTGAGTGCGGCGCTCCACGGCGGTGGCAATATCCGTGCCGCACATGGGTGCTTTTTTCAGCGCCATCAGCACATAAAACATGGATTCTGTTAGAATTTCCATGGCTTTGCGTGCCATGTCCTTCACCTCCTCATGTAATATCGATATATGATATCACCTATTGATATTGTATGCGGAAAGGTACAAAATGTCAATAGCAATCTAAAAAATTTTGCAGCAGACGGCTATTGGAAAACAAAAAACCTCGCTGCGTTTTTACGCTCAGCGAGGCTTGTTCGTTATAGGCAGTGCCGGTCAGACATTCTCCTTTGAAAGCTTCAAAAGACGGATGATCTCTTCGGCGGTTTCGTCGTAGCCGGTGTTTGGAACTACATAGTCGCAGATTTCCTCATTCTGCTTTTCGTGGTCGATGGACATAATCCGGTTGACTTTGTCTTCATTGGTGCTGTTCTTTGCAAGGATAGAGGAAAGCAGTGTGCGCTTGTCCCGCTTGATATAGACGGTGACAACATTCTTAAAATGGGTTTTCAGTGCCATAGCGCCGCAGATATCCATAGTGGCCAGAACGATTTTTCCCTCTGCGAGGATTTTGTCCACATCCTCTTTCTTGGAGCCGAAGCCGTGGCCGGCATACATGGTGGATTCAAAAAGCATACCCTTGTCCAGCATTTCAAAAAACTGATGCCGGGAAATATAGGTGTACCAGTCGTTTTCCTTCAGAGCTGTGGGGTCCTGCGTGGTATAGCTCACCAGCTTGCCGAAGCAGTCCAGTCTGTCCAGCATTTTTTTGGCTACCTTTGTTTTTCCTGAGCCGGAGGGACCCACCAGAACCACGATATCCGGCCGCCTGCCGCTTTCTTCCACCCGGGAATAGCCGGTGGTGATGACTTCCAGAAGCTTCAGAAATTCGTCGTAGTTATTGACGGCCAGCATCCCTGTGGCGATCTGGTTCCATGGGCGGCGCATCAGAATGGGGTAAGCCGCATTGGATTTGAACACATTATGCATACCGTCGTCAAAGAGGATATCTACATTGATTTTATCCTTCCGGGAGCCCATGTAGATATGCTCCGGGGGGATTTCCGGAAATTCATCCATGATGCGCTGGGCACGGATGCCCATGAATTTGGGCGGGATAGAAGTGGAGATAAATACATCGGTCATTTTGGAAAGCTTCCGCACAAATTCCTTTGCACCGGGGATTACCGGCTGGTTGCGATAAAACTCGGGATCTTCAAAAAATTCAAAAATCACATCTGCCCGGGTACCCAGCTTGCCCCAATGGTCTACCTCGTAAATGGAAATAGGCGGGTCAAAATGATATTTTTCATTGGCCAGCGCAATGGCATAGGGTATGCACTCCATCAGCAGATCATCCACATCCAGCGCTGTGGACATACGAAAACGATTACTCACATTTTTCACCTCACCTTGCTATTATAGCAGATTAAACAAAAAAGGCAAGGCTGATTGGAAACTGTATTGCTTTTTGCTAAAACAGGAGCGTACAATGAAAGACTCATGTGGTTTCTCTGTGGATGAGACGGGGGAGAGCGGTATAGCTTTGGGTCAGCATGGTGGGGTCTTTGATTCTTTTTAGCATCAGATTTCCGGCATGGCTGCCCAGATGGTAAAGATCGATATTGATGACGGTGGGCCGGGGCAGAAGAATGGGGGAATAGGGGTAATCGTCAAAAGCGATGATGGCGAGCTTCCTGGGGATGTCAATTCCCAACTCCTCGGCGGCCCGCACAGCGCCTACGGCGATCAGACTGTTGCTGCAAATGATGCCGTTGGGCGGCTGGGGGAGAGACAGCAGGGCTTTGACGGAAGCGGTGATCTCGTCGATGCGGGGGCTGTTATAGACGATAAAATCCTCCCGCACGAGCAGTGACTGTTTCTGCATGGCCACACGGAATCCACGCATTCGCTCCATAAAAATTTTTTCATCCGGTTGCCCGCCGATAAAAGCAATGTCTTTTCGGCCGCGGTTCAGCAGATGCTCCACCGCCAGACTGGAGGAGAGCATGTGGTTGGTATCGACCCATGAGAGAATGGAATCGAAATCCGGGGCGCCGATGCACAGCTGCGGGTAATCGTACCGCAGGAACAGCCGCTCGATTTCCGGCGTGACAAAATATCCGTTGAGGATGATTCCGTCGGCAGATTTATTGATGATCGCTTCTTCCAGAATGTCCTTCGGGGAGCGGTCTTTCATGCCGAGATTCAAAAGGGACAGCTGGTAGCCTTTTCGATTCAGCTCGTCACTGACACCGCAGATGATGTCGAACATATGGGGATTTTCATAGGGAAGCCCTTTATAGAAACAATCGGCATAGAGCACCCGCCGGCTGGACTGCCGGGCCAGATTTGCAGCCGCCATGTTGGGGGCATAGTGATACTGCGCCATGACCTTCAGAACCCGCTGGCGGGTTGCTTCCGCAACATACATTTTATTGTTGATGACCTTGCTGACGGTGGCGGTGGAAACGCCGGCAGCGGCGGCAATTTCTTTGATGGTAATAGCCATATTTTGCCTCTTTTCTTAGTAAAACGCTTTCTGAATTTGTACAGGAAAACGAGGGGTAGCGTGATTGACACTCCTGGAATTATCGTGATATACTCCCAGTAGATTGTAGGATAATTCCTGCAAAAAGGCAAGGAAAATATAAATCATTGCAGCTGCAAAATAGTAAAACGATTTATGTTTTTGAAAGTAAACAGAAAAAGAATCAAATTTATACCTGCTTTCTGCGGGAATGCGCACCCGCTGAAAGATCCAATCAGACATCAATGAAAAGGAGAAACAGGACAATGAAAAAAGCAATCGCACTTATTCTGGCACTGGTTCTGGTGCTGTCTCTCGGGGCATGTGCACCGAAACAGCAGCAGGACAACCCCCAGCAGACTGGGGATCAGGCAAAACCCGTTGCTGTGAAAATCTGGCACGACGGTGACGAAAACATCATGAACACCATCGCTGAGCAGGTGAACGCCAAGCTGGCAGACGAGAAAATCACCGTGGAGTTTGAAAAGAAAACCGATATGGCCAGTCAGCTGCGGCTTTACGGCAACGATCCGGTCAATGCCCCGGATATGTATTTTTATGCTCACGATGTACTCGGCAGCTTTGTGACCATGGATCTGCTGGCACCGCTTACGGATTTGGTGGATGCATCTTTGTGGAAAGACCATCTGCCCATGACCGTGCAGGCCGGTCAGATCGGCGGCACCCAGTATTTGCTGCCTGTCTATTTTGAGACACTGATCCTGCTCTACAACAAGAACCTTTGGAAGGGTGAGATTCCCGGTACCACCGAAGAGCTGTACGCCTACATGAAGGAGAATACCGATGCCGCTGCCGGTACCTATGCCCTTGTGAATCAGCACACCAATGCCTATAATGTATCTCCCTTTGTGAACGGATTCGGCGGATTTATCATCAATGCAGACGGCAAGCCCGGCTTTAATGATCCCAAGACCATTGCTGCCGCAGAATACAACCGTAAATTCGGCGCATTGCAGGCTGACGGCGACTACAATACCGTAACAACCCTTTTCAATGAGGGGAAGGCAGCCGGCATCATCGGCGGCCCCTGGCTGGTTTCCGGCATTGAGGCTGCAGGCATTTCCTACGGTGTTGCATCCCTTTCTGACATTAAGCTGCCTAACGGCAACGGCCTTGCGCCCTTCTCCGGCGTGCAGGGTGTGGGCGTCCTGAAAACCGCACTCAAGGACAAGAAGGATGCAGTTGCCAAGGTTCTGACCGCAATGGCAGCACCCGAGGTTGGCGTGGCTTTGGCCAAGAAGTCCGGCTGTGCACCTGCCAACAACCTTTCCTATAACGATGCAGAAGTTTCTGCAAATCCCATTATTTCTGCCATTCAGAAGACGGCTGCCACCGCTCAGCCCATGCCGAACATTCCGGAAATGGGTTCTATGTGGGGCCCTGCTGAGGCAATGTTTACCGCTATCAACAAAAACGGTGTAGATCCTGCCAAGGCCGGCGCAGATGCACAGGCTGCAGCTGAGCAGGCGATTGCGGATATGCACTAAGATTTTCCGAAAGGGGGGCGGTTCTCCGCCCCTCTTTTTTGCAGGAGGTACCTATGAAACAAAAAATGCGGATAAAGCCATGGCTTTATTCTCTCCCGGCGCTGATACTGATTGCTGTGGTGCTTGTGTTTCCCATCGGGTACACGGCTTATATTTCTTTTACCAATATGAACCTGTACCACTGGAACGACTATCACCTGATTGGCTTTGCGAATTATGCCAGAGCGCTTTTTAAATTGGATGCCGGGTTTCTGTCGGCGCTGCTGACAACAATCATTTGGACTGTGCTCAATATGGCAATCCAGCTGACGGCGGGTTTCTTTCTGGCGCTGGCACTGAATGCCAGAGGGCTGCGCCTTAAGAGGATATACAAAACGGCACTGATGATCCCTTGGGCTGTTCCGGCATATCTTTCTATCCTTTTGTGGCGCGTGGGTATGTTTAATACCGAGTTCGGTATCCTCAACAAGCTGCTGGTGCTGTTGGGTTTTGAGAAAGTTGATTTCCTTGCCAACAATACAATAGCATTCTGCTCCTGCATGGTGCTGAATCTTTGGATGGCACTTCCGTTTATGATCTCTACCATTGACGGTGCCCTGCAAAGTGTGGACCGAAACCTTTATGAAAGCGCCACACTGGACGGCGCAGGCTTCTGGAGCCAAATCTGGAGGATTACCGTTCCTGCAATCAAGCCCATTATTGCGCCGGCGGCGGTGATGACCACATTTATTACCTTTAAGCAGTTTGATATCATCTATTTACTGACACAGCAGCGGGGGTATATGACCGGCGCCACACTGAACACGGTGATTACTTACGCCCACCAAAACGCCTTTGCATCAAATAATTATGGGCTTTCCAGTGCGGTGAGCGTGCTGCTGTTCCTGCTGATTATTGCTTTCTCTATGGTTACCAACCGCAGCCTGAAGGAGGAATCTGCATGAAAAAGAAAAAAGATTTCCGCAGCGGCTGCAAGCTGGTTGTACTCAATGTTTTCTTTACGGTGCTGTGCCTTGTGGTGCTGGTGCCGATTCTCTATGCGCTTTCCGTATCCTTCAGCGGAAAAGGTGCAGCTTTGTCCGGCGGGCTTTCACTGCTGCCTGAAAATCCGACCCTTGAGAATTATCGCACGATTTTATTTGACAAGCCCTTCCTGCTGTGGCTGAAAAACTCTGCCCTGCTGAGTGTTGGCACCATTGCCGTTGCCATGTTCTGCGCCATTCCGGCTGCCTATGCAGCATCCCGCTGGCGTTTTGCAGGCAGAACATCCATGCTGCGCATGCTTTTAGTGCTGAATGCATTCCCGCAGGTGCTGTCGCTGTTTGCCCTGTTCCGTGTCCTTAAAATGACTGGCCTGCTGAACGCCCATGCCGGACTGATAATGATCTATGCCGGTTCCATGTGTGTTTTTGCCATTTGGAACCTGAAGGGATATTTTGACACGATCCCCCGGAGCATTGAGGAGGCGGCCCGCATGGACGGTGCCGGAGATCTGTCGCTGATTGCCAGAGTGGTATTGCCGCTGGCCCGCCCTGCGATTATTGTGACGTGTGTAATGGTACTGATTACGGTCTGGAACGAATACCTGTTTGCCACAACATTTTTGCTGGACAAGAACGCCTATTCTCTGGCAGGAGGACTCTATCAGCTCCAGTCTAATGATTACAGCCGGAACTGGTCGGTGTTTACAGCGGCTTCCATGCTGTCAACCCTGCCGATTCTGCTGGTTTTCTTCAAAGTGCAAAAGTATATGGTTTCCGGCCTGACTGCCGGAGGCGTAAAAGAATAGATATCTGCGTTGAGCAGAAGAAAGGAATGCTTATGATCGACCGTCAGGCAATTACGCATATTCCGCTTTCCCAGTATGCGTTTGCCAATAGTGTCTCCAATATGACAATCCGCCTGCGGGCGGCAAGAGGAAATCTCAGCCGATGTACCCTTTGGTATGGTGACCGGGTCTGCCCGAGAGATCCGGTGGAGGTGACGCCGCTTCCTATGGAAAAAGCGGCAGAGGAAATACTGTTTGACTGGTTTGAGGTGACTTTTGATACGCCCTATAATCGGGTGTGCTACTACTTCGAGCTGGAAAGCCGGGACGGGGAGAAAATCCTGTATTATGCCGATCTTTTTGAACAGGAGCCGCCGAAAACAAGAAGCGAATTTTATCAATACCCCTTTATCCGCAGAGAGGAGTTGGCGGTTGTCCCGGAATGGCTGCGCTGCAGTGTAGTGTATAATATTTTCCCGGATAGCTTTGCATCGGGAAAACGGTGTATTTCCGGGGAGAGTTCTCAGATGCCATGGGAGCGGGGGCTGACACTCAATACGCGCCTGGGAGGGACAATCCGGGGAATTTTGGAAAATTTGGACTATATTCAGGATATGGGATTCAACTGCCTGTATCTGAACCCGATTTTTACAGCCGGGGAGTATCACCGTTATGATCTTTTGGACTATTTTCATGTAAGCCCGAATCTCGGCACCGATGAAAATTTTCTGGAACTGGTGGATACTGCCCACGAAAAGGGAATGCGTGTGCTGGTGGACGGTGTGTTCAATCATTGCAGCTGGCAGTTTTTTGCTTTTGACGATGTGGTGAAAAACGGGGAAAACTCCCGCTATCGGGATTGGTTTTATGACCTGACATTCCCGGTGGTGCGTCCGAAAGATCCCGGCGAGATTCCCGGCTATGCCTGCTTCGCCTACGAACGGAAAATGCCTAAACTGAATTCTTCCAATCCGGAGGTGCAGGCGTATTTTCAAAAGGTGTGCACCCACTGGATTACCCGGTTCCATGTGGACGGCTGGCGGCTGGATGTGGCTAACGAAGTGGACCGGGATTTCTGGAGAGGATTTCGCAGGGCTGCATTGCAGGCAAAGCCCGATGCGGTTATGATCGGAGAGATCTGGGAAAGCAGTGAAAGCTGGCTTCGGGGAGATATGTTTGACTCCACAATGAATTATGATTTTCGGAAGCATTGCCGTGACTTCTTTGCAACCGGTGAGCTGACTGCCCGGCAGTTTCACAGCCGGGTGATCCAAATGCTTTACCGTTATCCCACGGGCATTACACAGGGGCAGCTGAACCTGCTGGACAGCCACGATGTGAGCCGGTTTCTCACGGAGTGCGGCGGAGATGTCCGTCGGCTGAATCTGGCAGAGGTGTTTCTGTTCACGGCGCCCGGTGTTCCCTGCCTGTTTTACGGGGACGAGCTGGGAATCAGCGGGAAGGAGGAGTTTGCGTTCCGACAGGCAATGGCATGGGATGCGCCGCCCCGGGATCACCGCTGCCTGATCCGGAAGCTGACGACACTGCGCAAAGAAGAAGCCGTGATTTCCGGAGGCTACCGGCCCCTTGTGGCGGGAGAAAACGGCCTGTATGCGTATACACGCCAAAATGATGATACGGCTGTTACAGTGGCGGTGAACGTCGGAGAGAACGCGGCTGCGTTCTGCTGTCCCAAGGGTGAAGAACTGCTGAGCAGGGGCTTTTCTGACGATACCTTGGAAGGCTTCGGCTTTGGCGTATGGCTGGAACGGCTGAAACCATAAGTTGCATTCTTTCCTCCTAAATTGCAATAGGCAATGGATAAGCCGGCTGCGGAAAAACCGCAGTCGGCTTGACTGTTATAGAAAGTGATCGTGCCCGTGTGGCATCATCGATATTCAATGGTATCGGCACAAACTGCCATATGGACTTATCGGGATGTTCAAAAGGAAAGCGGGGGAAACCGACTTGCCTTTGGTGACCGAAATTACTGGCGCCCAGTAACCATGCGGTTTCCGGTGTGCTTCAAAAAATTTTTTTGAAAATCTGATACCCTTTTTCGAACCACCGAAGCGTTTTTCTTGATGTTGATTATTATAATAGAATAAAGGAGTTTTTTTCAACCCCATGGGATGTTTGCAACCACAAAAAAGCCGACCATTATCCCATCAACAATGATGAAGTAATGATCGGCTTTCTTTGTCTTGAGAGAGTTCATCCGTCTTTTCATTCATCTTGGAAAGGCGTTTTTTTCCTGCCCATACTGAAGAATTTCAGAAAGCCCACGCAGACTGTCCAGCACAAAGCCCGAAAGCTCACCGGATCTGGTGCGGAAACGCAGCCCGTCGTCCCCACTGCATCTGGATATCACCATTGGAATCACGATCCCCACGGTCAGATAGGCTGCCAGTGCGACCACGCCCAGGATCCAGTGAAACGAGCCGATAAACAGGCACATGACGATGGTAAACAGCAACGCAATGGCCGCCGGCGAGATGGTGTGGGCGTAAAACACCTCCAGCAGTTCAATGTCGGAGGTGATCACCGAGATCAAATCCCCCTTGCCCCGGCCTTCCAGTTTGGCAGGGCAGAGTTTTCTCAGTGCACGGAACACCCGGTCACGCAAAAGCGCCAACGCTTTAAATGCAATAAAGTGATTGCCCGCCTGCTCCACATACTGCAAAAATCCCCGGACAAGGGCGAAGACAAGAACCGCTATCACAAGTAGCACTGATGTAAAACTGTAAAAAAGGGATTGCATTATTCACAGTCGCTCGCCTTCTTTCTGTTTGTCCACTTCCTCAGTGCCTCATAACTTTTCGGACTTACGGCATGTTCCATTTGGCAGGCATCCTCCGCCGCAGTTTTCCCATCCACGCCCAGGTCTTCTAAAAGGGACTGGAAGGTCTGGTGGCGCTCATAAGTTTCTCTGGCAACGGTTTGCCCATTATCCGTCAGATGCACTTCCCGCGTACTGTCTAAGAAAAGGTAACCTTCTTTCTCCAATTCTTTGAGCGAAACGGAAACTGTGGGACGCGACACATGAAGCTCTGCTGCAATATCCACACCCCGTACGGAGCCGTTTTGCTTTTGCAGCAAATACACGGCTTTCAGATAATCCTCCACCGTTTTTCTTTGTTTCATACGGCTTATGCCTCCTTTCCATGTACTCAGGGTTACCCCTTATACCGGGATAACAAAAGGTTTTCCATCTACCGACTGAATGGTCAGATCGACGCCGTATACCTCTTTGACAAGTTCCTTTGTAATGATTTCCTCCGGTAAACCGTGAGCAATCATTCTGCCATCTTTCATGGCAACGATTTCGTCACTGTAATACAGCGACTGGTTGATATCATGGAGAACCATAACGATGGTAATACCGTACTCCCGGTTCAGCTTCTGAATGAGTTTTAAAATCTGCAGCTGATAACGGACATCCAGATAGGTGGTGGGTTCATCGAGAAATAACACATTGGTGTCCTGTGCCAGCGCCATGGCAATCCACACACGCTGTTTTTGTCCGCCGGAAAGCTCTGTTACCGGTTTATCCTTGTGCTTGCTTGTATGGGTGATTTCCAGCGCCCAACGTACTTTTTCTTCGTCTTTCCGGGGATCTGATGAAAGGCCCATGGTGTGATAGGGAGTTCGTCCATAGCTCACAAGTTTTTCTACAGAGAGATCCGGCGGCGCCGTATTGTATTGATGGACAATCGCTGCTTCTCTGGCAAAATCCTTCAAACGCAAATTTGCAATATTTTCCTCTCTCAGAAACACTTCCCCCTGATCCGGCTTTAGGTTTTTTGTCATCAGGTTAAATAATGTGGATTTTCCGCATCCGTTTGCACCGATCAAGGTGGTAATTTTCCCCTCTTGAAGAGAAAAGTCCAATCCGCTTATCACCTGCTGCTTTCCGTAGGAAAAGGAGAGATTTTTTACGGTAAAGATATTACTGGCCATAGCTTTGTCTTGACCTCCTCAGCAGAATAATAAAGAACGGGCCTCCCACCACGGACATAATGACCGAAGCGCTGATTTCATAAGGTGCTGCAATAGTACGCCCAACCGTATCCGCTAAAAGCAGAGTAAAAGCGCCCAGCAGGATCGTATAAGGAACCAATACCTTGTGATTGCTTCCTACCAAAAGCCTTGCAATATGGGGTACGATCAAGCCTAAAAAGCTAATGGGACCGATTACCGCTGTAGAAATGCCCGCCAACAGTACTGCAATAACCGAAATCACAATGCGGCTTTTATTGACATTAACGCCGAGGCTTCTTGCCGTCTTGTCTTCCAGAGCCAGCAGATTACACTGACCGAGCACGAAGAACGAAGCAATCAATCCTACTACACCGTACAATAATAGGGTTTGCAGATCATCCCAGGTCTTCATGGTGATATTTGCATTTACGATGCTGGCAACCCCCGAATAATTGCTCCCTGTTCCGGAGTTGAACGCGCTCATCAGTCCGGTAAACATGGCGTTGACTGCTACGCCCACCAGAATGATGCGCAGGGGGGAAAGCCCACCCTTCCAGGAGAGAGAATACACCAGTAAAAATGCGATCATACCGCCCAAAAACGCAAACAGGGGAGTAAAGAAGTATAATGCCGGGAAAAACGCAGTAATCAGCACCGCTACAAGGCTGGCTCCTGAGCTGATGCCGATAATTCCCGGATCAGCCAGCGGGTTTTTCATCACAGCCTGTAAAAGCACTCCGGAAACTGCCATGGCAGCTCCGCCGAACATTGCGATAAAAACACGGGGAAAACGAAGATCAAATATGGTCGCCACGTTTTTGTTGTATGCAATAAACAGTCCTTTGAAAAGTTCCAGAGGTGTCACCTTTAAGCTGCCGGTATTGACGGAAAAGAGAAAAAGTCCGACAAGCAGCACCGCTGTAATGCCGAAGGAGAAGATCGTTTTCCTTCTGCTTATCATAAAGCAGGCCTCCTTTTCGTGATAAAGCAAACAGCCGGGCGCCGAATTTCGGCAACCCGGCCATGGATTTGTGTTCCTATACTGATTCCTCACCGTAGAGCAGCGGCTGCAGTACTTCCAGCGCATCGGGATAATTAAACTTTGCGCTCATACCGAACAATTCATAGGGCAAGTCATAAACACGCCCTTCCTGAACAGCTTCAAAATGTTTCCAGATATCGTTGGTTTCAAATTCATCCTTAAACATTTCCACTACATCGTCAGGCAAGGCATGAGCAGCCCTGAGAATGATGTCCGGTTCTTTCGTTTTCATATCCTCGGTATTGGCTGTGAGAAACTCCTGCCCATCTCCGTCACCGTACACATTGATACCGCCTGCCAGCTTCACAAGGTTGCCCACATAACTGCTTTCCGTCGCCACAATATAGGAACCGGGAAGCCCCATAAGCACCAGTACGGTAGGGGATTCTTTCCCTTTGTTTTGGCTGCGGTATTCTTCCATGAACTGCTCGTATTCTTCAACCAGAGCCTGCGCTTGTTCTTCGCGTCCGAACTTTTCGCCCAGACCTTTAATCGAGGCGTACATACCTTCCACGCTGCGCAGATTCAGGAACAAGGAATTGACGCCAATAGAAGCATATTTGGGCTGCAGGTCGCTTTGCAGGCTGTTAGGGGAAAGAATATAGTCCGGATCCAGCGATTTAAGGATTTCCAGATCCGGGCTCATGGCGGTTCCGACAGTAGTCACATCCTGATACCGTTCAGGAATGGTACTGAGGGTTGACGAGCACATGCCCACCAGATCAAGTTCCAGCCGGTCACAGATATCCACCGCAGCAGGTGAGGTTGCTACGATACGAACCTCACCCGAAACATCATCTGCGTTCTGCTCCGGATGTTGATTAACACACCCGCTGGCTGACAGCGCCAGCGCCCCTGCAAGGCAAAGGGAAAAGATTTTTTTAAGGTTCATGATTTGTGCCTCCCTTTATTTTTTCTTAAAGGGATTTTTGCCCTTTCTCACAAAGCAGAAATACCATACGCTGCCGCCTGCTGCGGCGATCACAACAATTCCGCCGATTACCCACCAAAGAACCGCTCTTCCGGAACCGTTGCTTTCAGACTCTGATTCCACGAAAGTCACGCTTACTTCATTACCGGATTCATCGAACTCAACAAGCCCGCTGGGTTCAGAAGATTCTTTCGATTCTGAGGACTCTGGTTCTTCAGAAGACACCACGCTGCTGTCAGGGCTTTCCGAGGAGTTCTGCGCTGCATTTTCAGATTCAGTGCTTTGAGCAGAGGAGGAGGGGGCCTGTGTAGGTTCAGGAGTTGGCTCAGGCGTCGGTTCCGGCGTCGGCTCAGGTGTAGGTTTCGGCGCGGGTTCCGGTTCCTCAACGGTAATACTGGTTATAAAGTCACCGGAACCGGATTTCAGATTTCCTACCGTAATATAGAAAATGACCTCACGACCCATAGGGACAACAGACATATTGCAGCGGATAATTGAATTTTCACTATTGACCTTCATACGATAGTCCGCTGTATTGTTGCTGTAATCTTCCTGCATCAAGGTTACTGACACGGAGCTGCCATCCACCTGAAACTTTGGAGACTGGATGTTATCCATCAAATTCAAACGAATCGTAACCCAAGTATTTCCGTTAGCATCCACCTCCACCAATGCGCTTTTGTTAAGGGCGCTGTCTGTCATGGACTGACCCAGTACGGCAGAACCTTCGCCGCCGGAGTCTTCAATCACGCCGGTAGTAGGGTGGCGGTAATGAGAGGTAGCAGTCGCGGTGTAAATGCCGTTAGAGGCGGCTAACACAGGTACAGAAGTAATGCCCGCCATCAGGGCGAGCATTACAACCATACCGCAAAGTGCCCTTAAAGCTTTTGTTGCGGTATTTTTCATGTTTTATTCTCCTTCTGCAAATTTACGTTTTCTGCTGATAAACAGAACGCCGATCATGCCGGCAGAAGCCATTGCGAGGAGCGCAAAGAGAAGTACATTTGTGCTGTCTCCCGTCTGCGGGATTGTTGTATCGCCGTTTTGATTCTGACCGGCATTGCTGCCTCCCGTCACTTCGCCTACCATAGCGAACAGCCCCAGACGGGTGGTGCGAACTACATAGTAACCGTTTTGCACTTCACCTTTTACCAGAGTCTTGCTTCCGTCCGCATTCACACGGTACAGAGTCAGTCCGTTCTCACCGCACGGGATGTACAGAAGCACAGAGCCAAGCGGCGCCGTTTCCACGCCCTCTACCAATGTTGTGATCTTGTAAAGGCTCCAGCTGCCTTCTACGCCGTTCATCGCTTTCAGAGCAATATCGTAGTCGGCTCCCTGTGTCAGTTTGGATACTGAAAGAACTGCTTTATCGCTCAGAATTCCGGAATTGGTCTCCAGCTTGATCCCAGTAGCTTCATCTGTCAGGTTCACATCTACAATTTCCTCTCCGGTGATATCGCTGTCGCCTGCCGCCGAAGTATCATCTACCTTCAGGGATGTATCATCGGTTTTCGTTGCCGTACTCCAGGTAAAACGCAATCTTGCTGTCAGTGTTTCGCCTACCGCCGCATCCATCGGTGTATCGGGCACATAAAAGTTTACAGGCACATAGGTGATAGCGTCGCTGATATCTGGCTGAGCCGAATCAGGAAGGTTGAAGCTTACCAGCTTGATGTAGGTGTAATTCTTGTTCGCAGGAACAGTAGTCAGTTCGCCTGTTGCGTCAATACTCACTGCCGTTCCGTCTGCCAGTTCAAATTTGGTGATTGCGCTGTGGTACGGATCAATATCAACAGGGTTTGTTCCGATCTGTACTCTTGTAATCTTTCCGTTCTTCACAGCGATCAAAGCTTTATCGTTGTTCTTAAAAGCCACATTGCCCATGGAGGCTTCATTAGAATCGGATTTCCAAAGGTCAATGTCTACATAGTAGTTGCCGTCCTCCAGGAAGAAACCGGTGCCTGCTTCTCCGCCAGCTTCATACTCTCTGCCGCTCAACGCCCACAGGGCGAAGTGGGAAACAGTGAAGCTCACCTGATCCCCACTGGTGGAAACTGCCACGCGCTCAGTTCGCTGGCCGTTTGCAATGCAGTATGCATAGCTGACTGCATCTTCGGAAGTAACCGTTACAGTCGCTTTGCCTTCACCGAATTCCACTGTATCGCCGTTTTTATCCTCAAGGGTCAGTTCATAAGCAGAGGAGAAGGTCCCGAGTCCGACGGGAACCGATGCTTCGGAAATACTTAATGTTACCCCACCGTTTACTTTGGAAATCTGAGCAATCAGGGCGCTGTCCAATGTTACAGTACCGGTATTGGTATTTAATACAACCGTTTTTCCGCTCAGAGCCTCGGCGGTTTCCTGCGGAATGACTACCTTGGAGGAAGTAATGCCGGATGCTGCGGATGCCGCGTCAATCGTAACGGTATTTCCGTTTACATCAACATTGTCGGATCCTCCGCTGGTGAGGAAATCACCGGAAACAGTAATTGTTTCAGTACTGCCGTTCACGGTTGTTTCGGCATTCACTGCTTCCCTGCCTTCAGGGGCAACGGTTACAGTGATTGTCTTTGTCAAGCTGGTCTCACCATCCTTGCTTGCAGTAACAGTAATGTTGGTTGTACCAGCAGATACAGCCTTAATTGTAATCTCGCCATCTTCGCACGAAGCAGTAACAATATCAGAATTTTGGCTTTCCGTCGTGATTATCCAACCGCCTGTGCCAAGCACCTTGGCGTTAACATTACGCATTTCACCAGTCAGCAATGCCACTTTATCGGTGTCCAGTGAGAGGGTGTCCTCAACTTCAATCGCCTTCAGAGTATGGTATTGTAGCAGCATAATTACGTTTTGATCACTAGCCATTGCGTCAACACTTACTCTTCCATAAATTTTATTGTATCCATCTGTTGATTTGAAGTAAGGTAATTTGAATGTTATTCTCCCCGGATATGTTCCGTTAACATCATATACCGGATCATTTACTCCGTCTTGATTATAGTAGTTACTGTGCACGACATAGTCGTCTTGAATGTAAGTCTGGTTAAAGAGCTTTGCTTCGTTTGGAGTAGGTGCATTATATGCCCAGAATTTCAGCAGATGACCATTGATTGGGCCAAGCTCCATAGGTTTAAAATCGACAGACAACGTCTGCTCGCCATCCTTTATGGTCAGCACGGCTGTTCTGCCCACCGCACCATTTGCCATGGAAAAACTCCCGTCATCGCGGCTATGCATCATCTGTATTTCAATGGAATAGGTTCCGTTTGCCAGATTGTCCAGATCCACACTGTCCAAACTCTCTCGCAGCGCCAAGGCGGTTGCACTAAGCTGCTGTTCCCTGTAATCAATTTCGTTTTGATTCGCGTTCAAATTTGCCGCAATCTCATCTGTGCCGAGCAATGCAATTGCCGCCTCGTAAGCCTCGGTGAATGCATTCCAGAGAAGTGTATCATAGGTACCGTCAGCATTTCCGGCAGCATAGAGATTCTGGGTTCCCTCGATAGAGGCATTCAAGGTTGCCAGATACTGGTATCCAAACGTTATGGTATCAATGATTTGATCCATTTCAGCGATGTTCTTCAGTGTATAATACTCCTCAAATCCTACTTGATTGGACTTATCAACATCCAGTACCATGCCAGTAGGATAAGTCATTACAGAACTGTTGGGCAAAGCCGGCACATTGTCATAACCAAGGAATGCGCCATCATCCATTTCGACCCTTAACACCTTAGTAACATCACTTAGTTTGTAGTTCTTTGTATCTACCGCAACTTCTATTGCAGAAGTACCAGAAACAACCGAGCCAGCATAAAGATGAATTGCTGCATGAGGGGTGGGATTTTCTTCGTCATACCAAGACGGACCTACCATTTGAGAATCGACATAAATACCAATTCCACTGTCAGAAAGTATATGTGCTCCTTCCTTTAATTTAACAGTGTACTTTAGCTTTTGATTCATACCCAGATTTAAGGCTGTACCGCTCCCCGCAGAAATTGTACTGTCGGTCAGCTCAAGTATGGTTCCAACGTCTATAATTTCATTTGCACCCCTGTAATACGAAACGGTATAACTCTCCGCAGAACCGCCATAGGTGTTGGCTATCACGCTTTCGTTCATGATAAGCTCGCCTCTAAAGGTAAGCACCCGCTGTCCTTCTGTGTTCGCTTCTACCCTAGAATTATTCAGTGTCAATGAAGCGCAGTCTGCAGTTACAGCACCATATACAACAGAATCATTCAGCTTAGCTGATGTACAGGAAGTACTTATGCTTAGGCAGCCCTTAAAAGCCTTTGATTGATCATAATTGATATCTTTCACTACAGTGCCATTCATTTCAAAAGTAATGTCACCCGGTAGTTTTTCATATACGCTGTCACTGAATCCAGATCCGATTTCCAGACCTGTGATCATCGCAGCAGGACCTGCTTCCGAAAGGATCATACCAGTGCGATCTTCCGAAGAGTCGGTAAGTACAAAGTGAACCTCTCCTTCCACCAAAAGACCGCCAGTCATTGACCCTACAATGTCAGAATATGTTGTTAATACATTACCGTTTAAATCCAAGGTGCAGCTTTTTTGTATGACTGCCGCGTAACCATACGCTTTTGTCGGTTGAATGGTTGTATCTTTTAGAAGTGTGAGCTTGATATCGCTGCAATCGACAAGCGCATTTAAGGCAGCGGTCGCATCTTCAAATTTCTCGTATAAAATCTTTGTTATTTCTTCTTTGCCACTTTCTTGATAGGTTAGCTCAACAACTGCATCCTCTTGATCTGGCGGTGTAGGTGTTTCGCCTTCACCACTTGTCTTAGTGGAAAACTCAACCGCCGCAAAGCTGCATCCGGAGTAATCATTTGAAGCTGCCATAGCATAATAGTCGCCGATTGCTGCATACACAACATACTCGGTTCCCGCTTCCAAATCACTTACCGTTTTTGTTGCTTCCGTTTGTGCTGTAAAGGTTGGCGGTCCAGCTAAAAATTCCGGAATGCTCGCCGCCATCATTGTAGTGCTGTCGGTGATATCTCCAAAGGAAGTAATAAGCGCCTGTGCATTCTCAAAACCCGGTTCACTCTTCTTCAGCACCTTATAAAAGCCAATTTGGTTTGTTCCGTAATCTTTATTGTTTTTAATATTGATTGTCGCACCGGTCTCGCGCGTTTCCGTTACCGTTACTTCAATCAGGTTTGAAGTCTTCGTAGTAAACTCAACCGCCGCAAAGCTGCATCCGGAGTAATCATTTGAAGCTGCCATAGCA
>JAHHRX010000020.1 GCA_020025545.1 Oscillospiraceae bacterium | reverse complement strand
CTGAGATGGATGCGCCAACCGATCGCATGGATGCAGTAGGTCTGTATGTAACGGTTAAGAATACCACTGCCAATGCTGTGGATGTATCCCCTGAAAATATTACTTCCCTTACAGTGGTGGCAAAAGTATCTGAGGTGCATATTGTGGTCAGCTTTGTGCTGATTTTTTATCATTGTGGTTTGGAGTACTTCCTGTTTTTTTAATTGCCTTTATTATGGCAGCTGGGCTTGATGTGCTGTTTGTTATGCTGCAGCGGCATAACCGCCCCAGAGTTCTGTACTTTGCACTGCGAAAGAATTGACAATCTAAAAAGGTACAGAATTCCTTGAAACTTCTTAAAAATTTGATATTATAAATAAAAGCGCTGTATTGCCCCCCCAAAAAATAGGGTAGCACCGAATGATACCACTGCTGCTGCAAAGCGTCGTGCAGACCATGTGGTGACCTCGCTTCTCAAATACGTTACGGACATTGACGATGTGAAGGGACTGGCCTTCCCATAGAAAATGAGAACAGCATCTTTGCCAAAGGCGGATGTACCGGCAAAGAAGAACAAGCAGACATCAACAAAATCTGCGATAAAAAGTTAGATAACTATTACGGTAGAATGGCAAGGAAGTAAAATGAATATTACAACATATTCTGAGAAATTAGCCCGATACGGAAAGAAAACAATTACAAAAGCACAATTGGAAACACTATTTTCTGAAACCGGTGATGAAGCGCTGTTTTCTATTGTGGATGCACTGCAAAAAGATGCGCTTCTTGAGCCGGTCCACAGCGCGCGCACAAACGGAAACCGAATTTATCCCATCTATCTCAAATATAGGATCACACTTCCCTCCAATTCTTTCGGCATGGAACAGGAGGAAATCAGCAGATTGCACCCCATGCTTCAAAATCGAGGAATTTTGCGGAAAAAACCGGCGGAGTACAGAAGGTACAGAGATGCGCTTATAATGCTGGATCAGTATCTCTTTGCAGAAAAAGCGGAGCGCATTCCAATTTCTCGAAAAGAACGGTCCTTTGAAATATTTGGAGAAGAGAAGATGCTGGATGACACCACATTTTGTAGGATGCTGGAAAAGATTGGCCTGGACAAAAACAGGCTCGCATACTACGATACCCCCGAATATTGTTTCAACGATTTTATCCCGGAGCGGAAAGAGAAAATGACCCTGCTGATCTGTGAAAATAAGGATATCTGGTTTAACATTCGCCGGAGAATGTTTGAAGATAACGCAAGCATTCTCTTTGATACTCACATTGACGGTGTGGTTTATGGCTGCGGGAATCAGATCAGCCAGCATAACGCATTGACGGTATATACGGATTTTATGGGCGGTGCTCAGTTTTCCTATCTGTATTGGGGTGATATCGACCGGGCAGGCCTCAATATCTACCTGAGTCTGGTGAAAAATAATCCCGGAACAGACATCAAACTTTTCATTCCGGCCTATGAAGAAATGTTGGAGCTTGCAAGGAATACAAAGATTCCAGACAGTGCAGATATGCGTCAGTTACTGGGAGATTACGAAAAAATCTACTATAATATTTCTTCTCAGAATCGGGAATTTCTGAAAGAAAATATTCTTGAAAATAAGCGAATTCCGCAGGAAATCATTACATATGAACTCCTTCTGCTGAAAATGAGGTGAAGAGATGCCACTCCGGTCAGAATTAAAAGAAATGCTGTCCGACTTTGAAAAGCGGATGAAGTTTATCAATATTGTTCGGTGCCTGCTGGACTACCGGTATCCGGATGCCATTCATAATATGATCCCCGACAGGCAGATCCTTGACAATGTGATCGTTGCCGTGCTGGTTTATATTAAAGACCGGACCCTGGGCACTGAGCAGACCTGTACTTTGAGAGACATTGAGCATTTTCTTGAAGATTTCTCTGTGGTGCTTCCTCAGCCTGAACAGATCGATGCCGGTGTGCTGGCAAGATACATCGTCGTGGATGTACTCCAGAATGGCGGCATTCTCACGGAGTTTCTGACCTTCAACAGCAAGACAGAGTCATTTGATCCTATGTCAGTGCGACTCCTGAACGAAGAAAAAGGCAACTACCATCTGACAGACGATGCCTTTGATTTCCTGTTCCGTTCCAAAGAAATTGAGACGGAGCTTGATTACTCCGTGACCCGGTTCAGAATGAAAGAATATATGCGCCGGGACAATTATGCGGATGCCCTTGACGCAAGCCGGGAGCTGGTCAGCAGGATCCGTAATATGAAAATCAGCATGGATGATTTTCTGCTGCGGTGCCGAGAAAATATTGCAAAAATCACAATAGATCAGTATGAAACCGTCGTAAGCCGCATCCGGTCTTTACTGGAAAGTGAATACAAGGAACTCACAGAAATTCAGGATGAGGCCAAAAGTCGAGAAGAGTTTCTGGAAAAGGTGCAGCTCAGCGGTGTTGGCGACGACTTGCAAAAGAACCGGGCTGCACTCCGGGAAATTATTCAAAATATCACCCTGACCATAGAAGAGCAGCGCATCCTGATTAACAAGAAAACATCTCTGGCAGAATCCTACGAGGCATTGATCCGGGATAATTTCACGGTGGATCAATTCCAACGGATGAACTTTGAAAAGGACATTCTCTCGCCGTTGCGGCAGATGGGGGACAAGCTGGGAGATGCGGCTAAATTCTTGCTCTTTATGCTGGAAAAGCCTGCCTTTGCAAAACAGTTCAGCGTAGAGAGCTTTTATGCCCCACAGGGAAAACTCAATGATCAGGAAGCAGAACTGGGAATTGATCTGACGGAGGAAGACACCGATCAGGAACAACTCATAGAAATAAGAAATATCCGAAACCGTAATGTTGTGCGGAAATTCTTTGAGTTTGCTCGAGACAAGAGGCAATTTACTGTCAGCGAGTTCGTAGGTTCTCTGCGAGTGTTGGATCTGGCAGAGGTCTGCAAAGAGAATGCGCTGCCCAATATTATGCTGTCCTTGTTTTCTATGCAGGAACTGGATTTGGAGGACTGGAAACAGGCGGAACACTTTACGGTCCTGCCAAACGGTGAATTTGAACTTTCCTGGTGCCTGGAGGAAATTCCTCAGGAACTTCTGGATCCAAAGCGTATCGTGTTCCATAAACTGGACCGCACCTTTGGATTTACAGCTGAGCTGGAGGGGCAGCAGAGAAAAATCGCTATGACAGATTTTGAAGTGGAGGTGATCCGATGAACCGGGAAACGGTAGAAGTGTTTCATGGCCTGATGAAACGTGGCTGGATTGATCGCAGAGAGGATTCTATCCTCTGGTCCTATGCCCAGGAGGCAGATGTCCAGGAAGAATTGGAGGATTTTAAGGCAGTGATAGGTATTGATTTGGTTCGGGCTGGAGACCGTCTATATCTGGTTCCGACTCAAGACAATGACCTGTTTCTCAAAAATAACCAGGACTACAGAAGAGATATTCGGGCGGACAACAGTATCCGGAACCGAGATCTGTATTTGATGAATTATCTTTCCATATACCTCATATATGTATTCTTTGGCGGAGAAGGCAGCGATCCACTTCAGAGAGACTTTATATCCAAAGAGGAGTTTGTTACGCAGTTTACCAATTATTGCAGGCAGACTGAATCTGTGGAGCTTACTGGAGCGGAGGACACCCCCGATTACAGCGAAAACTTTGTTCAGTTGGCACAGGCCTGGATGAGCAAACTGGACGGCGATCCGGATTCTCAGAAATTTGACTGTAAATATGGAATTCTCAACCGCATTCTGTCAAAGTATAAGATCGATGAGATCTTTGATGTGGGAGATGACGGCCTGATCCGTCCCACTCGAAAAATGAAGGATTTGATGCCCTATTTTCTGCGGAAGGATCGGGTGGCAGAGATTAAGAACTGGATCAGAGAGGGGGATGGCAATGCCCAAAATCAGTAAGGCACGGATTGTCAATTTCAATTACAATGACGGAAATCGTCTGATTGCCGATGAACTCTTTGATTTTTCCAACGAAAAGGATGACGATGCGCTCAATGTGCTAATCAATCTGGCAAACGGCGGCGGCAAATCCGTGCTGGTCCAGCTGATGATGCAACCGATAATTCCAAAGGCCAAGGTTGCAGGCAGAAAGATTGAAAGTTTCTTTGCGAAACTGAGTGATCACTGTTTTGTAGTACTGGAATGGCTAAAAGATGACAGCAAGGAAAAACTGCTGACAGGAATTGCCATGGCTGCAAGAGAAATTTCATCTACAGAGGATGAAACCTCAGGTGGAATGGCAGTCAAATACTATACCTTTTACGCAAATTACGCCTCCGATGCGTCGGAGTATAGTCTCGTCAATCTGCCACTTTCCAGAAACGAGAACGGAAGATTTCTTCCGGCAGAATATGAGAGTATAAAAAAGCTCTCTCGGAAAAACAGAAGCCAACTTACATACTATTCCTCTGATGACAATCCCCAGTGGCAAAGAAAGCTGGAAGAATACGGCCTGTTTCAGGATGAATGGCGGATGATGGAGAAGCTGAATTCCGAAGAAGGTGGCCTTGGAAAATTCTTCGGAGACTTTAAGACCTCCGATCAGTTGATTGATCGGCTTTTGATCCCCACCATTGAGGGAAAGCTGAAAATTGCCCATAGCAAAGAGGATAGCTCACTGGCCACTATGCTGATTTCTTATGCAAAACAGTATGCTGGGCAGAAAAATAAAGTCCGGGAAAAGCAGGAATATGAATCCTTTCTCCGGGCGCTGGAGGTACTCAAGCCTCTGGCAGAAAACCTGGGGAATCAGTTTTATTCCCACGAAGAAAGCTCCAAGATGCTCTTTGGCCTTTCCACTGCCCTGAAAAAGGAAGGGCTTTCCCTGCAGGAAAAGCGAAATGGTATTGAAGAAAACCTTAGCCGTTTGGAAGAGCAGATCACCCGGATCCGCTGGGAAGAAAAATCGGAGGAGTACTACCGCTGTCAGGAAGCATTTCAGGAAGCAGAGCGTATCTGGAAATCCCTCAAAGAACAGACGGATAATCTCCAGAGAGAACTGGATCATACTTCCCGGGAACTGATGATTCAAGAGTGTGCCGACTATCGCCAGCAGCTTTGTCAGCACGAAAGCAGCATCATGCAGCTGAACCATACCTTAGTGCAGAAAGAACAGGGGGCGGCTGTATCCAATGAAATAGCGGTTTTGGGCCATTCTGCGGCCTGCGCTATCGAGGAGAAACTTCAGCAGGTACAGCCGGAGCTGGAAGCTGCCAGAGGGGAAGCGGATGCCTTGGACGACCAGATTGGTGAGGAGAAGCGCCTGGCGGCAAAAATCAGGGAGAATGTGGCCAGCGCCCAGTCTTCCTATGACCAGCTAAAGGGTAGACTTTTATCCGCAGAAGCGGAAACCGATCAGGAAATGGAAAATCTTCAGGCGGATATCAGCCGGAGGCTGGATGGCTCTTATGCAGTGGAAGAAATGGATGAGCTGCAACAGAAGATACTGGCTGATCAGGCACAGCAGTCTGGTTATCTGAATCAAACGGAAGAAAAATTCAAGAAAATCCTTGCCAGAATGGAGAAAATTCCGCAGGAGCTTGCAACCTACTGCCGAGAAATTCACGATGCCCAGCAACAGCAGGAAGGTCTTGAATCGGAATTTGAGCGCTTCCAAAAACAGGAACAGCAGGTAAAAGCAATCTGTGATGAACATAATCTGGACTTTTCCAGACGGTTCACAGACGGCATTTCGGAGTTTCTTCTGGGAGAGCAGCAGAGAAGTACAGCTCAGTATGGAGATATCCTGCGCAGGCTGTCTCTTTCGGAGGAAGAGATTGATGCTGCAAAATCCGGCTTTCTCCATGTCCCCAGAGGCGTGATTGAATATCTTAATTCCACCGGGGTTACATACTCCACCTGTGAAAAATATCTGCTCGACCTGGTGCAAACCGGGAAACTCACCGGGGGAGCCTGTTTGGAGCTGCTGAAAAAATATCCGGCAGCTGCATACGGTGTGCTGATGAGGGAGGATCAGGTTGAAAAGTTCTTCTCCTTTGAACGGGAACGGTGGCTGCCTGCAATGATCCCTATTTTCACGCTACGGCAAATGGAAGCAATCCTTCGCAATGGAAAAACTTTTTCCGGAGCTATTGCGTTTTATGCTGAGAATTATTTTGCTGACCGGGAGCACTACATTGCCCATTTGACCCAAAAGCAGCAGGAACTGCTAGAGTACAAAGGTCTGGAAGAGCGCAGAAAAGACCACATCCAGAGTCAGCTGGATGTGATGAAGGCGTTTTCTTATTCGCCAGACTGGGAACAGCAGCAGGTACAGAAGATTGCGGCAGCAGTAGATTATCTGAAGAAGCTGGAGGCCAAACAACAAAAGCTTGAACAGGAAAAGCTGGCGCTACAGCAGGAAAAGCAGAAGCTGCCCGAAAAAATCAGCGGGTATCGGGAGCAGCTCCGTATGCTTGATAACCGACTTTCCTGCCTGCAACGAGTGAGAGCCCGTCTGAAAGCAGAGCTGGAGCTGATCGCTGAAATTGCTGATCAAAAGACGAAGCTGTCAGAAAGGAAAGAAGAACTTCAAAGAGCAGAATATCTTCTCAGTAAACAGCAGGAAGAATATTCAGATATTGGGCGACGCATTGAAGAACTCGAAAAACAGATCGAGCAGTTGCGTGATGCCTATACGGAAGTACGTGGCAAACAAGCTTCTCAGAGGCTTCAGGGAAGCTGGGAAGAACTCCTTCAGCGTTACAGAATATGTATTCAGAATGAAAATGCGGAGCTTTCCGGCCTGCGAAATCAGTTGAAGTCTGAACAGGATCAGGTGAGGAACTGTCAGAAAGAAATTAAAAAGCGTGGGCTTCCGGAAGATGCATATCTGGAGGTTACCTACTCTGAGGACCGGGAGAACGATTTGCGTCGGAAGCAGAGAGAGTTGGCTGCCAGAATGCCGGAACAGCTGCAGAATACAGAGACAGCAGCTGTTGCCAAGGGGCAGGCAGAAGGTCAGCTTCGGAGTGCGCAAAAGGAGTTATCTGGTTACGGTAATCCCTTGGAGAAATCCCAGATTGGAACGGATTTTGCAGAGCGGACTCGCAGCTGCCAAGAAGCGCAAAAGGAACAAGGGAATCTGAACCGGCAGTATATGGCAGAGGAACGGAATCTGGACAGGGAACAGGGGAAGCTAGCAAATTATCTGGAGAGGTACGATACACCGGAACAGATTCCAGATGTTCTTCTGGAAAAGCAATATTCTAAGCAATGTGCGGAAGCCTTAGCAGCCCACCGTCAGGGAGAAAAGGCTATCAGACAGGCAGAGAAGGAAGTTTCCGGGCAGCTTAGTCGTATGAGCGCAGATGTGGCAGAAGAAATGCCGGTGATCCGAACTGCTATTGCCGGTATGCGGGAGCTTTTGACGAATCAATTACAGGGAGACCGGTATTTTACACTCAGCATTCAGATTGATGGTCAGATGGAGAACACTGCTCGGGCAATTTCTCAAATTGCTACGGATCTCAAGGAATTTGAAAATTTCAGAAGTGATCTGGTACGTCAGTGTACGCTTCAGGGAAAACAGATTTATGACGGTTTGCGGCAAATGGAGGCAAGTTCCCGGGTTGCGATTTACGATGGAAAGCCAAAGCAGCGTATGATTCAGTTTGACTTTCCGGATGGACTGGACCCGGCAATCTCTGAAGCGGCGATTGCCGAGGAAATCGATCAAGGAACCAGAGAATTGGCCGAAAAGCTTGCAGAGGAAGAATCCACGGAAGCAGAATGGAAGCGCTATGCTGAAAAGATCGTTGGAAGTAAGAGCCTGCTCCGAAAATATCTGGGTAAAGAGTTTATTCAGGTAAAAGCCTATAAAATCGACCAAAATCCGGAGAATTCCGGCTATCGTAAGTGGAAAGATACCCAGATCAACAACTCCGGAGCAGAGAAATTCGTTGTCTATTTTGCGGTGATTCTATCCATGATCAATTACACCAGAGGCAGTCTGGGTGGGATCCAGGATAAGCAGCTTTGCAGTGTGCTGATTCTGGATAACCCCTTTGGTGCAACCACGTCAAGACATATTCTTATGCCGATGTTTGCCATTGCAAAGCATTTCCGGGTGCAGATGATCTGCTTGTCGGATATCAATAAAACCGATGTGATCAACTGCTTTGACATTGTCATCAAGGCAATCGTCAAAAAGCGTCCCATGTCCAACCGTGAAATTTTGACCCACGAGGGAAACGAACAACTGGAGCATGGATTCTATCGTGCAGAACAGATGTCACTCTTATGATGGCTATTTAACCTGCCCCTAACAAAATATACCGCCAAAGGGAAAGGTTCAGTCCCTCGAACATTTTGCTTTCTATATGATGTCCAGAATTGCCGGAGATCGCATTTGTGCGCAGCGAAGAACTATATTACAATTAAAGGCGGGCACAGCGCAATAAGGCTGTACCCGCCTTGGTAAAAACAATTCCTTATTTTTTATAAAGCTCCCAAAAGTATTCTCACCGGCTGCTATAGTATTTTTGCAGGGGCAGACTCTTGTGCTCGACGGCGGAATAGATGAGCGGAAACCCTGTAAAAATCAGAATATTTGGGCAACTTCCAAAACGGGAGAACGCAGCGACTGTACTGTTCTTGCTGTTTTACCTAAAACGAAATGGCGTGTTTTGGCGGTTACTCCAAAGTTTTTTCATAGCTGTTGACAAGGCTGCCATTCTATTGTATTCTTGAAAAAATGGAAGTAAGCGGTTTCATAGAAGAAATGGGTTGAGTAAAATGGGAAATCTGGAAACGAATATTTATAAAATTGCAAAAGAGGCAGGCGTTTCCATCGCTACGGTTTCCCGGGTGATGAATCATTCTACGGTAGTAAGCGAAAAAACTACGCAGAAGGTCATGCGGGCAGTTGAAAAGTATAACTATGTGCCCAATATTGCTGCAAGAAACCTCAGTACATCGACTTCGACATCCGTCGGAGTCGTTATTCCGGATATCAATAACCAGTTCTTCATGCAGCTCTTGCAGGGAATTACAGCTGCAGCGGATGCACTGGGGCTGACGATCTTCCTGTTTGATACGGATGAAAGCACGGAGCGGGAGCATAGAGTTCTGGATTCCATGCGGGAGCACAGAGTGTGCGGAATCATTATAACGCCGGTTTCTTCTACAGATGCCCAGACACGGGAAAAACTGCAGAATTTCAGAGCGCTGGAAATCCCGGTCGTTCTCGTGGACCGTGAAGTCGATGACAGCAATTTTGACAGTGTGGTTACTGAGGATGCGGCAGGTGCTTTCAGCGCTGTCAGTGAATTGATTCGCCAGGGGCATGAAAAAATTGCAATTATCACCGGTCCGGAAATTTCCCGCCCCGGTCGTGAACGCCTGGAGGGATTCCGTCGTGCTATGGAACAGGCAGGACTTCCGATCAGGGAAGAATACATTCGTAAAAGTAACTTCCGTGCAGCCTGTGCCTATGAGCAGGCTTTGGCGCTTTGCCGTCTGCCGGAGCCGCCAACGGCAATTGTTTCTTCCAATAATATGACTACATACGGCTGCCTAAAAGCCTTTAACGAATTAAATCTGGAAGTTGGCAGAGATATTGCACTGCTGGGCTTTGACGATATTGAGGAGCTGGGCTGGCTCAATTATCATATTTCGGTCATCAGCAGAGATGTACAGAATATGGGAGAGCAGGCAATGCAGCTTTTGCGACGGAGAATCACAAAAGAGTGCACATCAGAAAACGGAACCCGCATAACCCTGCCGACAAAGCTGATTCTGCGGGGTTCCGAACAATATCCCTGGAAGATTCCAAACAAATAGCAGCGAAAAGGTACTAAGTCAGAACCATAATTGCTTCGAGTGCTGGTGCCTTTTTCTTAGCATTATATTTGTAAGCCCTTTCATTTATAATAAAACACGGAAAAAAGATTCTGATGTAAATATTTTGCTGTTTTGGAGGTTAAACCATGAAAAACAAAGTAACGGTGTTTGGCAGCTTCGTTGTGGACTTAATGGCACGTACACCTCATCTTCCCACAGCCGGCGAAACTGTCAGGGGCAGTATTTTTAAACAGGGAGCCGGCGGCAAGGGCTTTAATCAAGGTATTGCAGCACACAAGGCAGGCGCTGATGTCGCAATGATCACAAAAATCGGCACTGACACAATGGCAGACGTTGCGCTCAACGCGATGAACGAGGTGGGATTGTCTTCTCAATATTTATTCCGCTCTGAGGTTGCCGCTACAGGTACCGCACTCATTATGGTGGATGAGCGTACCGGACAGAATGAAATTGTGATTGTTCCCGGCGCCTGCAATACGATTACGGACGAGGATATTGCGAAGGTTGAGGATGTCATTCAGGACTCCGAATACCTGCTGCTTCAGTTGGAGGTTAATCAGGATGCCAATGAGAAAGTTGCTGCGCTTGCCAAGAAAGGCGGCGCGCGGGTCATTGTAAACACAGCGCCCTACCAGCAGGTTGACGATTCCTTCCTGAATGGATGTTATCTGGTAACGCCCAATGAGGTGGAAGCGGAGCAGCTTACCGGTGTGCCCGTAACCGATTTGGAAAGCGCAGATCGTGCAGCCGAAGTATTCTTCCGCAAGGGAGTTCAAAATGTCCTGATCACCCTCGGCAGCCGTGGCGTCTATGTAAATTCTGAGGGCAGGTCGGAAATCATTCCTGCGTTCCGGGTATCGGCAATTGATACGACCGGTGCCGGCGATGCGTTTAACGGTGGCCTTTTGACAGCACTCTCCGAAGGCAAGAATATCTGGGAAGCAGCAAGATTTGCCAATGCTCTGGCGGCATTGTCTGTGCAGAAGATGGGAACGACGCCCTCCATGCCTCTCAGATCAGAAATCGACGCTTTTCTTGAGGCGCACACCTGAAAGTGAAAACATTCACTGAAAAGAATAGCGTGTTTTAGAGGTATAGTAAAATTAAAAGGAGCACTTGCTCCATAGAAAAGACAGGCGCTGCGGGGAAGATGAAAGCTCCAAAGAAAATGCCGCAGAATTATTTTACCATAATTATATAGAGTATGGGACACACCTGATCGGTGTGTCCCATTTTTTACCATTGCATATTGAGGAAGGCCTCTACTTTGTCATCATTGTTTTCGATCTCGCAAAAATGCATATAATCATCATGGAGCTTGCGCACCCATTCTTCATCCATTTCGGGATTGACCATGCTTGCTTCACGCAGGAAATGTGCATTTCCGCGACCCATTTCACGCCCCTTGACGGTGTGCATATCGTAGGAATAATCCGGTACCTCGGGTACATATCCATGGGCAAAATCCATTGCCAGCATAGATTTCAGATTGTCACTGCTCCGGTCCTTGACACTGCGGCACAGATAGCGAACAGCGTGTATCAGGAAAATCGGCTGATCGCCGACCGGATATGTGAAATTGCGGCGCATTTTATAGAGGGACCAGATGGTTTCCGGTGCATGAAGATTGCCGAATCCGACATCTTCCACACTGATGCAAAGCAGCCGACGCCACAGTTTATCTGCAAACTGGGGGCTTGTGATATACATTTCATAGGCAGCGACGAGAGCGGCTTTCTCATTGCCGCGGCGAATTGACTTTTGAAGCATGGAAATCAGCGCATCGCCGGAAAAGCCGTTACGGCTTATAACCTTTGCCCAAGGATCACTTGTTAATTGTTCAGGCATTACAGAAACCTCCCTAATTAATATTGCCAGGCGTTAGTGCAGAATCGGTTTTCGCTGAGGGGACGCGGTTGTGCAGCTTCACGCTCGCAGTAAGCAATGAAATCCGCATGGATCTTGCACAGATCCACATCCTGAACTTCGTTTTCTACAGCGCTGCCTTCTTTTGCAAATTGAAGTAAATCCCTGCCCATTTCGCGCCCTTTGGCGGTATGCATATCATAAGCATAATCGGGAATTTCGGGTTTATATCCCGCCTCAAAGGCGCGCTTTACAAGTCCGCGCAGATGATCATTGGTCCGCTCTTTTTCAGAACGGCACAGCAGGCGCACAGCGTGAACAAAAAAGAGGGCCTGATCATCGTCCTCATAGGGAAACTCCTTGCGCATTTCGTTGAGTGTGCAAATCAGGGAGGCAAGATCCGGATTTCCGAATCCGATATCTTCCGAAGTAATGCACATAATACGCTTCCAAAGCATTTCCAAATAGTCGGGACTTGTGATGTACATCTCATATGCTGCTGCCAGTGCATTTTTTTCATTGCTGCGGCGAATGGACTTTTGGAGCATGGAATTCAGATCGTCGCCATACAGTCCGTTTCTTGACCGCTGATTATGCCAAAAAGAAATACCATAGGGAATTGGATTGTTCATATCAACCTTTCCTTTCATTTTTTTCTGAATCGTGGGCTGACCAGTAATAAGCCGGACATCATCTTTCGGGAACGAAAATCCTCTGAAAATACGGTTCGTGTTCAAAGCGGTTACAATAATTCTTCCATGGGCTTTCCGTCACACTCTGTCATTCGGAAGTCCAGCATTCTTGCCAGAGTGGGAGCCTGATCGATGACACGGCCGTTTTCCAGAACCACATGCCTGTGTGTAAACGGGTTGCGTACAATAAAGCAGGGCTGCGGTCCCTTTTCCGGCATATGTCCGTGGGAGGCTACGCTGGTACGGTAGTCTGTGTTATCCGTTTTAACAACCAGAGGACAGGTAAGATCGTAGCCGAAAGCGGTATCTCCGTCAGTCTCAACCATAAAATCGAAGTCGCCCCAGCTATGGTAGCGTTCCCGCATTTCCTCTGCCGTAAGCAGATCGCCGATGCCCAGCAGCTCCCGATTTTCGTTCAGCAGTTCCCAGACCTGACGGCACACTTCTAGATCGTGATCCTTAATATAGACCTGGGCGGAGAGTGCGCAGGAGTGCGCGTATGCTTTCCAGGACAGCAGGTTGCCTTTCTCGTCGATTTCGCACAGGCCGTGATCCGCAAAGAAACGGTTCAGTGAAACAGAGCGGGAAATATCGATCTGACCGTGGTCACTGGTGATGCAGAAAATTGTCTGATCGTAGAGTCCGGTATCATCCAGAGCGGAGAGAATATGTGCGACGCACCCATCCAGAAATTCAAAGCCCTGCTTGATTTTAGGACTGTAGACGCCATTGGCATGGCGCAAACCGTCAATCATAACCATGTGGATGTAGATGATGTCCGGCTGATCTTCCCGTATCAGTGCCTCTGTGGCCAGTGCACAGAACATGTCGCCGCCTTCGTAGTGGGGCATCTTCCATGTTGGAGCCAGCACTTTTTGCAGCCGCTTATACAGACCCGGTGTAGACCGCTCTTCCACATTCTGCTCCGCATTTTCTACCGGTGTATGGATAAAAGCACGATGAAGCACCCAGGGAACATCTGCATGGAGGGTTACCGGCCAATAGATGTAGGCGGTGCGGTATCCGTATGCTTTTGCTTCCTCCGGAAGTGTTTTTGCTTTGCACAGCGAGGATTCTTCATACCAAGGAGCTTTCGGCACACCGGGCATAAACAGCTCATTGTTAATTACGCCGTGGTGTCCCGGATAGCATCCTGTAAGGATGCTGGTATGAATAGAGTGAGTCAGCGTCGGATAGGTGGAATACATTTTCTTAACCACAGATGCATCGTCAAGAATTCTGCGAAAATGCGGGAGCTCTTGCAGGTATTTTAGATCCTCTTCAATCATTGCATCAATAGACAACACAATCAATCTTTTTTTCATACTGCCCTCCATATTTCGAATTAAAATACATCGTGTTCCAGAAGTTCACGATAGTTAAATATTGTACGGCTGCACGCAGCACAGAGGCGGGCGTAATTTTTCGGATACAGCAGATCCAGAATTCCGACGGCCGGAATACCGGCGGCACGGGCTGCTTCCACAGAATACACGGAGTCTTCAAAAAGGATGCAGTCCGCAGCGGTGCAGCTGAAATCGTTAAAAATGACATTATAAATTTCGGGATTGCTTTTCTCGATGCCCAGATCGTGGGCAGAATAGCAGGCGGAAAAGTATTTTCCAAAGTCAAAGCGCTGACACATAACATCAATAAACGGCTTTTTGCTGGCAGTCAGCAGTACACATTTTATATTCCGTTCGCTCAGACTTTTCAGATACTGGGGCACATCGGGACGGGGCAAGACGGCATCTGCATATCTTTTCAGCACCCAGTCATCCATTGCACAGGAGAATTCCTCCGGGGTACACGGGAGATTGAACTGCTCTACTGCGTATTTCCCGATAGCGGAAAAGCCTGCCTTGTCCAGAGCATCGGCTTGATTGCTGTCCGGCAGGATTCCCATACTTTCCAGCACTGCCCGGGGGGCGTTATACCAGTAGTACATCGACTCCAGAAGTGTTCCGTCCATGTCAAAGATAGCAACTTTATTATTCACAGCACTTCTCCTTCTTTTTAAGATATCCCAGCGATACCAAATAATTCAGGGACTCGGTAACGTCCTGATGGGGGAGACCGCATTCAATGCACCAGTTGGCATCGGGGGCGTAAAGTTCCAGTGCTTCAAGCACTTTCTCCATGGGAATTGTTCCGTTTTGGAGATTGTTGTGCTCGTCCCGCTGGCCGTGATTATTATGCAGATGCACATGACCGATCATGTCCCGGTAGCTGCTAATCCATTCCAGCGGGGGCATGGCGTCCCTGGCCATTCCGTGAGCATGTCCGACATCAAGACACATGGAAAGCTTGGGACTCCCTCCGTTCTGAATGATTTCGGCAATCAGCTCGCCGTCTCGTTCCAGAGTGTTTTCAATATGAAAACGGACATCATAGTCACGAATGGCTTCCAGCAGATCGGCAAAGAAAGCCTTTGTGTTTTCACGCCACACATTACGCGGGGCGCAATAGTCATAGTAATTATTGTGGATCACAATGTCCCGCACTCCAAGCTTCCGGGCAGTTTCGCACGCTTCCAGATAACGGCGCATGGTAACCGCACGAATCAGACGGTCACGCACTCCGGTAGACAGCCCGGTAAAGGGACCGTGCATGGACAGATACGGGAAATTGCCGATTGTCTGCAGATACTGTGCAATACCGTTGGGGTGTTCCTCCAGATAATTCGTATCGTAGAAAGTGGTGCACTCCAGTCCCACGCCATAGGCTCGGGCAATTTTGGATGTTTCTGCGGGACATTCCTGATCCGCAATTACAATATGTTTCATCATTTACCTCCTAAATCCAGCCAAAGTGGACACATGCGTTGTAAATCCCGTCTTGGTCTGCGGCATCCGTTACATAATCCGCAGCCTGTTTTGCAACTTCGTCGCCGTTTCCAACGGCAATTCCGATTCCGGCGGCCTGCAGTATATCACAGTCGATAGGACCGTCACCAAAGGCAACCGTGTTGCAGTGAGGGATACCCCGCCGTTCTGCCTCGGCCAGCATAGCAAGCGATTTCAGTGCAGCTTTCCCGGTGATATTCACGACACCGTAACCAACTGCGTTCACACGCAGCTGGGGTGCAAAGTTTTGCAGGGTCTGCGCCTGTTCATCTGTCAAATAGGTAACGATACGCACCAGCGGTTCTTTATTCCAGACACGCCACTGCGGGCAGGTGCCAAAAATGTCGACCATGTCCTGACACTTTTTCGGTGTCGGCGGTGTCAGGAAATAGGATTCTTCTTCTGTTTGCCACCGTAAAGGTATATTTTCTAACTGCAATACACGCAGTACTTTTTCCATATAATCCGGCGGCGGCAGTACCAAACGGACTGTTTGCCCTTCCACTATGGTCTGCGCACCGCCTGTGTAGATGCAGCCATCCAGCGGACATGCCTGCAACTGTTCCCGGACATTATCCATCTCACTTGTGCTTCTGCCTGTGCAGGCATAAACAAGATGACCGTTCTTTTTCAGAAGCGTAATTGCCCGTAAAGCAGATGCCGGAACCTCCCATGTTTTATGAACCAGCAGCGTTTCATCAATATCAAAAAAGAATATATGTTTGTCCTGCATTCTAACGCCCCATCATTCTATAAAGTCAGCATGATCACAAATACGGGTGCGCTGGTTTGCAGCGCACCCGTAAAAGTTAGCGCTTATTGTGCGCCTGATTTATTTAGTTTCCGTAAAGATTCAGAAGACTGTCAATCGCTTCCTGCAGCTGCATGCTGCCGGCAAGAACGGACTCCATGTTGATCTTCACATCGGAGTAAAGAGCGGAGGACATAAACTTGCCGTTGTCAAAGCCGTAGAACGGGGTAAAGGAATCCATCTGTGTTACGCTGCACTTCTGAGAGGGGGAAGCCTGAGCAAGCCATTCGGGATCGCTAGCGACAGACTTCAGAATGGGAAGATATGCGCCTACAGTCGCCATCTTCTTAACGGCTTCTTCACTTTCAAAGTACTTGAGGAAGATCCAGGAAGCGAGATGCTGCTTGGCAGCGGCTTCATCGTTGCCCTTGTTGACGATGCTGAGCAGGTTGGATTCGCAGAAGGTTGTCTTCTGGCCGCCTTCCAGCTGAGGAACAGGTGCGCAATCCCACTGGAACTTGTTGTTGGGATCAATCTTCATATCGATGTACACACCTTCAACACCGGAACCGATGTACATGGGGATTTCCTGATTTGCAAAGGGGCCGGAGAAATAGAAGCTGTCGCCGGGGGTGCGGAACACGCCTTCCTGAACGAGACTGATGTATTTCTTGACGGGAGCAAGTGCGGTATCCAGATCCTTGTTAAACAGCAGTTCGCCTCTCGGGGTGGTGTAGCCGACGCCGGACTGGGTAACCAGAGTGCAGAACATCTTGGCAGCGTTATCCCAGCCGAGGGCGCCCTTGCCGAGAATTGCACTTGCTTTTCTGCAAACTTCTTCAGCTTCCTTCCAGGTGGTAGGAACGGTCAGGTTGTGCTCTTTAAAGAAATCAACGTTGTAGTACATGGTTTCGCTGTAGCACAGGCAGGGGAGTGCAAAGTAGGTACCCTTTTCGTCGTAGCTGTTGCAGTTGGTTAGCCAGCTGGGATAGTAATCGTCCATGTTGATGCCGTATTTTTCATGGTTCATATACGGTCCAAGGTCGATCAGAGCATCAGCAGACACATAGTCAACAGTGTAAATGGAGTTGCCCATAACAATGTTAGGCGCGGTGTTGGACATGATAGCACCGGTTACTGCGGTGTGCAGATCTGCAGCACTGGGATACTGCACGAGATCAACTTTAACGTTGCTCTCTTTACCAACGGTGTTGTTGAATGTATCAATCACTTCCAGGAAGTTATTTAACACATCCTCATTTGCAACGGAATGCCAAAAGGTAATGGTAATAGGTTCGTCCAATGTGGGGAACAGGTCACTGGTTTCCTCAGTGGTACCACTCTTGCCGCAAGCAGCAAGTGCGAACACCATTACCAGCGCGAGCATCATGCAGAGTAAACGTTTCATTTCTTTTTTCCTTCCTTTTTCTATATTTTATTACACAAAGGCTTAGCCTTTAATGCCTGTGCCGCCGGCAACACCTTCCAGAATCTGCTTGCGGAAAATAATATAGAACAGCACCATGGGGACAAGCATAATGCAGGAGCCGGCCATCAGATACTGAACATTGGAACTTGCTGCAGACTGGAATGCGATCAAACCGGTAGAAATTTGCTGGGTTTTGCTTGTCTGTGTGACGAGGTTTGGCCACAGAAAAGCGTTCCACTGGCTTACAAACGAAAGGATTGCAATTGTGGCGATAACGTTCTTGTTCATGGGAACCATAATCTTCCACAGGAAACGCCGGTTACTGGTACCGTCCATTTTTGCCGATTTATACAGAGCGGGAGGCATCTGCATAAAATGTTCACGCAGCATATAAATATAGAAGCCGCTGGCAAATGTCGGCAGTACGACTGCTGCAAAGGTATCGATCAAATGCAGCTTGCTGATGGTGATGTAGTTCTGAATGATCAGCAGCTCGCCGGGGACCATCATGGTTGCAAGGAAAATAGCGAACAGGATCTTTTTGCCCCTGAATTCATACATGGAAAATCCGTATGCGCCGAAAATCGAAAGCAAAACGGTTCCCGCAACGTGCAGCACACAGCAAATTACAGTGTTAATGATGTAACGGGAAAAAGGAGCCAGTGTCCAAACGTGTTGGTAGTTTTCCCAGCGAAGCAAGGAGGGAAACCACTTCGGCGGAATTGCAATTGCTTCATCCAGACTCTTAAAGGAAGTTAGAACCATCCAAAGAAACGGGAACATCATAATAAAGGCGCCAAGTGTCAAAATTGCATATTTCAACACATTCAGGGCAACCAGACGACCGTCCTTTACACGGATTTCGTGAGAATTTGCTTTAGCCATCCTAAGTCCTCCCTTATACATAGTGCGTGAACTTCTTCGACACAATTCGCTGAATTGCGGTCAGGAGCAGGATTACAGCCAGGAACAGAATTGCGGCAGCAGCAGCGTAATTGACCATCTTGCGTTCTTTGAACTGATAGTAGATGTAATACACCATGGTGATTGCGTTGTTGCCGACACCGGCAGAACCGCCGCCGAACAGCGAGTATACCTCGCCGTAGGTTTTTGCGGTATAAATGAGGGACATGATACTGACCATCCAGGTCGTCGGAGTCAGCAGGGGAAGGGTGATCTTTCGCAGAGTACGGAAGCTGCTTGCGCCGTCCATCTTGGCGGCTTTGTAGACTTCTGTGTCGATTTTCTGCAGTCCCGCCAGGAAAAGGATGATTTTATAGGCAAGTCCGTTCCAAATGCAAAATACAGCCAAGGTCCAGATCACCAGGTTGGAATCCGTCAGCCACGCCTTCGATTCAATGCCCAGAAGATTCAGAAACCATGTCAAATAGCCATATTCGGAGTGAAACAGCCACTTGAAGGCAGTACCGATTGCAATTGTGGAAGTAACATAGGGGAGAAAATAAACTGACTGGAAAAGTCCGCGCAGCTTCTTGATGGAGTTAATCAGCAATGCGCAGCCCAGAGACAATATGACTGTGATGGGCAATGCTACGAGAATCAGAATAGCGGTGTTCTTTGCGGCCAGCCAGAAGGTTTTATCGTGCAATACATATTTAAATGCCGACAAACCAAAGCCGCTGCCGAGCTGGCGGATGAATACGTACTTCTCATAAAATGCCATGCGGAATGCCATAATGGTTGGATAGAGCAGAAAAACCGCAAGAAATGCAACAGGGAGCAGCAAATATAGATAACCTGCTGCGGAACGGTTCAAAAGGCGGCCGTCTGCGGTAGTTACAAGCCGGGATTTCGGCTGCCGTTCCTTTCTGCTTCGGAATTTAGACATCATGCCTTCTCCTTTCATAGACGTACACCGGTTTCGGGGTCAAAGAAGCAGCAGCGTCCCCTGCGCAGGTCAAACGACATTTCTTCTCCGATCATGGCTTCGCTTTCCGCATCGATCACAGCCTTGGCAGTGGTATTTCCCAAGGTGAATGTGATTACCTGATCTTGTCCGCGCAGGTCTACATGCTCAATCCGGCTGCCGAGCTTAGTGCCCTTTTTCCATGCCTCAGGACGAATGCCCAGCCGGTATTTGCCGTCGGCACGATCGGGAAATTCATAAGTCTGTCCGTCTGCGAAATACACAACACCGTCTTTGACTTCTACATCAAAAATCGTAATGGGCGGATTTCCCATAAAGGAAGCGACAAATTCGTTGCTGGGGGACATATACATCTCATGGGCACCGGCAACCTGCTGCACAACGCCGTTGCGCATCAGCACAATGCTGTCGGTGATACTCATGGCTTCTTCCTGATCGTGTGTAACGAATACGGTTGTAACCTTAGACTCAAGCTGGATTCTCCGCACTTCCTGTCTCATTTCCATACGCAGACGCGCATCCAGGTTACTCAGAGGCTCGTCCAGCAGGAGAAGATCGGGCTTTTTTACAAGGGCACGGGCGATGGCAACACGCTGCTGCTGGCCACCGGACAGTTCCTTAGGCTTACGCTTCAGGAGATCCTGAATCTGCACCAGCTCGGCCACTTTTTCAACGGCTTCTTTTACCTGCGCTTTTTTCGGCCGCTCGCTTCTCGGCTTGTTGCCGAGAGGGAAAGCAATGTTATCGAACACAGTCATATGCGGATAAAGTGCATAGTTCTGGAACACCAGACCGATATTACGCTTGTCGGGAGGAAGGGTTGTTACATCGCGATCGCCAAACATTATTTGTCCTTCCGATGCATTCAGCAATCCGGAAATCATATAAAGTGTGGTGGATTTGCCGCAGCCGCTGGGACCCAGCAGACCGGTCAGCTTGCCGTCAGGAATTGTAAGATTAACATGATCAACGGCAGTGAAATCATCAAATACCTTTGTTAAGTTCTTTAAGGTTACTTCCATTTTGAGCTCTCCTGTTTCTTAAATGTATAGTCTTACTCATCAAACGCAAAGGTCGGTCAATTCCCGGATCGGGCTTCCGTCGCAGCCGCTCATAGGAATATCTGCAAGAGCTGCAAGAGTGGGGGCCTGATCCACGATTTTGCCGTGTGCGATTGAAACTTTACCATTGGCAAAGGGATTGCGAACCACAAAGCAGGGTTGAGGACCGCGCTCCGGCTGATGCCCGTGTGTTGCTTTACTGGTGCGATAATCAGAGTTGTCAGTGGGGGTGATCAGCGGGAAATTCGGCATTGCAGAGAAAGAACTGCGGCCGTCGGTTTCAATCATGAAGGCGTAATCGCCGTCTGTGTGGTACCTGCTGATGCATTCCTGCTTGCTGAGAATTTCGCTGATTCCCAGCAAACGGCGGTTGTCCCAAAGAAGCTGTCTGACTTCTTCCTCTCGCTGCGGATCTTTAACATATATCTGAGCGGAAAGGGAACAGGAGTGGCAATATGCTTCGTAGGACTGGATATTGCCGGCTTCGTCGGCTGTCTGCAGGCTATGGTCTCTCAGGAACCGGTTTATTGAAACGACACGGTCAATATCCAAGTGACCATGGTCACTGCAAATTGCAATGATCGTATCGCTATAAAGGCCGGTTTTGTGCAGGGCATCCAGTATTCGCTGAATTTCTCTGTCCAGAAAAGCGTAGCACTTTCCAATGTGTTCCCCGTGAACGCCACACACATGTCGGGCGTGGTCGATGAGAACAAGGTGCGTATAAATCACATCCGGTGCATACTTCTCAATCAGATAGGAAACTGCCCTGCAGCAAAAGCTGTCGTCACCGCAGTAATGGTCTTCCATATCAAAGCATTCCGCGGTATAGGGATAGACCTCATCAAACAGTCCCGGCGTTGCCCGCTCCCGCAAAGTATTTAGCAGATCCGCTGTCTTTGCGTGAATACCGCCGCGATGCAGGTTCCAGTCAGCTTTGGCTCCCAGAGTCACGGGCCAGTAGACATAGGCAACGGTTCTTCCGGCTTCCTGCGCAAAAACAGGCATTGGCTTAGCCTTGCATAGTTCTGCTTCCTGGAACCAGGGCATTGGACGCTGATAGGGAAAAAACTGTTCGTTGTGAATGACCTTATGACGCTGCGGGTAACAGCCGGTCAAAATGCTCGTGTGAATGGAATGTGTGAGCGTGGGGTATGTAGATGTTACATTGTGCACAATGGATGACTGTTCGATAATTTCATGAAAAGCAGGCATTGTCTGCATAATTTCAAGATCTTCATTTACCAGCGAATCGATGGATATTACAAGCAATTTCTTATTCATGTGTTATCCTCCAAAAGCAATTCCGTCCATGCCCGGCCGTCCGGCTTGCCGATGCTGATGCCCAGCAGCGCCGCCAGAGTCGGTGCTTCGTCTACGATCGGCATACCATCCAGATGCACATTCTTGCGAATTCCGGGGCCGCTAAAAACCATTGCAGGTTTCGGCCCGGTTTCGGGCAAATGACCGTGTGTTGCCACACTATACTTATAATCGCTGTTGTCTGCACTGAAACACAATTTTCCGGTAACATTGTTACTGAAGGAGCAGTCTGCTTCGCCTTCCACAACGAAGGAAAACGGACCATCCAGATGATATTGCTCTTTCACCTCCTCTTTTGTAAATACCTTTGCGATTCCGGCTTCACCACTGTCACGATAAGCGCAAAGAAGGCGATATACCTCTGCTTTCAGCTCATCATTGTCCGGATCGGAAAGAAATACCTGTGCGCTATGTGCGGAAGACATAAAGCAGGCTTTGTAGCTGCTTACATTGCCTTCTGCATCTACCTGGAGCAGACCGTCTCTGCATAGCAGTACATTGGGAGCAATCAGGCGATTGACGGGAGTCTGACCATGGTCACTTGTAATTACGATGGTCGTTTCGTCCAGAACACCGACTTCACGCATGGCTTCCAATGTTTCGTGCAGCATCATTTCGGCTTCCAGATAGGCATCCTGATAGACCTGCTTTGCAAATACACCGCAGGAATGGCGTGTGTGATCAACCATTGACAGGTGCTCGAAAATGACCTCAGGCTGGTGGTTACGAATTGCGGCAAGGGTTGCACCGTGGGCGGCCAGACTGAAGTAAGGCTCGCCAAGTCCGGTCAATCCTCTGCAATAGTCATCCCAGAATTCATCGAGGAATTCGGGCTTTGCACCGGCTTTGACGAATGCGTCATACATTGCCTGATTGTCTCCGTCCCATACCCAGGTTTCAGGAAGATGCCAGTCAATATCTATATCCGAAGTTACGGGCCAGGAGATGGCAGCTGTTGTATATCCGGCCTGCTTGGCGGCTTCTACAACGCTTTTTACGTCAGAATCGAAACATTTACAGCTCCGGAACCAGGGCAGGCGCCCCTCGGACTTTGTAAAAATCTCATTATTGTATACATGATGGCGATCCGGATAAACACCGGTCATCATGGTCGTGTGGATGGGGTAGGTCAGGGTCGGATAAATGGAAATGATATTCTCCGATACGGCAGCGTCCTTCAGGATCGAACCAAAGGCGGGCAGCTGCCTCAGAAAATCTAAATCCTCTGTGACCAGTGCATCAACCGACAGTACATATAATCTGCGCTTTTTCATAACTGTTCCTCCATTTGCTTAGCAATTTACACTTTATCTAAAACAGCTTTTTCAGCTTCTGCTAAATACGTTTCCAGTTTATCGGCGCTGGAAGCGGTGTAATCAAGAACTAATGCATCGGGGAATTGGCTGCGTAGAGCATTTCCTACTATGATAGGCAATTGAGCGGCTCGCAGCATGGGCACATCGGAAGCAGAGTCGCCCATGGCAAGTACAGGCGGCTCGTTCCACTGCGCCTGACAGTACTCCACAATTTTTTGCTTATCGTGCCCTCCGCTGCCCACGAAAACAGGGGACAGCTTTTCATCTTTGAACTCACAGACAAAATCGTATGCCTGCGTGATATTAAACTTTTGAAAATACCGGGAAATAACATCATGGGGCGCGCCGGAAACAACAATGGGCTGAATGTTATGCTTTTTCAGCCACCGGAAAAGAATCTCGGTATGGGGAGAAAAATGCCTGCAATCCTCCGATATATAGGAATCAATCAGAGAAAAATACTGTTTGCGGGGCATTCCGGCCAATGCGCTCAGATATGTAACGCATGCCTCCCGTGACAAATCGTCATGGCTTAATTTTCCCTGACGATATTCGTGGCGGAGGCGCTCACGCTCTAATATAACTGTGTTGTCAATCACACCGATACGAACCAGATAGTCCTCCCAACAAAACAGTGTAGCATCATCACGCAAGGTTCCGTCCCAATCAAGCAGTGCGTACATAACATGTCTCCTTCTCCGCTGACGGTGAAATACATATGGAATCTCAGCAGCGGTTATATAATATCGGGTTAACCGAAATAACAATTCATGTGCTTATCTGGATTATTGTAAGGGGTTACATTTATTCGTAAAATGAATGGTTGGTTTGTAACGCAACCAAACTCGGTATGCATCTTTTTCTTAAGAGTACACAATCCCGCGTATTTTGTCAATAGCACGCCATCTGAATGTGTTTATTCAGCTGAAAAGATTGTTGATCTGCACAGACTTGCTCAATAAGTTTTATAAAAAATGTGCATAAATTCAAAAATGGTTTTCGAAAAAATGGGATTTTGGTTTTTTATGCATCCGAAGGAGCTAATGCTTGTCTGAAAACCCATAGATTTAGAGCGCCTTCGCCATTGAAAAATTTCCACGAACTTTCTGAATGCGGTTTTGTCACGGGCAGGGAATGCTTGAATTCAAAATTATGTAAACAAAAGAATACACCGAATGCAAAAACGGTCTGAAGATGCGTTACACTGCTGCGCTGGAGAAAAATCTATGACTTGTATTTTACAATCAATCCGTGAAAAAGCTTTGTAAAATGTTTGCGCTAGCCGACAATAATCGTACAATACATAACAAATTTAAGCATAGAGTAGAAATAATTCAGCAATCTGAGAACATGAGGCCGTTCATTTTTCTGCCCGGGAATAAGGCTGCGTTTGCCGTAAATAATGCATATATAAGCTGCTGTTTATGCAGCGGAAAGGAGGAAGTTTTGCGGCGGACGGTTGTAGTAAGCGCAATTTCAGGTACGCACAGACGGAAAAGGAAACGGCCAAAGGATCTTTTGCTCCCGGAAAATGACGGTGGATAGCTTCTGTAAGCGGTAACACTGTGGCACGGAGATTGCATAATTATACATTCGCCGTATAGCGTTTTGGAGTGTAAATGCAGGGCAGCTATTTCCCGGGAAAACTATTCTGTGGATATTGCATGCTTGCATTTGCAATCTTTCAGTTACTGAATACAAAAACGAAAGGGAAATCAACATTTTGAAGGGTACCGGAATGCGTATCGCTGCCTTGTTTTAAGATCATCAGGACTGCTCTTTAAATGCGTATAGGAAACCTTCATGAACGAGTATAACGGTATTTTTGTATGGGAATTTGAAAGATAAAATGCTGTACAAAAACGGGGTGCTGTGGAAGCGTTTAGACTTTGCGGTTAAGCGTGCAGCGGAGCGCAGGACGCTGGGACAGCGTAGCATCAAGGTGAAGACTTTGCCGGACATGCTTGTACCTGTTGGAACCAGAGGGGGCGCTGAATCCGTCCTCCGATCTGAATGGAATGGGTATGGTGAACAAGCGAAAGCGGTCGCAGGCCGGACCGGCGCAGCTGCAACCAGCCATATAACAGCAAGCCCTCTGTCAGATGCTTGTTACAAATCAGGTTTTGCGATATCGTATGCGATATCGTAATCGTAAAAAATATCCGGAGGAATCACGGTTAACCCGTGGTTCCTCCGGATGAGTGTTTGTTCTAGGAAAAGTTACTGACCGGTATACTGCAGCAGAGCCAGTAATTTATCGTCCGTCAAGGCAGGGGCGGTGTAAGCACCGTCCAGAATCGCGTCCACATTATCGGAATCGTTTTCAATTTCCTTTGAAAAAAGCTGGGCAGTGGAAATGAGATCACCGCCCAGGTATGCGACAGTGAGGCAGAACACGATCACCAGCTTTACCCGGGACACCAGATCATAATCGGACACCGCTTGAAGCCAGTATCGCAACACACCGTACTGCGCAAGATTGCGGATGCCCTCAGACCATTTGGGGATTGACAGCGGGCTGGAGAGCCGCTCACGCCATTGGGGGGTCAGAACTTCCAGCTCTCCCAGAAAAGACAAGAGGGGAGCCGGATCGGCGCTGACAGCAAATTGCTTTGCCGCCTGCAAAATTTCTTCCGGATTAAACGCAGGAGCGTCCCCGCCGTCCAGAACAGTCTGGGTCTGGTAACCGTAATAAAGCAGCAGCACCAACGCATCGCTTACGGGGCGTGCAGTGTCAGAAAGAATTGCAAGGGCCTGCTTTCGGGCGGGGAGAAGAATCTCCATCAATTCTTCATGATATTGGGGCGCTTTGCCGCCGGGGACTTCTTCTGCTTCCAGATTCAGATGATCTGCGGTGAGAATCAGCCGTGCGGCTTCGGGACAGGAAAGCTCCAGACCCAGTTCCAGAAAGCTGCCAAAGTCATGCTGAAGCCGGGGAAAGGTTTTGCAGACATGGCAGAGGGCATCTTCTCCCAGCTCTGTCTGGATGCCGCAAAGCCCATCTTTTTGCCAGAAGGGACAGCGGCCGTTTTGCAGACGGATGGAGGTTCCGTATTCAGGGTCTTCGTATAGGGCCTTACGGATGCGTTCTCCAAGGGGGGTATCCAGTCCCCGGTAAAGGGAAGCGGTTTTAGCATCTACCTCAATGTCCCAGTCCTTGCAGCATGGGTCAGGGCAGTGGGCGGCGGTGCAGCGAAAATCGGTATAGTAGGAAGGTTTGAAAACTTGCATGATTTCCTCCAAAGAAGAAAGAAAGCGCATACAAGTGCGTATGCGCTTCTTAAAATGATATTTTATTCAGAATCGGCAGGGCGAATGGCGTACATCTTTGCAGCGGCATCGGCCAGAGCATCCTTGCTCCGCAGAACCAAGGTTTGCATCTCGGCCATCTGGTCGTTAAGACGGTCGGAAAGCGCCTTGAAGTCACCGGCAACATCGTCAACCTGAGCCGTTACATCTGCCAAAGTGCCGGTGGCTTGCTGATAGATCTGCTGTGCCCGCTCCTGAGCGGCACGCTCGGCCCGCTCGGCACGGCGATAAGCCTCTAATTCCTGATCGGCAATCTGCTGCGCAGCATTGTCGTTCTTTGTCTGGGAAAGCTGCTCCCGGACATCAGCCAGCTCCTGCGTCAGTGCTTCGTTTTCACTTTCCAAAGCCTCACACTTTTCTGCAAGCTCCGCCAGACGGGGATCTTCTGCGGGGGACGCCATCTGCTGCCGCAGCCGGGCAAGCTCCTCCGTCAGTGCCTGATTGTCGTTTTTCAGCTGGTTCAGGGTGTTGGTGTGCTTGGTGTTCATGTATTCGATATAATGCACCACATCCTCCCGGTTAAAACCGTTAAAAGAAGTGCGGAAACTGCGATTTGCTTCCATAATGAATCCTCCCTTGCCGGATCAGTCATAAATATGCTCTATTTTCATGAATTATATCACAGACAGTGAAAAAAGACAACCGAAAACCGATAAATCCCGAAAATGACAACAAAAAGCGGATACCCCCAATGAGGTATCCGCTTTGGATCGCATCCGGCGCGTTTTGTATGACGGTTTCCGTCCGTTTGCGCTCTTGTTCACGCAAAGGAAGGTCAAAGCTCTTTCTCTCAAAACCATGAAAACCGGGGCTGTTTTGCGAAGCCTCTTTCCTGCCTGTATAAAAGAAGACAGCAGGCTATATCAGGCTTGGCGGTGGGCTTTTCAAATCTTAGATAAATAAAATAATCCGAACCCATCTCCCGCAGGGAAGAACAGATTCGGATTATTTTGCTTTGGTACGCCGGAAGGGACTCGAACCCCCAACCCTCGGAACCGGAATCCGATGCTCTATCCATTGAGCCACCGGCGCATTTGCTCTACAGCCAAACTATTATAGCAAGGATTGCACTGTTTGTAAAGGGGGTATTTTCCTTTTTATCAAATAAGAACACGCCGGAGAAAACGCTCCGGCGTGAAAATCTTATTTTGCAGACAGATCCACACTTCTGCGAAGAATGGAAAGGGGCGGAACCTGCTTGGGAAGTGGCAGGGTGAATTTCATTTGCGGGGTGCGAGGCTCTGTTAAAGCCTGACCTTCAAGGTCCTGCATACCGCCCACGGTAATGGAGAAGGGGCGCATATCCGGCCCTACCAGCTCCAGAGTATCGCCCTGTGCAAACTTATTGCGCAGACTGCAAAGCGCCATACCGTTGGCATCGCAGTTCTCCACGACAGCGCAGATCTGCCACTGGCGGATGTACCGGGAATGCTCGGTATATTGTCCCGGCTGGCCGTAATAGAAGCCGGTGGAGTAAATACGATGGGAGACATGATCTACCTCGTCACGCCAGACGGGATCGACAGGCTCCCCTGCGGCTACAGCATCGATGCAATGACGGTATGCGCCGGTGACAATGGCGGCATAATAGGCAGATTTTGCGCGGCCTTCAATCTTGATGCAGTCAACACCGGCATCCATGAGATCGTCCAGATGATCGATCATGCACATATCCCGGGAGTTCATAATGTAGGTGCCCTTTTCGTCCTCAAAGACGGGGAAGTATTCCCCGGGGCGCTTTTCCTCCATCAGAGCATACTGGTAGCGGCAGGGCTGGGCACAGGCACCGCGGTTGGAATCCCGTCCGGTCATATAGTTGCTGAGGAGGCATCTGCCGGAATAGCTGACGCACATAGCACCGTGACCGAAGGTTTCGATTTCCAGCTTGGGATCGGTTTTTTGCCGGATCTGCCGGATCTCCTCCAGTCCCAGCTCCCGGGCCAAAACCACTCGCTGGGCACCCAGATCGAACCACGCCTGAGCACATTCATAGTTGGCGATGGACTGCTGAGTGGAAATGTGCCGCTGGCAATGGGGGGCATATTTGCCTGCCAGAGTGAAGGCACCCAGATCTGCAAGGATCAGAGCGTCCACACCGGCATCGTCCAGCTGGGCAAGGTAAGCGGGGAGATCACACACCTCGTCATTGCGGGGCATGGTATTGACGGTTACATGGACCTTTACCCCATGTTCATGGGCATAGGCCACAGCCTCAGGCAGCTCCTCCGGGGAAAAATTCCCGGCGAAGGAGCGCATACCAAAGGCGGTGCCTGCCAGATAAACGGCATCTGCGCCGTAGAGAACGGACATTTTCAGTCGTTCCATATCTCCGGCAGGGCTGAGCAGTTCTAATTTAGCCATAGGTTCACCCTTTGAGACTGTCAAGGAACGCCTGATGTTCCTTGAGCGTTTTGGAGAAATGATGCTCGGTCTTTGCAGGATCCAGTGCATAGTAGTAGAAATCTGTTTTTGCGGGGGAGAGGGCGGCTTGAATACTCAGCAGACCGGGGTTGGAAATGGCTCCGGGAGGCAGTCCCTTATACTTATAAGTGTTATAGGGGCTGTCAACTTGCAGGTCTGCTTCTGTCAGTTCCGTCTTGCCGCCCAAAGCATAGATGATGGTGGCATCGATGTTGAGGTAGGGATAGTCGGGATTTGTCAGACGGTTGTAGATAACGGATGCGATGCTGTAGTTTTCACCGCTGTTGGCGCTTTCCCTTTCAATCATGGAGGCCACGGTGATGACCTTATAGACTGTCATCTGGTGGCTTTCAATGTATTCACTGCTGCAGCCGTTTTTCTTCATCTTGGCGGTGAGCTCCTTGTTGATCTTTTCGATATAGGACTGCATTTCGTCGGTGAAAACATTGGAAAAACGATTGAGGAACTTGATGAACACACGCTTGGGGGTATCATTGGTGTAGAACTCGTAGGTGTCCGGGAAGAGGAAACCTTCCAGCGCATACTTGTTGCCACGCTGAATATCTTTCAGGAACCAGTAGTCGTTAAAGTCGTTATTTGCGGCGTACTCCTCCAGCGCGGAAGCGGTGCAGACGCCCTTTTCCTCCAAAAGCTTAAAAATCTGCGCACAGCTGAAGCCCTCGGGAATTGCTACCGTAACGGTTTCCCGGTAGGAGGAGTTGGTATTCATACCGCTTACCAACGCATGGTAGTCAAAGAGAGTATTGAGCTTATAGGTGCCGGGGCTGACCTTCTTTTCAGCATTTGACAGCTGACCATAGAGCTTAAAGAGCTGCTTGTAACGAATCAGACCGGTATCATAAAGCTTCTGTGCAATGGAATCCAGATCATCGGATTCGCTAACGGTCACATACACGACCTGATCCTCCCGGCCAAAAGCCAGAACATCCGTAGCACAGACCCAAACGAGCCGTCCCAGATTGAGACCTACAAATAAAATCAGAGCCAGTCCGATAATCGTGGAGGCAATATGGGGCAGTCCCCAAAGACCGTAGCCATCCTTGCGCTTAGGCCGTACCTTCCGCTTTGTATCCATATATTCTTCCTCGTCTGCTGCTTCACCGGAAGCATTTTCGTCAGGGTCAGAGGGGAAAACAAGATTCCCTTCCTCACCGGACAGATCGCCGTATTCATTATCGTGAATGGGAATGGGAGGAGCCTCTTCAATAATATCAGCCAGATCCCAGTCGTCACTGATGACATCCTGCATGATCTTTTCCAGCTCCATGTCCCCGATGTCACGCAGACCGTTGGCATCCATGGCCTGCTCATTGGCCGTGATTTCCTCACCGATATCGGAGGATTGCAGTATTTCGTCCAGCCAGCTGGTATCTTCCGGCTGATTGTTCCTTTTTTTATCGTCCATAAACCTACCTCCTGTCAGTGGATTACGATTTGCGCTGCAACAGCATCGGCAGCCTGCTTGCCTTTCAGGACTTCAATGAGCTTAAGACCGAAGGGAATGGAGCAGCCGGCAGAAGTGCCGGTAATGAGCTTCCCATCCTGGACGCAGGCGGTATCCGCAATGATCCGGGCATTTCCCATGCCGCATTCAAATCCCGGGTAGCAGGTGGCGTTTTTACCGTCGGTGATACCGAGATCTGCAAGCACTGTGGGAGCTGCGCAGATGGCGGCTACGAATTTGCCGTTGTTCCATGCAAAGCGCAGCGCCTCCATGGCTTCCTTGCAGCTGCGGATGGAATCTACGCCCTGCCGTCCGCCGGGAAGTATCACCATGGATAAGTCTGTCAGATCCATTTCTCCGACGGTAATATCGGCCTCAATGCCGATATTGTGACTGCTGTATACGGTTTTTCCGTTCAGGCCAACGGTAAGCACGGGAATTTCGGCTCGGCGGAGAAGATCCACGGGAGCGATGGCTTCGGTCTCTTCAAAACCGGTGCCGAGAAGCATATATACCATATTTTATTCCTCCAGGCATTGCCGGACACGGTCGTAGATCTCCTGATGAATCTGTTCGATGCTGCGCATTTTGCCGTCCTTCACACATTCGATCACGGTCCAGTTATAATACTTTGCGGCCGCACGGCCGGTTTCCCGGCAGGTGGCCAGATAATCCATATCCTGCTCATGAATATCTGCATGGGTATTGGTGGCCTGTTCCCGGCTCCGGAGCATTTTCTCCGTAAAGGAAGTGGGGACATCCAGATAGATCACCAGATCAGGACGGGGCAGCCCCAGCTTGTCGTACTCAAATTCATATAGCCACTTGAGAAACTCCTGCTGCTTGTCCTTTGGCTCCTTGGAAGCCTGATGGACAGCGTTGGATGTGGTATAGCGGTCGGAGAGAATCACACCGCCCTGATCGTACCACTCACCCCATACCTTTTTAAAGGAAGCGTAGCGGTCAACAGCATAAAAAGCCGATGCGGCGTAGGCGTTGACATCGGAAGGGCGGGAGCCGAACTCGCCTCCCAGATACATCCGGATCAGTGCGGAACTGGGCTCAGAGTACTGGGGAAATACCAGCTTCTGAAACGCAATGTTGTCTGCTGCAATATGTTCTGTCAGTTTTTGAAACTGTGTAGATTTACCGGAACCGTCTGTTCCTTCAATAACGATTAGTTTACCCATTTTTTCTGGAATCCTCCTATCGCATAGCCATACTATGATATCATAGAGTACCATATTTTTGCCCGTTTGTCCACTGTTTCCGGCATTCTTCCCGGAAATATCCCGCCCCGGAGGTGGGATTTGCCCGTTGCATAATGGAAAGAAAACTGGTAGAATATACTTGATATATTATTGAATATAAGAAAAAGGACGATCACCCATGAACGAAAACATAACTTTTGCAGAGCTTGGTCTTTCAAATGCCATGCTTCGAGCTTTAGAAAAGAAGGGCTACGGCTATCCTACCACCATTCAGGCAGAGGCTATCCCGCCCTTTATGGAGTGGAAAGATGTCATTGCCAAGGCACCTACCGGCACCGGAAAGACCTTTGCCTTTGGCATACCGATGATTGAACATGTAAACCCAGAATCCGAGGATGTGCAGGGGCTGATTCTGGCACCTACCAGAGAACTGGCAATTCAGATCGGCGATGAGCTGCGGGGATTGCTGACCTATTACCGGGGCATTCGGGTGGCGGTGCTTTACGGCGGCGCCGGCATCGGCGGTCAGATCAAGCAGCTGGAAAAGAAACCTCAGATTGTGGTTGCGACTCCCGGCCGGCTCATGGATCACTATAACCGTAAGAATATCCGTCTGGACCGTATTCAGACGGTGGTGCTGGATGAGGCGGATCGCATGCTGGATATGGGCTTTTTCAAGGATGTTACCAAGATTCTTGACAAAATCAAGAACCGCAAAAATATGGGCCTTTTCTCTGCAACCATTTCTCAGGAGGTTATGACGGTCTCCTGGATGTATCAGCGTGACGAGGTGGAAATCACCGTGGAGCCCAAGCAGGAGGATCGCCCGGACATTGACCAGTTCAGCATTCGTGTCACACCTCTGGAAAAGGCAGAGACTGCCCTGCGGCTGATCCGCACGCAGGGATTTGAGCGGGTAATGATTTTCTGCAATACAAAGCATATGTGTCAGCGCCTTTGCGATGATTTTCAGCGGGCGGGGATGGACTGCGAGTGCATCCATGGCGACATCCGCCAGAGCCAGCGGGAAAAGACTATGCAGCGCTATCGGGACGGAAAGCTGCCCATTCTGATTGCAACCGATGTGGCATCCCGGGGCATCGATGTGGATGATGTGGACTGTGTCATCAACTACGATGTGCCTGAGGAAAATGAATACTATGTCCACCGCATCGGCAGAACCGGCAGAGCCAAGCGCAAGGGAAGTGCCTATTCCATTATTGGTAATTTCCCGGAAAAGGCCAAGCTGGATGAAATCGCAAAATACTCTCAATATACCATTCAGCCTGTGGTTCTGGGGGTAGACGGCATCCTGACCGAGGAGACCGTGCAGGCACCCAAGCTGCCTAAGAGGCGTTTCCGTTGAACCGGCGGGAGGAGGGGTTCCTGCTGCTGACCAGTTCCCTGGGGAATCCTCAGCGAAAACCGCTGACGCTGCATCAATTGAGAACACTGGCGGGACGGATGACCCGAATGGATGCCCCCAAACAGGATATGGAGGTTTCCGAAAATTGCCTGCTGGCATTGGGGTACCGGGGCGAAATGGCCCACAGGATTGTGGGACTGCTGTCGGATGGGGAACTTTTGCACCGCTATCTCATTCGGGGAAAGCAAATGTGCTGTGTTCCCATTACCAGAGTCAGCCCGAATTATCCCCCGCGATTACGACAGAAACTGGGCCTTGGAAGCCCCGGTGTCCTTTGGACAAAAGGGGATGCTTCTATTTTGGGGCAGCAGGCGGTTTCGCTGGTAGGCAGCCGGGAGGTTGCACCCGAAAACCGTGCATTTGCGGCTATGGTGGGATATCAGGCGGCAAAGCAGGGATATGTACTGATTTCCGGCAATGCCAGAGGATCGGATCGGATTGCACAGGCGGAGTGTCTGGCAAACGGCGGCAGGGTTATCAGCATCGTGGCGGATAAGCTGGAGGATAAGCTGGAGCGGCAGAGAATGCTATATGTGAGCCTTGAAGACTTCGACCAGCCTTTTTCTGCGCAGCGGGCACTTCTGCGCAATGGGGCGATACACGCTCTGGGGGCAAAAACCTTCGTGGCGCAATGCGCCATGGAAACTGGCGGCACATGGAGCGGCACTGTCCACAATCTCCAACATGGGTGGAGCAGTGTGTTCTGCTTCCGGGATGGCAGCGAAGCATCCTATGCGCTGGAAGGCATGGGAGCAACGCTGATCGGCATGGATGCGCTGGACGATTTCGGAAAGCTCAAGTGCCCAACGCTTAGTTTGTTTGATGAATAGAAGAACAGCTGCTGTTTCTTTATGGGAAGGCAGCTGTTTTTTCTATATATAATGTATAATGCGCCGAAATCCTGCCGACAATCCCTTCGGAGGTGAAGCTATGAAGGTAAAAGACATTATGAGTGAATCGGTGATCCGTATTTCTCCGGAGGAAAGCGTGGCGGTGGCCGCAAGAACGCTGGCCCATTATAACATTGGCGCATTGCCGGTCTGCAGCACAGATGGCAGGATTTGCGGAATGGTAACGGACAGGGACATTGTGACCCGCTGTATCGCATCTGAAAAAGCGCCGGAGAAAACCAGCGTGCGTGAGATTATGACCGGACGGCTGGTTGTGGGCACACCGGATATGGAAGTGGCGGCAGCGGCGGAGGTCATGGGCAGGGAACAGATTCGCAGACTGCCGGTGGCCAATGGCGGAAAGCTCTGCGGCATGGTGAGTTTGGGCGATATTTCAGAACAAAGGGAAGAATGGCGGAAAACTGCCGAAACATTGGCAAATATCAGCAGTTCTGTATCTAAAAAGTAGGAATAGATTGAACTGTGAAAATAATGTCAAAAAAAGCAAAAATAAGTGTTGACAAACGTCGAATCCTTTGGTATTATATGCGAGCTGTCTGATGAACGGCTTCTCCGGGAGGACAGCGAGCACAAAAAACTTTGAAAAAAGATGAAAAAAGTTCTTGACAAATCAAAGATGATGTGCTAGAATAAATAAGCTGTCCG